>JAHFDK010000142.1 GCA_023249095.1 Candidatus Rokuibacteriota bacterium | reverse complement strand
CTCTTAATCAGCGGGTCCGGGGTTCGAGTCCCCGACGGCCCACCAGACAAATCAGGCGCTTCGGAGTCATCCGGAGCGCCTGTTTCGTCTTCAGACCCCGGATTGGCTACCAATTGGCTACCAACTGATCCGACCTGAGCCTCACCAAGACGCTCACCCGGGCTGACCCAGCCGTCGTCCAGCATGTCCACCGCGCGCGTATCCGTGCGCGGTAGCCAGCGCGCGTACCAGCGCAGCGTCGTCGTCGCGTCCGTGTGCCCGAGCTGCGCGCTCACGTAGGTGATGGGCGCGTTCTGGGCCAGGAGCAATGACGCGAACGTGTGACGGAGGTCGTAGACGCGGAATCCGGGAAGCTTCGCTCGCTTGAGCGCCTGGGCGAAGGCCTCCGTACGCGGCTCTCGTCGAGCGGCGTCCCCACGTCCGTGCAGAAGATCCACAGCGGCATCTCCTGCCACCCGAGGCGGAGCTTCTCGACCATGCGGTCGATCTCGAGGCGCCGGAGCGTGCGCGCGAGCTGCTCGCTCATGTCCACGGTCCGCGTCTGTCCCGTCTTCGGCGTCTCGATCTGGCCAGCGCTGAGCGACCGCTCCACACGGATCTCGCGCCCGCGGAGGTCGAGGTCGCCCCACTGGAGCGCGTAGGCCTCGCCGGGCCGTAGTCCCGTGCGCGCGAGGAGCAGGAAGAGAGGATAGTGCCGCGAATCGGCCTGGGCCGTCGCGAGGAACGCGGCGAGCTGTCCGTGGTTCATCGGGCGGATCTTCTTCTGCCGCTCGGCCTGGCTGATGGAGTCGGGACGCCGGCGCCGCGAGCCCCGCAGCTGCAGCGCCGCGTTCGCCAGGATGATCCCGTCGTCGACGGCGTCGGAGAGCAGGACCGAGAGCACGGCGCGGATGAGGCGCACCGAGTTCTTGCCAAGGCCGGCGCCGCGCTTGCGCGCGAGGAAGTCCCTGATGTGCCCGCGGTGCCTGGCGGGATTCGGGGATGATCCGGGCGAGCGCGTCCTCCGCCTCGCGCCGGCTCCGGAAGGTCGCCCACCGGCGGACGCCGGCGCCGTCGCGATAGTCGACGACCCACACGTCGCCCTTGGCGCGCCGGCGCCGGCGGATCGAGGCCATCAGCGCGTTCGCTCAGGAGCCCGGCGCGCGGTCGTCAGGGTCTCCGCATGTAGGATGCCGCTCAGACGCACAGACCGATGACTGCGTCACTCCGGCCACCAGTAGTGCGTCGTCCCGCACGGTGTCAGCAAGCGTTCGCCATCGCGCGTGGCGAGACAGTGCAGATCGTGCGTCCATCGGCCGGAGAAGCCCTCCAAGGCAGCGAGAGCGGACAGCGCAGCATCCCACTCATGCTCGTTGGCTGGGGCGGCTTTGATACCGAGCGAGCGGGTGAGGGCTTCGTCCATGAACTCGCGCCGGCTGACGTAGTCGTAACTGGACTTCGCGAGGGACCAGAAGAGGACCTTCGGCCAGCGTGAACCCCAGCCGACGCGCCCGGGTGACGAACTCGAGGACGCTGACCGCGTTGCCGTCATAGATCCGATAGCCGGCCAGCGTTCGCCGTGGCGCCGGGAGGATCCCCGCGGCCTCGTAGAGCCGCAGCGCCTTTCGACTGACGCCGGCGGTCGCCGCGACCTGACCGATCAACAACCCGTTCTTGGCCATGTCCCGAGGCTACACCTTGCCCCTTGGGTGAAGGTCAAGCGCCAGCGCGAGCCGGCGGAGCTTCGGGGGGGTTCAGGGTCGCGCGGCGGGCCTCACGTCAGCGGGGGCGAGCACACGATCACGCCGGCTTTGGGGAGAGCTGCGGGGCGAGATCCCGGCTCCCCGGTAGAGTGTCTCGATGAGTGGGCAGTCGGAGCCCTTCCCGTCGGCGCAGCGCGCGACGGTTTCCCGTAGGACGCGTTCCATCGCCCTGAGGTCCGCGATCTTGGCCCGAACGTCCTCGAGATGGGCGGCGGCCACGACGCGGGCCTCGGCGCAGGGACGCTTGCGTTCGTCCGCCAGCTTGAGCAGCGTACGGATCTCGTCGATGGAGAAGCCGAGCGCCCTGGCCCGGCGGATGAAGGTCAGCCGCTTGAGATGTTCGGTCCCGTAGAGGCGATAGCCGCTGGCACTCCGGGCGGTGATAGGCAGGAGCCCGACCCGCTCGTAATAGCGGATCGTCTCGATGTTGCACCCGGTCCGCTGGGACAGGACCCCGATGGCGAGGTGGGCTGGAGCGTTCATGCCGTCCTCCGTGACCCGGAAAATAACCCTTGAGTCTGTAGTTACTACAGACTCTATCGTTGCGCCATGGGGGATGCCTATGACCCTGGAAATCAAGACCGCTGAAGAGCTGATCGATCCCGTGTTGGAAGCCCGATGGGCCACGCGCCGGGCCGCCCGCGAGACAGAGGTGCTCCAATGGATCCTCCGGGCCTTCGTCGAACGAGGCGGGCCGATCCCGGCGGAGACAGTCACTGCCGCCTTTCCAGACTGCCAACCGAAGGTCATTCGGGAGACCCTCGTCGCGCTGGACGAGGAAGACCTGGTCCAGGTCAGGGAAGGCCATGTGGATATCGCGTACCCGTTCTCGGCGATCCCGACACCCTTCGTCGTGCGGCTGGCTGACGGTCAGGAGCGGTACGCGTGTTGCGCAACCGATGCCCTCGGAATCGCGCCGATGCTGGGGCGACACGTGCACATCCGGTCGCAGTGCCATCACTGCAGAACGTCCTTGGAGATATCCGTCGATCCGGATGGGCCAAGCCCCGAAGCCCAGGGCGTCATGGTGTGGATCGGCAAGCAGGGTGCGGGCCAACGGCGAAGCTTCACCTCACTCTGAACGACCCTCAACTTCTTCCGGTCGGAAGAACACCTGAGGGTGTGGCGCGCGGCGAATCCTGACGTGGCAGGAGCGGGAGCGACAGTGGTCGAGGCGTTCAAGCTCGGCCGACGGATCTTCGGCGGTCTTCTCATCGGAGGATGACGATGGCGAATCGGCAGATCACCGTCTACTGGTCCACGACCTGACAGTCGTGTCACGCGGCGAAAGAGTTTCTTTCGTCCAAGGGGATCACGTTCACCGCCAAGAACGTCGCCGAGGATCCGGCGGCCCGTGTGGAGCTGATCGCCCGGACTGGGCGGATGGCCGTGCCGGTCATCACGGTGGACGACGAGGTGATCGTCGGATTCGACCGGGGCCGCCTGACGCGGCTCCTCGGGATTTGACGGTGCCGACGGTCCGCTGTCCGGACTGTGGAGAGGTGGTCGAGTTGCCGCCGGACGTCAGGTCGGGCGACTTGGTGGACTGCCCGAACTGAGCGGGCCATGCCCTCCGGGTGAGGGCGGAAGGAGGCCGCTTGGTCGCGACCCTGGCCCATCGGGTGAGTTGTCCGGGCTGCGGCCAGCTCGTGACGCTGCTGGACGGTGCCAAGGCTGGAGACCTGATCGAATGCTGTGGGCGGCGCTACCGGCTTACGTTCGAGTACGGCGCGTTTGCTGCCGAAGTGCTGTAGGAGGGAGCGATGTGGCGTGATCGCTGGTTCGCTCTCAGCGTCATTAGCGCAGCCCTCGCGTGCTTAGCCTGCCTGACGCCGATCGCGGTGCTGGTGCTCGGCGCGATCGGACTCGGTGCGTGGACGGGTCGCTTGGACCTGGTCCTCTTCCCCCTCCTCGTCGGCCTTGTGCTGCTGGGGGTGTATCGCTACCGGATCATCCGGAGGAGAACGCCATGAAGCTGGGGTCGGTCGGCGCAGGGCTTGCGGCGTGGGCCGGCGCCGTGCTGTCCTCGCTCTGCTGTCTCCTGCCACTCGCCGTCATCGTCCTCGGTCTCGGGAGTGGCGCCTTCATGACCGTGACGATGCAGTACCGCTGGATCCTCATTCCGGCGGGTGTGCTCGGGGTCGGCACTGGTTTGGTGCTGTACGTCCGAGAGCGTCGGCGCTGTGAGCAGCTCGCCTGCCGCATGGCAGGCAGCCGGGTCACGCTAGCGCTCCTGATCGTAGCGAGCCTCGTCGTAGTCACCTCGATCGTGCTGGACCGATTCCCCGAGATGACGTCGGAACTGCTCGCGCGACTCGCTGAGGGTGCCAGTCAGAGCCGAGATGCGGGCCACGACATGAAGGGCATGGACATGAAGGAGACGCGATGAGACGTCGAGTGCTTCCGTGGCTGACGATCGCGCTCCTGCTCCTCTCAACGGCATCGTCCGCGACGTTGACGGTGGTGCTCGCGGTCGAGGGAATGACGTGAGGGACGTGACCTCTCACGGTCAAGCGGGCCCTGGAAGGGCTCAAGGGCGTGCACCGGGCGGACGTGAGCTTCCGCGACAAGGAGGCCCGCGTGGTGTTCGACCCGGGACAGGTGACGGTCGATCAGATGGTCGACGCCGTCAACCGCGCAGGGTTCCGCGCGTCGCTCAAGCGGCCGGGGGAGTAGCCGCGGGCGAACCCGGCATTGCGATCGTCCGCTCACCGGCACCGCCCGTCAACTGGGCCAGTACATGATGACCGCGACGCCGGCCAAGCAGAGCGTGCCGAGCAGGTCGAGCGGTCTGGCGCGGTTGATGGCCCATCCCCAGAGGACGGAGAGCAGAACGAAGACCCCACCGTAGGCGGCGTAGACGCGGCCGACGGCGCCGACGAGCCACGAGGCGCCGTTCCGCCACCACTGCCAGACGAGGTACCCTCCGCCGCTCTCGCACAGTCCCGCGACGACGAACAATGCGAGCCACTTGGCGATGATCGTCATGAGTGCATCGCTCCTTGGGGGCGAGCGGGTTGCCAAGGGTCAGTCACGCCGCATCATGGGCGCCGGGGATATCGTGAGCGCCGCCGATGGGAATCGCCACGCGGGGGCGCCGCCCGCCTGAGGAGGGACACGGCCAGCGGTCGGATCAGCGATCCCGAGCCCGGATCCTTCGCGGCTCGAGCACCCAGAGCCCAGCAACCACGGAGACGCCGTGGGCTGGGCTTTCGTGTTCAGCCCCGGGGGAGGGCCGACGATGGCCACGTCCGAGGAGCTGGAGAAGCTCCAATGCGCGTGCGGGGCCTTGCTGCTCAGGGTGAACACGAAGGGCGTCGAGGTGTACGGCCGGAGATGCGACCGCCGGCTGCTGATTCCGTTCGAGGAGCTACGGGGCAAAGAGCAGCTCGTCCATTTCATGCGGGAATGGCGCGCGCGGTCCAAGCGTCCATGAATCGAGACGCCTGAAAGAGTGGACATTGACCGGTTGCTGCATTCGGCGATATGACGCCAGGCACTTGGTCCAGGGCATAGCGGCCCGCGGCCTGATCCTGTTCGCGTAGCGTCCAGCGCCCAGCCCAGACGACGCGACCCTCGTGCGGCTGGGCGGCGTTCTGTCCGCGCCCGCGAGGATGTGAGGAGCCGGGCGCGGATGCCGTCGAGCGAGCTGCCCTCCTTCCACGGGATGATCGGCCGGAGCGCCGTGATGCAGGCGCTCTTCCGCCGGATCGAGCGCGTGGCGCCGATCGATGTGCCGGTCCTGGTCGTCGGCGAGACCGGCACCGGGAAGGAGCTCGTGGCCCGGGCGATCCAACAGCTCAGCCGGCGCGCGGGACGTCGCTTCGAGATCGTCAACTGTGGCGCGCTCACGCGCGAGCTGTGCTGAGCGAACTGTTCGGTCACGAGCGGGGGGCGTTCACGGGCGCGGTCGCAAAGAAGCAGGGTCTCCTCGCCGTCGCGGACGGCGGGACCGTCTTCCTCGACGAGGTGGGCGACCTCCCGCTCGATGCCCAGGTCATGCTCCTGCGCTTCCTGCAGAGTGGCGAGATCCGGCCGGTGGGATCCACCGAGACGGGGCGGGTGAACGTGCGGCTGCTCGACGCCACACATCGGGACCTGGAGGTCGCGGTCGAACGCGGAACGTTCCGGGAGGACCTCTACTACCGATTGCGCCGAGCCGTGCTGGAAGTGCCACCGCTTCGCGCTCGCCGTGCCGACGTTCGCCTTCTGGTCGAGCACCTCCGCGTCCAGCTCAACGAGCGCTATGGCCTCGCGGTGCCGGGCGCGACGCGAGAGGCGCTGAGGGTGCTTCAGCAATATGCCTGGCGTGGCAACGTGCGGGAGCTCGAGGCCGTCCTGGCTCCAACACGAGGCGCTCCGGATCGTGTCCGAGCAGCGCGAAGTCCGGCGCCGCGACATCATCGCTCGCTGCCGGATCTCTCGGGAGGTCGCGCGGCGCGAGCTCGCAGGGCTGGTTCGGCTCGGAGTGCTGCGCCGGATCGGTCTCGGGCGCGGCGCCCGGTACGTGCCGCTGTCGTTCTGGCTCACGTTGATGGGCGACGCTGCAGACTGGGCCACACCGTTGTTTTGAGCGGTCGCACAGGCCAGGCGGCGAGAGCCTGCGGGGCTTGCTCGAGCGGCTGGGGCTCGTGATCGCGTCGCCATCCGCAGAACCGTCGCGCTCGCCCCCGCGCCGGGAAGCGTGAGCACCCCGACGCTCGGGATCGGATGGTCTGGGCCCGACGGATCGGGTCTTCTTGCCGTCGCCTGCTCACCCCCGTCGGTCCGGATCCTCCCGCGCCCGGCTTCTTCTCACCGAGGGCAGGGTTGTGTGCGGAGCTCCGCTCTCTGAGCCCTGCGGACGGTCACGTCTGGGCCGAGGCGCTTGACTTAGCTCCTCCGCGGGCGTGATCTTGGGTCGCGACCGGGCTCCAGGGGCGGAAGGTTGGTGGCTGGCTTTGGAATTCTTACGCTCTATTGCGTCGCTGGTCGCTGCGCTGACTGCGCCGTCGCGTTGGTGGCGGGGAGGCCCTCATGGGGGTCGCCACCGAGGCTGCGACCGAGGGAGGTTTGTAAGGAGCGCTGCGCGATGACATGCCCACGAGGGAAAGGAGAGCGCTATGACCCGTATCAAACACGTCGCGTTGTCGACTGACGATCCGGTGAAGACCGCGGAGTTCTACCGCGAGGAGACGAAGACGACATCCCGGCTGGACAAGGAGGACTAACACCATGCGCGTCGTTAGACTCAACGCCCTGCCGGAAGAGCCCCTGGGCGAGGCCACCCCGATTGCCGGATGGACGGGGGGATCGGTGACACGGACACGGCAGACCATCATCCCGGATAACGCGTCCGACGACTATCGCTGCAGCGTCGTCAATTTCAGTCCCCGCGACGACCGGGTGGCATGCCCATACTTGCGACCAAATTCTGGTGGTCACGGCGGGTAGCGGGATCGTTGCGACGGAGCACGAAGAGCGGGACATCACCGCGGGAGACGTGGTGCATATCAAGGCCGGTGAGAAACACTGGCACGGGGCCAAGAAAGACACGACCCTGTCCCACATCACGATCACGACGACTGGTAGTCAGAGCCGCCGGTGACCGTCGGGCCTGAGGAGGCTCGGAGATGTTTGAGCCCAACCAGCGGGTCAAGGTCAACCTAAGCGGCCTGACGATTAAGGGCGTGGCCTTCAGTCAGAACGTGCCGGAAGCGCTTGGCAGCATCGTGAAGCAGGTCTCCGCCGAGCCTTCCGTCTATCTCGTCGAGCTACTCTTCAGTTTCAAGGGCATCAAGCGCGTGGAGGTTCCCGAGGACCGCATCCAGCGCGGATAAGAAGAATCCATGATGAAGCTACGCCGCAAGGGGCGTCGACTCACTCTCGGCGCACGTTACGTCCCTGCCGGGGCTTGAGTCGGAACGTGTTGCTGGACCGTCAACGGCTTCAGCGTCAAGAGGAGGACCACCCATGCCCGTGTACGAGTACTACTGCGACAAGTGCGAACGTGAAATCCAGCTGACCCTGTCGATTCGAGAGCACGACAAAGGGCCGATCAAGTGCCCCAAGTGTGGCGGCAAAGCTCTGCGGCCATTGCTGAGTACGTTCTCCTCCCAAACATCACGGAAATCCTGAACCCACGCAGCAGCGGACGAGCACGCTCCGCGGGATCGCGGTAACACCGTACACGCCGCTGACCGGCTCGCGGAGCGGGACGCCGACGAGGATAGGCTCGATCGCGGTGATCCGCATGGTGCGCGGCGAGGATGGCCTCGGCGAGCGCGGTCGTCAAGGCCCGGGATGGGATGAGGGCATTGACAGCGTACCCCCGTCGTCTTTAACATCACCGCACTTCCCCTTCCTCAACCGTCCCGATGTGATGGAGGCCGACATGGCCAAGTATCTCTTCCAGGTTTCCTACACCGCGCAGGGTGCCAAAGGGCTTCTCGAGGGTGGCGGTAGCAAGCGGCGGGCCGCGGCCGAGCAAGCGGCCAAGAGCGTCGGCGGCAAGATCGAGTCCTTCTACTTTGCCTTTGGCGACGCCGACGCCTTCGTCGTCGCCGATGTGCCGGACCACGCCAGCGCCTCGGCTGTCTCGCTGGCGGTGAGCGCCTCAGGCGGTGCCCATTGCAAGACCATCGTCCTCATGACCCCCGAGGAGGTCGACCAGGCGAGCAAGAAGCCGCTGACGTATACCGGGCCGGGCCGCTAGGCTCCGGGAGGCTCGATCCGCTCAGTACGCTCAGATTGACCTTCCCGTCGAGGAGCCGGTGCGCGGTGGCCGGCGCCGGCCCCCCTTCGGGCTGAGGACTACTTGTCGATCCAGAGCCTGGCGTGGCCGTCACAGAGCGGGCCCGGCCCGCAGGAGAAGAGAGCAATGCCACCGACAAAGCTGGCGCACCTCGTCTACCAGACCAACCGTATGGCCCAGATGCGCGACTGGTACTGTGCCGTCCTGGGCGCGCACGTGATTTACGAGAACAAGCACCTTTCCTTCGCGACGTACGACGACGAGCATCACCGCGTGGCCTTCCTAGACTTTGGTCCGCTGGCCCCGCGTGACCCGGCCGGGACCGAGCTGGGCGTCAAGCCCGTCGAGCAGCCGGGCCTGCACCACGTGGCCTTCACCTTCGGTTCCATGGGGGAGTTCCTCGACAACTACGTCCGGCTGAGGGACCGCGGGATCCGGCCGTTCTTCTGCGTCAACCACGGGCCAACCACGTCGATGTATTACCGCGACCCGGACGGCAACCGCGTGGAGCTGCAGATCGACAACTTCGCGACCGCGAAAGAAGGGCAAGACTGGATGCTGTCGCCGGCGTTCGATCGGAATCCGATCGGCGTCGAGTACGATCCAGACGACCTGGTGAAACGGTTCAGGGCGGGGGTTCCCGTCGCCGAACTGGTGGTGCGCGACTAGACCGTGTCGCCTTGAAGCTACGCCCTGGGCGTGAACGGAGGTGACCGTGAGCACGTCGGATACACTCATGCTCACCATCTCTCACCAGTATGGGAGCGGTGGCAGTCAAATCGCCCGTGACCTTGGTGGTCGTCTGCAGTGGTCGGTGTGGGACAAGGAAATCGTGCGCAAGATGGCGACCGAGTATCAGCTAGCGGAAACGGATGTTGAGGCCAAGGACGAACGGGTCGCGTCGTTCATCGAAAAGCTGGTCGAGCTTCTAGGGATGGGCGGATTCGCAACAGCCTACAGCATCCTTCCACCACGGGGGCTGGATGACGCCAACCTTCTGCACATGACGCGGACCATCGTTGAAGACATTGCCCAAGAGGGCCGAGCGATCATCGTTGGTCGCGGCGGGAACCATATCTTGGCCAAACGACCCAGAACACTTCACGTGTTCATCTTCGCTCCGCTGGAGGCGCGCGTACAACGAGTGATACAGATGGAAAAGCTCACGCGCTCCGAAGCCGAACGACGCATCGCCGGAATGGACCGGTTACGGACCGACTACGTGCGCACGTTCTATCATGCTGACTGGCGGGATCCGACGCACTATAACCTAACAGTTGACTCAGCCGTGTGGGGCGAAAGAGGGACGGCGGATCTAATCGTTTCGGCGGTCGAGCACATACCACACAGCAGGGAGCCGAGCAGTCACCGACGTGCTCCGCAGTAACGTTCGAGTCCTTGACGGCCCACCGATCACGATCGGGCGCTCCGGAGACAGCCGAGGCGTTTCTATGGGCTCTTGAGTCGCAGGTCCTCCCAGGACGGGAACGGAACCAGATGAAGCGAGTTGATCGTGTGGTCGGCGACGCGCGGCCCGACCCCCATCAGCCCGCGCAGGTCGATGATCGGCGCGAACATCACCCGGTCGATCGTGAGCTGCTGGATCCGGTGAAGCAGGGCCTCGCGCTTCGTCACGTCCCGCTCCCCGGCCTGCTGCAGGAACAGGTCGTCGATGTCGGGATACCCACCGTAGGCGTAGCCCCCCTTGGAGTAGATGAACTCCGCCACGCGGCTGGCCGCGTTGCCCGAGTTCCCCACCGCGGTGAGGAACAGACCCCGGAGCTTCCTCTGCTGCCAGTTGCTGTAGAACGTCGCGCGCTCGGTCGGCCGCATCTTCACGCGGATCCCCACCGCGTTCAGATTGTTCACCGCGGCTTCCGACACCGCGAAAAACGGGGGAATCGGCACGAGATCCCCGGCATCGAAACCGTTGGGATAGCCGGCCTCGGCGAGCAGCTGCTTCGCCTTGTGGGGGTCGTAGGGCGGCGGTTCGACCACGAGAGCGAAATCCATGAAGCGCGGCACGATGACTCCGGCCGGCGGGCAGGAGCCCAGGCAGGCGGTCTCGTTGATCGCCTTGCGATCCAGCGCGTGGTTGACCGCCGACCGCATGCGCCGGTCGTGCCAAGGGGACTTCGGGTCCCACTGGTCGGCGAACTCGATCCAGAAGATCCCGGCCCCTCGCGCGGTCACGAGCTGCAGGCGCGGGTCCCGCTTCACGGTCGCCGCGTCCTCGCCATCCAGGGCGATGGCGATATCCGCGCCTCCGCTCCTCAGCATCGCCGCGCGCGTGGTCGTTTCGGGGACGCTCTTCATCGTGAGTCGCTTGACGTGGGGTACGTGGCGCCAGTACCCCGGGTAGGCCTCGAGCACCACTTCGACGCCGGGCGTGTGGCTGACGAACTTGAAGGGACCGGCGCCGATCGGGTGCTTCTTGAAGCCGTCGTCCCCGACCTGCGTCAGGTATCTCTTGGGGACGACGATCCCGGCGGCCGTGGCCGAGGTCCCATAGAAGGTCAGGAAGTCGGGCCAGGGCTCCTTGAGATGGAGGCGCACCGTCAGGGGATCGACGATCTCGACCTGGCGGACGCGCTCCCGCAATGGCCTGGCCCCCGCCCCCTTGTAGCGCTCGAAGCTGAACTTCACGTCCTCGGTGGTGACGGGGTCGCCGTTGTGGAAGCTGAGCCCGCGCCGGAGCTTGAACTCGTACGTGAGCCCATCCGGGCTCTCCGTCCACGACTCCGCCAGGCTCGGCCCCATCTTCTGTCCCGGCAGCGGGCGAAGCAGCGCGTCATGGATGGCGTAGAGCAACCCGAAAGGAGTGATCTGCGGCGGGGCGGTGGACGGGTCGAACCAGCTCGGGGCGAGGGTGACGTGCCAGGCGACGACTGCCTCTCCGGGAGCCGTCTGGCCGGCCACTCCCTGGGTCAAACCCAGGGGGAGCACGGCGGCCGCCAGGAGCACGACGATGCGACGACACGAGACACGAGTGCGGAATGTCCCCAATGGATCCATCGCTCCCTCCATGTCGTGCCGGGTGAGCGTAAGGCGCCCGCCTGATTCGAGACACCGAATCTTCACGATCTCTCAAGGTGCCCCGCTGATTCCCGCGCGCCCCTCGGGCGCTGAAGAGGCCACGAGCCTTCATGGCCTCACTTGGCCTTGAGCTTCAGGTCCTCGTATGGCGCGGTGAACACGTAGCCAGCGATGAGCCCGAATCCCGACTCCTCCACCCGCGGCCCCACGCCGTTCAGGCCGGCGTTCTGCCAGATCGGCGCGAAGATCACCTTCTCGTGCACGAGTTGCTGGATGCGGTGCAAGGTCGCCTCGCGCCGCTTTGGGTCCAGTTCACCCGCCTGTTCCCGGAAGAGCCCGTCGATGTCCGGATAGCTTCCCCACGCGTAAGTCCCGCCCCCGAACACGAACGCCTCGATCCGCGTGGCCGCGTTGCCGAAGGCCCCGCTGCCGGCCAGGATCAGGCCTTTGTGCTTCTTCTCGGAATACCCTCTGAAGAAGGCCGCCCGCTCGAGCGGCCGGAGCTTCACGCGGATGCCGCTCGCGTTGAGGTAGTTGGCCACGGGTTCGCCCTGATAGGTGACCGCGGCGTCGCAGAAGAGGTCGCCGGCGTCGAAGCCGCTGGGATATCCCGCCTCGCTGAGGAGCCTCTTCGCCTTGGCGAGATCGTAGGAGTGTCCGGGCGACGACCAGTAGAACTCGAAGCTCGAGGGGATGATCGTGTAGGTCAGCCGGGCGAACCCCAGGTTCTCGGCCTGGTTGATCGCCTGCCGGTCGATGGCGTGGTTGGCAGCCAGGCGCACGCGCCGGTCGTGCCACGGCGACTTCGGATCCCACTGGTCGGGGAAGTAGAGCCAGTTCGTGACCTGGCCGAGGACGGGCCTCAGCGTCAGCCCGGGCGTCCGGCGAAGATCCTCGGCCAAGGTCCCGCGGAGGTTGTAGGCGATGTCCACCTCGCCTCGCTTCAGGGCGACCAGGCGCGTCGAATCGTCCGGGATCGCCTTCAGGACCAGGCGCTTCACACCCGGCGCTTTCCGCCAATACTGATCGAAGGCTTCGAGGACGACCTCCACGCCCGGGGTGAACGAGACGAACTTGTAGGGCCCGGCACCAATCGGCGCCTTCTTGAATCCATCGTCGCCGACCTTCTCGACGTACTTCCTCGGCACGATCCAGCCCGCTCCGGTCGCGGTCGCATAGAAAGTCATGAAATCGGGCCACGGCTGCTTGAGCCGGATGCGAACCCGGTCGGGGTCCGGCATCTCGACCGCGGCGACCCTCTCCTTGAGAGTCTTGTGAGCCGCCCCGCGGTAGCGCTCGAGCGAGAACTTGACGTCCTCGGCGGTGACCGGATCCCCGTTGTGGAACTTGACTCCCTTGCGAAGGACGAACTCGTAGGTAAGCCCATCCGGAGTTGCGCTCCACGATTCGGCCAGGCTGGGGGCCATGGGGTTCCCCGGGCTCGGCCTCACCATCGCATCGTGCAGCGCGTAGAGGAGCATGAAGGGCGTGATGATCCCGGAGGTCTCGGCTGGATCGAACCACGTGGGAGCGAGCGAGATGTGGACGGCCCAGGTCATCTGGCCTTCCGGGGCGGCGGCGCCGGGCGAAGCAGAACCGAACATGACGATCAGGGCGAGCAACGGAACGAAGAGCCACCGGGTGCGTGCTCTCATCATCGCCTCACCTCTGTTGTTGTTAGAGCTCCATGTGCGTGCGGCGCGGAGAACGCGTACGCGGTGATCAGGAGAATGAGCGGCGGAGCGAAGAGGCCTCGCGGTCGTCTCATGGGAAGCCTCCCTGTTCTGAACCGAACCGGGTCTGTCGGCGGACGGTCTGCCGGGACGGTATCGCGGGCGAAGGGGCAGGTCAAGCCGCTCGCGCTTCGTTGCCGGGGCTGGCAGCGCGCCCTCAGCCTTCCGCGCGTCGACCAGGTTCTTGCCTTGCACATCTCGGATGAGTTAAGGAGTGCGCGCAGGCCGCCAGGGCGGGTTCCCATCCAGGAAGGCTCCCGCGCCAGACGTCCACCGAAGCGGACACCACGTTTGGGCATTGATCGGAGGGTCCCAAGGCGAGACGATGAAAAATCCTGCCGGACCGCGAGCCAACCGCGAGGCCGGCTTTGTTTTTCCCCGGCGCCGCAGTAGTCTGGTGGTAGAGCCAAGGGGGAGTCCGGTGTTAGACCGCATCACTTTCGACTCGAAGATCATGGGGGGCCGGGCCTGCATCCGAGGGATGCGGATCCCGGTGTCAGTGATCGTCAGCCAGGTCGCCCACGGCGCGCCGGTGGCTGACATCCTTCAGGGCTACCCCGACCTCGAGCCGCAGGACATCCAGCAGGCCCTCGAGTACGCGGCCTGGCTGACCCGCGAGGAAGTCCGGAGCCCATAGGCCTGCCTCGTGCGATTCCTCGCCGACATGGGCGTGGACGTGCGTGTGGTGGAATGGCTCCGTGGCCAGGGGCACGACGCGGTCCACCTCCGCGACGAGGGGCTTCACCGGGAGCCTGACGAGCAGGTCTTCGCCAAGGCGCTCGCGGAAGAGCGGATCGTCCTCACGTTCGACCTCGACTTCGGAGATCTCGCGGCCCTCACGGGGGACCGACCCGGGCGGGTCGTTCTCTTTCGGCTCGACAACGCTCGCACTGCGCATGTGATCGATCGGCTGGCCGCGGTGCTCGCGACCTCTGGGGACGCCCTCGCGCGTCCGGTCATCGTAATTGTCGAGGATGCGCGCCACCGGATCCGGTACCTGCCAATTGGTGAGCCCGAGCGATGAGCCTGCGGGTGTGATGCGCGCGCCGAAGTGGGCCGACCCTCGCAGTAAAATTGGCTACCAATTGGCTACCAACTGACCCGACACACCACGCACCGAGCAGCTCTTGCCGAAAGTCCACGGGTTCTCGCGGACTTGGATCGTCCCGGGTCTCCTCAGTGCGCTGCTCGCTGTCACTCTTATTGATCTGTGCATAAGTAATAGACATCGAGGTCACAAAAAAGCCGGCAACTCGGAGCCCGCGATGAACGAGCGGATGAGGTCGGGGCGCTTGGTCACACGCTTGGTGATCCGGCAGAGCGTGGCCATGAGTTCATCGACGGTGTCCGGGTGGCCGTTGGCGAGCTTCGCTTTGAAATGCGCCCAGACCCATTCGTCCGGGTTGAGTTCCGGCGCGTAGCCAGGAAACCATTCGAGATGCA
>JAHFDK010000417.1 GCA_023249095.1 Candidatus Rokuibacteriota bacterium | reverse complement strand
GGCGGGTCCCGACCGCCCGGCGGCGTCTAAAGGCCGGGCCGTAGATTGCCACAACCCCGCGTGAATACAGGCGTCTTTGACTACCGCGACAGAAACTAGTTAGCCGCTGCTGCCGCCCGGCGCGCCCAGGAGCAGGAGCGGATCGTCGAGTCGATCCGGCACGCGC
Source organism: Candidatus Rokuibacteriota bacterium (assembly GCA_023249095.1). Classification (GTDB taxonomy): domain Bacteria; phylum Methylomirabilota; class Methylomirabilia; order Rokubacteriales; family CSP1-6; genus AR31. Next base: position 4,222 of record JAHFDK010000417.1, on the reverse strand, counting down.
ACCCGGCCGCCGGGGCCGAGCGTTACTGCGTCCTGGCCGACCACGCTTGGCCTGAGGCGCTCAAACACATCACGACGGCGGGGACCTGCCCCGTTTGCGGGAAGGCACCCGACCCCAAGCTCTTCCCCGACGTCCCCGGTCGTTGTCCTGCTCGATCGCAAGATGACTTCGAGTTTGGCGGGGAGGGCTGGCGGCCCTATTGGGGAGTCTCGATGGGGTGCCGGACCCTTCGACCACCCTGAGCGGCGACGGTCATTCCAAGATCTGCTCGACCGAGGAGCCTGACCATGAAGCGCCGACCCACCAGACCGACCGCCGCGATCACCGCCGAGGCCACTCGCTACCTCAAGGCCGGGTGCCCGCTCGAAGTCGTCGCCAAGATCCTCTTGGGTGCGCGCCACGACGAGATGTACCGCTGGCTCATCGTGGGCAGCGGCCAAGATCCGCAGATGATCAGGGTGCCCAAGCCCTACCGTGTTTTTCACGACAACGTCGTCCGGGCGATGGCCGAGGCCGAGGCGCGAAACGTCGTCGCGCTGCAAAAGGGCGGCAGTCCGAAATGGGCCTTGGCGTGGTTGCGCGCGCGCGCTCCTCAACGGTGGGGCTCGCAGGACACCGCCGCCGGCGAGGCTCAAATGCCCCATACCACAAAGGACGGCCGCGTCATCATGGTGCCCGCTGACGTGGCGGCCTTTCTCGATCGGCGCCGATCGGAGAAGTACGTCGATCCGCGCCAGCTACCCGCCGCTGCCAACGACCAGGAGCCCGAGCCTATCGCACTGGTCGCGGCCGTCGAGCCCAAGGAGCCCGAGGTGGTCGACTCGGATGCTCGTTCAGAGCCGCCTGCTCGACGTCCTGCCCCGAGAGCCCACCGCGATTCCTGACGATAAACCATGCTCCGAGCCCGAGTCCTTCGAAGGGGCCAGAGTTTCTCCCGGCACCGCCAGCGGGCTGCACGTGGCCGGGCCAAGATCATGGCGGCTCACCCGCAGGCGGAGTCGTGATCGGTTGCGGTCGGTTGCCGCTCTTGTCGGCGACGACTTCCGACGACCTGTCCGCACTCAGTGACGACTTCATCCACTTCCGTCCGACGACTTCAGACGACTTCCCCACGACTTTATTCCTGAGTGGGGTCACGGAGTTCCCAGCACTCCCGAGAGTCGCCGAGCGCGCGCCTTTTCACGTGCTTACCCTCGGCGCGACGACAGCGAGTCCACCACACGAGCTCGGAGGCCCAGCGACGGAGACGTTCAGCAATCGCAGAGGTTTGCATGGACATCGGGCGAAGTAGACGACTCGCGTGGACGAGAGTGGCGCAGGCTTGACCGCCCGATCGAGACCCCACTCAGCGCGGGAGCCCAGAGGGAAGCCGTCACGAGGTCACCCGGGCTCGCAGCGCCTCTGCGACCTGGCGCAGCACGCTGGCCGCGTCGAACGGCTTAGCAACTACAAACGTGATCCCGAGCCGCGTGACCGCGGCGGGGTCCAACTGATCTCCCCAGCCGGTGACCAGCCCGATGGGGCACTCGGGAGCCTGGGCGCGGCACCCCGCGGCGACGTCCCACCCTGAGAGGCCCGGCATCGAAATATCGGTGATCACGAGGTCAACGGGCTCAGTCGGCGAAGGGAACATTGGGGGCCGAAGCGACCTACGAAGACGTGGCGTTCGGATCCAGTGGCCGACCCTCCCTCGGTGACCGGTAGGTCTTGACACTCTCCAGTGATTCATCGTTCAAAGTGACCGAGAGGCTCTGACACCTGGCCCCTGATCCCTAATCATCAGGGCGCGGGGCGCCACCGCGCCACGAGCCGATTGAGGTGTGCAAACTCTTTCATCTTGACAGCCGGTCGGGTCGGTACTAGAGGTGGCACTCGTCACGGTTGTAGTTGTCGGGCCAAGCAGAAGGCGTCATGCGTTGGCAGCATGGCGGAGCACCGGGTGTGGACGGCGTGACGTTCGAGGACATCGAAGGGGCAGGGGCGGAGCAATGGCTGGCCGCAGTGCAGGAGGCGCTGCGAACTCAGACCGCCTGAAAGTGAAACGCGTAGCGGCTGAAGCACAGCGTGACGAGCAAGCCGTAGACGCGGCGGCGCAGCACTCGAGCCCGGGAGTCTAGCCAGGATTTCCACGAACCGGAATTCCTAGCTAGTTTCTGTCGCGGTAGTCAAAGACTACCGCGACAGAAACTAGCTAGATAGATGGGAAGACGGGGACCTGGTTCGCTCCTGTATTTTCCACAGCAAACGTGACACAACCAGTCCGAAATGGGACACAACCAGTCCGAAATGGGAATCCTGATTAGCGTCAATTCAATCGGGAATTCCGAATAAGAGAGGGGCAGAGTATGGATCGGTGCAAAAAGACGCATGGGTTAGCGGTAATTTTTGTTGCTGTACTCATGGGAGCTCTGGTTCTTTTTGGCATAGTTCCTCGAGCGACAGCGGGACCCGACAACACGACCTACGCGGTCATGGTCGTGTCAAGTTTTGGAACGAGCTTCAATGACTGCTTCGTTTTCGACGTGCCAAGCCCCGGCGACCTCACCATCGACGCCCTTCTCCAGACTATTACCTGGCGACATGGGCAACTGAATACGGTCCCCCAGCGCTTCAAAGCGGTGTCTCGGTTTGGCCAGGCGCTCTCGATCATGTTCTTTGGGGAAGCCGTCGACCCACTGAACCGGCTGACGGGGGAAGCGGTCAGCGAGTTCGGCGATACCTTCGTCTTCTCGGGGGTAAGCACTACTTCCTGCGTGTTAGGACCCGTCCCGACTAACCCGTATTCTCAATAGATTGTTATCAGGGTCCGGTCTTGCCGGTGGTTGTGTCAACACTGCGCGACCGTCGTAGCTCTTGGCAGCACGCCTGCCACGCGACGAACGAACCGTCGCGTCGCAGGCGCACCTGAGAGCCGAGGATGGCGGCTTATGGGGCAATCTTGCGATCTTAACTGTAGAGAAGTGATTCGCACCCAACACCGCAAAAGGAGGGACGTCATGAACAGGCAAACCACAAAAGGCTGGCTGCTCGGAATCGCTGCCGTGTTGTTGTCAACTCTCACTACTGTCCCAGTCGCCTTTGCCGGAGCTGACCATGTCCGCTGGGACATAATCAGCGTCAACTTCCCCACAACCACCGTTAGCCCCGGCGGGGTGGCATTCGCGAAGGCTGACGCTGTTCGACAGATCAAGCTCACGGGTTTCGGGACCTTCGTCGCGCCGGCAAGCGATGGGACGTCTGGCGCGGTCACTGGCGGGGGGACCTGGGAGACCTTTGAGGGTAACGTGTCCACCGGAAGCGGCACCTACCAAGTGACGAAACTTGCGAGTTGGGAATTCGCCAATTTTGCACTTCCGGGATCAATTGACCTTATCGGCGACACAAACGAGAGGGCCAACGGGAACGCGATTCTGCGGATCGAATACTCGGACGGGAGCCAGGGCACCCTCGGCATCGGCTGTCATGGGCCGGGGGCGCCAGACGGGATCCAAGAGGGGGTTATTGCGACGAAGGGCTTCGTGACTTACTGGAGCGCCCAGGCGCCGCTGCCTAATGTAGACGCAAACCGCACAATTTTCCACGTTCGTCAATAACGGCCACCTCACGCGGTGCTGGCCGCGCCACTGGCGCCCACCCATCGGTTCGTCGGCGTGGACCTGCGCGGACACGGCTTCAGCGACAAGCCACCGACGGGCTACGACCTCGAGCTGACCCGCGCCCGCGCCGGTCACGGCCAAGTCGCCGCGGTCATCGGCGAGCCCGGTATGGGCAAGTCTCGACTTGTCTGGGAGCTGACTCATGCCGAAGCCACGCAGGGATGGCTCATCCTCGAGAGCAGTGCTGTCTCACACGGCCGAGCGACACTGTATCTCCCCCGTCCGTCATCGAGATGCTTCGGAGCTACTTCCAGATCGAGGCGTGCGACACGGCTGAGATGATCATTCGCAAGGTCACCGATAAGCTTCTCTTGCTCGATCACGCCATCGAGGCCTTCCTGTCGCCACTACTCTTTCTCCTCGACATCCTGCCGAAGGATCCCCGGTGGGAGCAGATGGACCCGCCGCACCGCCGCGTCCGCATCCTCGAAGCCGTCAAAGCACTCCTGCTGCGCCAGAGCCAGCTCGGGCCCGTGTTCGTGATCGTCGAGAACCTGCACTGGATCGACAGCGAGACGCAGGCTGTCCTCGACACGCTGGTAGACAACCTGCCCCTCTCCCGTATC
>JAHFDK010000141.1 GCA_023249095.1 Candidatus Rokuibacteriota bacterium | reverse complement strand
ATGGGCACCGAAGGGATGAAGGCTTCGCTCGTCAGCCGCGAGACCATCGCCGACTCCGTCGAGCTGGTGATCCGCGGCCATCTCTTCGACGGCTTCGTCGGCATCTCCGGCTGCGACAAGACCATTCCCGCCATGGTCATGGCGATGGCGCGGCTCAACCTTCCGAGCGTCATGCTCTACGGGGGCTCGATCGCCTACGGCGAATACAAGGGCCGCAAGCTCACGATCCAGGAGGTCTTCGAGGCGATCGGCGCCTTCAACGCCGGCAAGATCGACTCCCGAGAGCTCAGCGAGATCGAGGGCCGCGCCTGCCCCGGCGCCGGCGCCTGCGGTGGGCAGTTCACGGCCAACACGATGTCGACGGCGTTCGAGATGCTCGGCGTGTCGCCGATGGGATTCAACGGCGTGCCGGCGACTGATCCGCGGAAGGAAGAGGTCGCCTTCGAGACCGGCCGGCTCGTCATGGACCTCTTGACGAAAGGCGTCCTGCCGCGCCAGATCATCACCAAGAAGGCGCTGCACAACTCGATCGCCGGCGTGATGGCGACAGGCGGCTCGACCAACGCCGTCCTGCACCTGCTCGCCATCGCCAAGGAGGCCGGCGTCAAGCTGGCGATCGACGAGTTCGACAAGATCTCCCGCAAGACGCCGCTGCTGGCCGACATGCGGCCCTGGGGCACCTACACCGCGCCCGAGATGCACGACGCGGGCGGCATGGGGGTCGTCGCCAAGCGACTACTCGACGCCGGGCTTTTGCACTCCGACGAGCCGACCGTCACCGGCCGGACGATCGGCGACGAGGCGCGTGCCGCGCGCGAGGCCCCGGGCCAGAAGGTCATCCGTCAGCTCGGTAACCCCCTCAAGCCAGAAGGGGGCCTCGCCATCCTCCGGGGTAATCTCGCGCCTGAGGGGTGCGTCGCCAAGGTCTCGGGACAGAAGAGAGATCTTCACCGCGGTCCGGCGCGCGTCTTCGACCGGGAGGAGGACGCCTTCCAGGCCGTGAAGATGCGGAAGATCAAGGCCAACGACGTGATCGTGATCCGCTGGGAGGGGCCCAAGGGCGGGCCCGGGATGCGCGAGATGCTCCACGTGACGGGCGCGCTCCAGGGCGCCGGCCTCGGCGACACCGTGGCGCTCATGACCGACGGGCGCTTCTCGGGCGCGACCCATGGATTCATGATCGGCCACATCGCCCCAGAGGCCGCCGAGGGGGGCCCGATCGCCGCGCTCCGGAACGGCGACACGATCGTGATCGACATCAAGAAACGCAAGCTCGACGTCGAGCTTTCCGCCGCCGAGCTGAAGAAGCGCCTCAAGAGCGTGAAGCAGCCGAAGCCGCGCTACACCTGGGGCGTCCTCGCGAAGTACGCGCGCCTCGTGTCCAGTGCATCAGATGGCGCCGTCACGGGTTAGGGCCCGAACGTCGAGCCCGACACAAGCCGGCGTGATCGGCCCGGCAACGGCGCCCCGACGGTGACTCGGAAATCACCGGCTGAGCCCCGACCGGTCGATCGCCCCGATCAGCTGAGCGCGGCCTTTCTCGAGCGTCTCCGGGCCGAACCGCTCGCCGAGCTTACAGTGCTGGACGCCGGGACGGGCTCGGGCCGACTCGCGCTGATGCTGGCTCCCCTCTGTCGCGCCGTGGTTGGCGTCGATCGCGACGCCAAGCTGATCGACGAGGCCCGCCGGCAGGCCGCCGCCGCTGGACTCTCGAACGTCCGGTTCGTCGTCGGCGACGTGGAGGTGGAAGAGTACGCGCCGTTCAAGCCCGACCTGGTCGCGGCCTACCTCTGCATGTCCGACGCGATCGCCGAGCGGGCCGGCCGGGCGCTCCGGGCGGGCCAGGTCTTCGCCTTCGTCGCGCTGCACACCGACCAGTGGAAGGAGACGGGCCGGCCTTCCCGCTTCGCGTACGGCGAGACCGGCGCACGACGGCTCCTCAAGCGGACCGGATTCACGGTCGATCACCTCGAGGTCGAGCGTGACGTCAAAGCGTTCGCCTCGGTCGAGGAGGGGCTTGCCGCGGCGGTCGGGCTCCAGGAGAAGTGGAAGGTCGACGGTCGCTGGTTTCGTTACGTCAAGTTCCTCGAGGACGGCGGGCGGACGCTCACGCGGGCCCATCTCGTCGTGAAGGCGCGCAAGGCGTGACCCTGGTCGCCCTCGCGCTCAGCGCCGCAGTGAAGGCGCGCGCGCTCGAGCTGGGCTTCGACCGTGTCGCGATCGGTCCAGCCGGGCCGCCCGAGCACGGCGCCCAGCTCGAGGAGTGGCTCGACGCCGGCTACGCTGGAACGATGCGCTACCTGGATCGCGGGCGTGCCGACCGCCTCGATCCCGCGCGCCTCCTCCCGGGCTGCCGCGCGGTCGTCGCGGTGGCGGTGAGCTATAACTTGAAGGACGGGGCGACGCCCCCCTCGAGCGATTGGCGGCCCGTCTCGCGATATGCCCGAGGGCGTGACTACCACGACATCATGCGACCCCGTCTCGTCGAGCTGGGCGACTTCATTCGCGCCGCGGCGGGCGCCGGGGTCACGAGCCGGGCGGCGGTGGATTCGAGCGCCGTTCTCGAGCGGGATCTCGCCGCGCGAGCCGGACTCGGCTGGATCGGCAAGAACACGAACCTCCTGACGCCGTCGCTCGGCTCCTACTTCTTCATCGGGGTCGTCCTCACGACCGCCGCGCCGGCGTTCGATCACCGCCAGCCCGATCGCTGTGGAACCTGCACCGCCTGTCTCGACGCCTGCCCGACGCGCGCGTTCGTGGGACCCTACGTCCTCGACGCACGGCGCTGCATCTCGTACCTGACGATCGAGCACCGCGGTGACATTCCGGGCGAACTGTGCGACGGGCTGGGAGAGTGGCTGTTCGGGTGCGACGTATGCCAGGACGTGTGCCCGTGGAACCGCAAGGCCGAGCCCGCTCGTGAGCCCGCGCTGAGACCATCCGGGTCGTTCGGCCCGCTCGAGAGCCTGTTCGAGCTCGACCGGGATGCGTTCCACGCCCGGTTCCGCGGGACCGCGCTCGCGAGAACGAAGCGCGCCGGACTCCTGCGCAACGCGGCCATCGTCCTCGCCAACCGCGGCGAGAGGCGCGCCGTTGGCGCGCTGTCCCGGGCGCTCGATGACGAGGACGCAGGAGTCCGCCGCGCCGCGGCGTGGGCGCTCGAGAAGCTCGGCGCGGGCGGCGCGACCGCATCGTGAGAATCAAGCGGCTCGATCACTTCGGTGTGGACGTCCGCGACCTCGGGCGCGCCGAGCGCTTCTACGCCGAGGTGCTGGGCATGACGGTCCAGATGCGTCTCGCCGACCAGGTGCTCATGCGTGGCGGCGAGACCTCGTGCGCGCTGTTCCTCAGGCCGGATCGCGCGCCGGCCGATCCCGAGCAGGTGAGGAATCCGCTCGGCAAGAGCCATCACGCCTTCGAGGTCGCCTGGGATGACCTGCAGGCCGCGCTGGTGCTCTTCGCCGAGCGCGGTGTTCCGCATCACGCGCCGATCGACTGGGGCGACCACGACTGTCTCTACTTCGTGGACCCGGACGGTAATTTGCTGGAGCTCGTGGGTTACCGCCCCGCAGGCGAGAGAGCGTGATGCACGCGCCCGGGACGGCCGGATGGGTTGGACGTCCGATGCGGCGTCGGGAAGACCGGGCTCTCGTGACCGGGCGTGGACGCTTCGTCGACGACCTCGCGGTCGCCGGCGTGCTGCACATGGCTCTGACGCGGAGCCCCCACGCCCACGCGCGCATCCGCTCGCTCGACGCGAGTGCCGCGAGGCGAATGCCGGGGGTCGTCGCGGTCATCACGCCCGAGGATCTCGGCCCGATCGGGCCGGTGCCGCTCATGCGGCTGGCCCCCGGCACGGTCATCCCCGAGTATCCACTGCTGGCGGCCGGTATCGTTCGCGCTCAGGGCGTACCGGTCGCGGCGGTGGTCGCCGAGTCGTCCTACATTGCGACGGACGCGGCCGAGCGCATCGGGGTCGACTACGAGCCGCTCGGCGGCGTCGCCGATCCGGACGGCGCCCTGGCGGCTGGAGCGCCGCAGGTGGTCGAAGCGAGTCGCGACAACCGCGCGCTCGCCGTCGCATGGCGCCACGGCGATCCCGACCGCGCCTTCCGCGAGGCGGCCCACCGCGTCACGCTGACCGTGCAGCAGCAGCGCCTGTGCGGTGTCCCGCTCGAGCCCCGCGGGGCGCTCGCCCGCTGGGACGCGGATACCGGCGAGCTGACGGTGTGGACCTCGACGCAGGCGCCGTTCAGGATTCGCTCCTCGCTCGCGCGCATGCTCGGGCTCGACGAAGCGCGCGTTCGCGTGATCGCTCCCGACGTCGGCGGCGGATTCGGGGTGAAGGGTGGCCCCTACCGGGAAGAGGTCCTCGTCGCTTGGGTCGCGCGCCGGCTCGGGCGGCCGGTGAAGTGGGTCTCGACTCGGGCCGAGGACCTGCTCACCACCAACCACGGCCGCGGTGGTCGCTCGACGGGCGAGCTCGCTCTCGACGCCGACGGACGAATCACGGGGCTTCGCGCCCGGATTCGCCAGCCGTTAGGCTCAAGCCTCGCCGTCACTGTCGGCGGCACGCCCCAGAACCACGGGCGTTGCCTGCCGGGGTCCTACCTCGTCGAGCACGTCGACATCGAATCGGTCGGCGTCTTCACGACGACTCCGCCGGTCGGCGCCTACCGGGGCGCGGGCCGGCCCGAGGCTGCGTTCCTGATCGAGCGCCTCGTGGACGAGGCCGCGCGGTCTCTCCGGCTCGATCCGGTCGAGCTGAGGCGGCGCAACCTGATCCCCAGGGAGCGCTTCCCCTTCAAGACCGCCACAGGGCAGGTCTATGACTCCGGCGACTACGCCGGGCTACTGGACGGCACGCTGGCCACGGCCGGCTACGCGAGTCTCCGGCGGGCCCAGACGGCGCGGCGCGAACAGGGTGAGGTCGTCGGCGTCGGCGTCGCGGTCTACGTCGAGCCGTCCGGCCTCGGGTGGGAGAGCGGGCTTGTTCGAGTGGAGCAGACCGGTGCCGTGCTCGCCGTCACGGGCTCGAGCGCCCACGGCCAGGGGCACGAGACCACGTTCGCCCAGATCGTCGCCGACGAGCTCGGTGTCGCGCCGGAAGCGGTGACCGTCCGCCACGGCGACACGCTCGGCGCGCCTCAGGGCATCGGCACGTTCGGGAGCCGGAGCGTCGCCCTGGGCGGGTCGGCGCTGGCGCTCGCGTCGCGCGACGTGCGGGAAAAGGCGCGAGGACTCGCCGCGAGCCTCCTGGAGGCCGGCGCGGGTGACGTGGTGGCGGTCGACGGCGGCTTCGGCGTCGTCGGTGCGCCCGGGCGCGTGGTCAGCTGGGCGCGCGTCGCGGAGTTCGCCTACCGCGGCGCGGGACTCCCGCCCGGCGCCGAGCCCGGGCTCGAGGCGACGCGCTTCTTCAGCCCCGAGGGGGAGGTCTGGAGCGCGGGCGCCTTCGTCGTGTCGGTGCGCGTCGATCGCGACACGGGAACGGTGACACCCGAGCGCATCGTGTGGGTGGACGACGCGGGGACCATCGTGAACCCGCTCCTCGCCGACGGCCAGCTGGAGGGCTCGCTCGCCCAGGGCTGGGGCCAGGTGATGATGGAAGCCGCCGTGCTGGACCGGGACGGCCATCTCCTGAGTGGCACGCTCATGGACTACGCGGTCCCGCGGGCAGACGACGTCCCGCACGCCGAGATCGGTCATGCCCACACGCCCTCGCCGCGCAATCCCCTCGGCGCCAAGGGAATCGGGGAGGCGGGCACGATCGGGATCCCCCCCGCGATGGTGAACGCGGTCGTGGACGCGCTCTCGCCCTTCGGCGTCACCCATCTCGACATGCCGCTCACGCCCGAGAAGGTCTGGCGGGCGCTCTCGGCGACGCGCTAGTGTCCCGTCGCAGAACCCATGTTAAGACCTCGCCTCCGGTGGAGCGTGATCGTTAACAGAACTTCGCGGACGGGACGCTAGGGGCCGCGGCGATGCTGACGACCGACCGGGTCGCAGGCGGGGCGCTCGTGCTGCTCGCGCTGGTCGTCTTCTGGGAGAGCCGGCGCCTGCCCCTCGGCAGCCTCCGCAATCCCGGCCCGGCGTACATGCCCGTCGCGCTCGCGGCGGTGCTCCTGTGCTTCGGCGCTCTTCTGGTCGTGCTCGCGGGGAAGGCGCCGAAGCTGTCGACCGTCAGCTGGACCGAGTGGCGTCATGCGGTGGCGATCTTCGGCGTCTGCGCGTTCGCCGCGCTGGCGCTCGAGCGGCTCGGCTTCCGGACGACGGTCGCCCTGTCGCTCGCGTTTCTCCTGCTCGGGGTTGAGCGCAGGGGCCTGATCTTCAGCGCCGTGTTCGCCATCGCCTTCGCCGCCGTCGCCTTTCTCCTCTTCGACACGTTGCTCCGGGTGCCGCTCCCGCGCGGCCCCTTCGGGATCTGATGGCCGAGACGCTGCAGAACCTCGCCCTCGGCTTCTCCATCGCGCTCTCGCCGGTCATCCTCTGGTATGCCTTCGTCGGCTGCGTCGTGGGAACGCTCGTCGGCGTGCTCCCGGGCGTCGGGCCGCTCGCCGGCATCAGCCTGCTGCTCCCGGCGACCTTCGGTCTCGATGCGACCCGCGCGATCGTCATGCTCGCCGGCATCTACTACGGCGCCATGTACGGCGGCTCGACGACCTCGATTCTGATGCGGATACCGGGTGAGGCCGCCTCGGTCATGACGTGCATCGACGGCTACGCGATGGCACGGAAGGGCCGGGCCGGCGCCGCTCTCGCGATCGCCGCGGTCGGCTCGTACGTCGCCGGCACCGTGAGCGTGGTCGCCCTGATGCTCCTGGCGCCGCCGCTGGCCTCGTTCGCGCTGCGCTTCGGGCCGCCGGAGTACTTCGCGCTGCTGCTGCTCGGTCTGCTCGTCCTCGCCTACATGAGCAGCGGCTCGATGCTCAAGGCCCTCGCGATGGCCGCGCTCGGCCTTCTCCTCGGCATGATCGGCATCGACCAGATGACCGGCTACTTCCGCTTCGCGTACGGCGTGGTCGAGCTGGGCGACGGCATCGGCGTCGTGCCGGTGGCGGTGGGGCTCTTCGGTCTCGCCGAGATCCTCGCGACGGCCGGGCTCGCGGCGCCGCCGCAGGTCATCAAGCCGAAGCTTCGCGAGCTCCTCCCCACGCGCCGGGAATGGCGCGAGTCCGCCGCGCCCATCGGCCGGGGGACGGTACTCGGCTTTCTGATCGGTATCGTTCCCGGCTCGGCCCACATCATCGCGAGCTTCGTGTCGTACGCGGTCGAGCGGAAGCTCGCGAAGCGGCCTCAGGAATTCGGTCAGGGCGCCGTGGCGGGCGTGGCGGGACCCGAATCGGCGAACAACGCGGCGACCTCCGGCGCGTTCGTGCCGATGCTCGCCCTCGGCGTGCCCTCCGGGCCGATCCCGGCGGTGATGCTTGCGGCGATGATGGTGCACGGCGTCTCGCCGGGCCCGCTCCTGATCGAGCAGCAGCCCGAGCTGTTCTGGGGCTTCATCGCTTCCATGTACGTCGGCAACGTTGTCCTGTTGATCCTCAACCTGCCGCTCGTGGGCGTGTTCGTGAACCTCCTGAGAGTGCCGTATCCGATCCTTTACCCGTCGATCCTTGCGTTTTGCATCCTGGGCGTCTACGCGGTGAACGGCAGCGTCGTGGACGTGTGGATCATGCTCATGATGGGCGGGCTCGGATACCTCCTCCGGAAGCTCGACTTCGAGACCGCGCCCATCGTGCTGGGCGTGGTTCTGGCACCGATGCTCGAGATGGCGCTGCGCCAGTCGCTCGCGATGTCGGACGGCCAGTACTCGATCTTCGTGGCGCGGCCGATCTCCGCCACGCTGCTCGGCGTCGGCCTGATCTTGATAACGCTGGGGCTCCGGCCGCTTGTCACGCGGGGGCTCGACTGGCGCGCCCGGCTCGCCCTCGCCGAGAAGGGAGATGAACACCCATGAGGCTTTCTCGAGTGTGCTCGCTCGCGGTGCTCGCAACCGTGGCGGTGGCGTCGGCCCAGGAGCCGTATCCATCGCGGCCGATCACCATGGTCGCGCCCTTTCCGCCGGGGGGTATCGCCGACCTCACCGCGCGGCCGGTGGCGGCCGCCATGGAGAAGGTGCTGAAGAATCCGGTCGGGGTGCTGAACAAGACGGGGGCGGCGGGCGCCGTCGGGATGCAGTTCGTGGCGACGAGCAAGCCCGACGGCTATACCCTGCTCCTGGCGCTGTCCTCGATCTCGATCATTCCGGAGGCCGACAAGCTCTTCGGGCGGCCGCCCGCCTTCACCGTGGACCAGTTCGCGCCGATCGCGCTCATTTCGGCCGACCCGACGATCCTCGTCGTGCCCGCCGACAAGCCCTGGAAGACCGCGGCCGAGTTCGTCGAGGACGCGAAGAAACGGCCGGGGCAGATTTCGTACAGCTCCTCGGGGGTGTACGGCACGCTTCACATGGCGATGGAGCTCCTGTCACACGCGGCCGGCATCAAGCTGCGCCACGTGCCGTACGCCGGCGGAGGACCGGCCCTGACCGCCGTCCTCGGCGGCCACGTCGATGCGCTCGCCTCAGGCCCTGCGGTGGTCCTTCCGCACATCAAGGCCGGCAAGCTTCGCGCCCTCGCCGGGTGGGGGGACAAGCGCGTCGTCGCGCTCCCCGAGGTGCCGACGTTCAAGGAGTTGGGCTTCCCCGACGCCGAGTTCTACATCTGGGCCGGCGTCTTCGCCCCCAAGGGCACCCCGGAGCCCGTGCTCGCGAAGCTCCGGGACACGCTGCGCGCGGCCGTCAACGACCCCGACTTCAAGGGGGCGATGGAGAAGATCGAGACTCCGATCGTGTTCAAGCAGGGCGCAGAGTTCGCCAGGGTTTTCGAGGCCGACGCGGGCCGCCTGGCCGAAGGCGTCCGTAAGGTCGGGCGCATCGAGACGAGGTGACGCCATGATAAGATTCACTCTGACATGGCGATTCTGAAGGTCGCGCGTCTCGGTCACCCGGTGCTTCGGCAGGTCGCTGCGCCGGTCGATCCACGGTCCATTCGCTCGCCCCAGATCCAGCGGCTCATCGACGACATGATCGAGACGATGCGCGAGTACGACGGCGCCGGCCTGGCGGCGACCCAGGTGCACACGCTCCAGCAGATCGCCGTCATCGAGGTACTCGGCAACCCGCGCTACCCGGATGCGCCCCTGGTTCCCCTGACGGTGCTCATCAACCCCGTCATCACGCCGCTGACGGACGAGAAGGAAGAGGGCTGGGAGGGCTGTCTCTCGGTTCCCGACATGCGCGGGATGGTGCCCCGTTACACGGCGGTGCGTCTTCAGTGTCTCGACCGGGAGGGGCAGGTGGTGGACCTTGTCGCGAAGGACTTCTTCGCGCGGGTCACCCAGCACGAGACCGATCACCTGAACGGGACCGTGTACCTCGACCGCATGCGCGATCTCTCCACGCTCACCCACATCGCCGAGTGGAACAAGCACTGGCTCGGCATCCGTGAACAGGCCGACTGACCCGCGCGAGGACCGGGGCGGCGCGAGTGGGGGAGGGGCCTCCGCCCCGGTCCTCGCGATCGTCAGCGACCTGTTTTTTGTCGCTCGTATACGGGAGACGGCCCGGCTCGCCGGGGTGCCGATCGAGTTTGCGAAGACGCCCGAGCAGGTCGCGACGTCGCTCGGCCGTGTCCCGCGGCTCGTCCTGCTCGATCTGACGGCCGGCTACGACTACGAGCTTGTGTTCGCGACCCTCGAGAGCGCGCGTCCGCCGGTGCTCGGATTCACCACCCACGCGCTGGCGCGACAGACCCAACCCTGGCACCCGCGGTGCGATCGCGTCGTAACCAAGGAGACGCTCACGCAGGAGCTGCCGCGCCTCCTGAAAGAAGGAGTCACTGCATGACGGCCGAGGAGTTTGTCGCTCAGCTCGAGGAGGAGAACCAGCGGCGACTGAGCCTGCTGGCGCCCGACGACACCTTGAAGCCGGAGGTCGAGGGCGACCTGAACGTCCTCAATCTCTTGAAGGTCGCGCTCAAGAACGAAATCGAGGCCACCGAGATCGCGGCGCGCTGGCTCGTCACCACCGACGAGGTGGACGTCAAGCTCGCGCTGGCGCGGCAGGTCGGAGACGAGGCCAAGCACTACCGGATGATCGCGGATCGGCTTCGCGCGCTCGGATTCGCTGCCACCGCCTTCAATCCCCTCGCCAAGGGCTACGGCCCGCTCTTCGAGTACCTGGACACCCTCAAGACGACGATCGAGCGCGTCTCCGCCGGCCAGTTCACCCGCGAGGCGATCGCCGTCGTGAAGAACCGGCAGTTCATCGAGTTCTGCGAGCACGCGGGCGATCGCGAGACCGCCGCGATGTATCGCGACGTGATCGAGCCGGACGAGCGCTATCACCACGAGCTGGGCCGGACGCTCCTGCTCCGGCTCGCGACGACGCCGGACGCTCAGGCGGCGGCATCGCGCGCGGCGCGCACGACGCTCGAGCTCGCCGACGAGCTCCAGAAAAAGGCGCTCGCGATGGCGGGCATCCACCACGCCCCGGGCTGCTGAGCATGGCATAAGATGGACCGGACGCTTCACGAGTTCAGGGACCTCGTGAAGGGGCCCGAGATCGATCTGGCCGGCGCCGCGCTCGCGGTCGCGCGGATCGAGTATCCGGATCTTCCGCCCATCCGCTCGCTGGCCGAGCTCGACGAGCTCGCCGCGCGCTCGTCGGTGCCGACGGCCGGCGGAGGTCGGCGCGCCCTCGACCGGCTGTGCGACTTCCTTTTCGCCGGGGAGGGGTTTCGCGGCAATGCCGAGGACTACTACGATCCCCGCAACAGCTGCCTCAACGACGTTCTCGATCGCAGGCTCGGCATCCCGATCACCCTCGCGGTCGTGATCATGGAAGTCGGGCGGCGGGTCGGGTTGGAGATTTCGGGCATCGGCCTGCCGGGCCATTTCTGCGTTGGCGCGAGGATCGGCGGCGAGCTGCTGGTCCTCGACCCGTTCGGTGGCGGCCGTGTTCTGGAGCGAGCCGAAGCCGAAGCGGTCGCGTCGCGCGCCGTCGGGCGCCCCGTGAAGCTCACCGACGAGCACTTCGCCCCGACGTCGAAGGCTCAGATCGTCGTGCGGATGCTCAGAAATCTCGAGGGTATCTACGCGCGGCGAGAAGACTGGACCAAGGCCCTCGCCGTGATCGACCGGCTCCTCGTCGTCGACGCTGACGCGCCGACCCATCTGCGCGATCGCGGGACCGTCCTGATCAAGCTCGGCGAGCTCCACCGCGGGGCATCCGAGTGGGAGCGCTATCTCACCCGGTACCCCCAGGCCCGGGACGCCGCGGCGTTCAAGGAGGAGCTGAGACGGATCCGCCAGACGCTGGCGGAGAAGAACTAAGCGGTAAACGGATCGAATGCTGGCGCAAGGCGCCTGGCGTGTCGCCTACCGGTCGGTCGCGTGGCTCGTCATCGTATCCCTCCTCACCGTCTCCTGCTCCTCACGGAGCGTGGCGCCGATGGGCGCCGGCGGGAAGCCCTTCGAACCGGAGGTCGACGAGCTCAATCTCTGGGCCCAGGCCGAGAAGGAGGAGGAGCAGCTCCAGAAGAAGTCCAAACCCTACGACGACCGGCTCCTCGACGAATACCTCGCCAAGATCGGCGACAAGCTCACGCCCGATGACGTGCGCGAGGCCGGAGGGCCGGGGTTCAAGTTCGAGGTCTTGCGCGACCCGACGCTGAACGCGTTCGCTATGCCCAACGGGCGGGTCTACATCCACACCGGGCTCTTGGCCCGCCTCGACAATGAGGCGCAGCTGGCGATGATCGTCGGCCACGAGATGACTCACGTGACCAACCGCCACGCGCTCAGCTTCACGCGCGACGCTCAGAACAAGCAGATTCCCTTCACCAAGCAGATTCCCTTCAGCGTCGTGGCGGTGGCCGCCTCGATCGGCGTCGCGGTGGCCGCCGGCTCCCGCGCGGGGTCGGGAGATTACATCGGCACCGCGGTCCTGAGTCAGACCGCGAACGTGCTCCTCGGCCTCGGCCTCCAGCTGGCCGCCATCGCCGCGATCAACGGCTACGGGCGCGATCTCGAGCGCGAGGCGGACGCGGGAGGGATGGCGAACCTGGTCCGCGCCGGCTACGACCCGAAGGAGGGGCCGAAGGTGTTCGACCGGCTGCGGCAGGAGTCCAAGGACCGTGGGAGCCTCGAGACCTTCTTCTTCGGCAGCCGTCCCAAGCTCACGGAGCGGGTCGAAACCACCACTGACCTGATCAAGACTCACTACGCCGTTGCTGCCGCCGCGCCGGACACCGTGAGGAACACCGACGAGTTCGAGCTGCGGATGCGGACGATCGTCCGCGAGAACGCGCGTCTCGATATTCAGGCCGGCCGGTTCAAGCTCGCGGAAGAGCAGCTCGACCGCGTGCTCACGATCACCCCGAGGGATCCAGTGGCCCAGCTCTACTACGGCGACCTCCACCGCCTGCAGTCGCAGCGGGCTCGGGATGCCGCGGATAAGGCCGACAAGGCGCAGAAGGCGCTGAAGCGGTACGAGCGGGCCGCCGAGCTCGATCTAGCCTTCCCCGATCCGTTCCGCCAGCTCGGGTTCCTCTACTACCAGCAGAAGGACAACGAGCGGGCGAAGGCGGCCTTCCACAAGTATCTGGCGCTCAAGCCCGACGCGCCCGACGCTGGCCGCATCAAGGAATATCTGGTCGAGCTCGACCGTTGACGGTCTCTTGCTGTGATAGGATGTGCGCCGCCAGACACCCGGGAAAAGGAGTCGTGTGATGACGGACGTCTCCGCTCTCTCTGAAGCCGTGACTGCGCTCGCCAGCACGTTCACCGGACAACTCCTGCGCCCGGGCGACGCAGGTTATGACGAAGCCCGGAAGGTCCACAACGGTCTCATCGACAAGCGGCCGGCGCTCATCGCCCGCTGCCGCGGTCTGGCCGACATCGCCGATGCCGTGAAGATGGCGCGCGATCGAAAGCTCGAAGTCGCCGTCCGGGGAGGCGGTCACAACGTCGCGGGGCGCGCGACGATCGACAACGGCCTGATGATCGACCTGTCGCTCATGAAGGGCATTCACGTCGATCCGAAGGCCCGCACCGCCCGCGCGCAGGGGGGCCTCACGTGGAACGAGTTCAACCGTGAAACGCAGCTCCATGGTCTCGCGACGACGGGAGGCGTGGTCTCGACGACGGGCATCGCGGGCCTGACGCTCGGGGGCGGCCTTGGCTGGCTCATGGGCAAGCACGCCCTCGCCCTCGATAGTCTCCTCTCGGTCGACCTCGTCTTGGCGGACGGCAGAACCCTGACGGCCAGCAAGGACGACAACGCGGACCTGTTCTGGGCGCTGCGCGGCGGCGGCGGCAACTTCGGCGTGGCGGCCTCCTTCGAATATCGCCTGCACCCGATCGGACCCATCGTCACGGGCGGTCTCATCGACTATCCGTTCAGCGCGGCCTGGGATGTGCTCAGGTTCTTCCGCGACGTGACGGCGTCGCTGCCCGACGAGTTCACGGTATTCGGCGGCCTGATTCATGCACCCGATGGATCGGGGATGAAGCTGGTGGCCCTGGTGGTCTGCCACTGCGGGCCGCTCGGCGCCGGCGAGACCGCCGCGCATCCGATCAAGAAGTTCGGCTCGCCCGCGATGGACGTCATCGGCCCGATGCCCTATTGCCAGGTCAACGCGATGCTCGACGAGGCCTATCCCAAAGGAGCGCTGAACTACTGGAAGTCGAACTTTCTCGCGAGCCTCAGTGACGAGGCGCTTCGCACGATGATCGATTGCTTCGCGAAGTGCCCTACGCCGATGGGTCAGTTGCTGCTCGAGCACTTCCATGGCGCGGTCACTCGAGTCGGCGTCACGGACACCGCATTTCCACACCGTGCACCGGGTTACAACCTGATCGTGCTCTCGGAGTGGATGGAACCGAAAGACAACAACGCCTGCACCGCCTGGGCTCGAGATTCCTACACCGCGATGCAGCCGTTCATGGGCGCCGGGCGTTACGTGAACTACCTCGGAGACGACGAACCCGGCGATCCCGTCGCCGCCGCCTATGGACCGAACCATCGACGTCTCCAGCAGCTCAAGGCGAAATACGATCCCCAGAATTTTTTCCACATGAACCAGAACATCCGTCCGCAGGCATGAATCGCTCTAGCCCAACTTCCACGGTCGCCGACGGCGAAACAGCCGATTTGGCCCGTCGGCGCGTCGTAAGTGCGCGTGGCGACGTGGGCGACCGATGCGTCGGGCCGAAATAGTGACTAACTCTACGGCCGATTTCCCTTGACGATCCGAGCTCAATAGTGACACGCTGCCGGTGGCATGTATCTCCGCCGCACCACCCGGCGCGTCGGTGACAAGACCTACCAGAATTATCTCCTCGTCGAATCGGTCGCGACCCCGAAGGGCCCCCGCCAGCGGGTCATCTGTTCGCTCGGCGCCCTGGCGCCGGGGCCGAAGGACGAGTGGCTCGGCACGGCGCGGCGGCTGCAGGCCGCGCTCGCGGGGCAGACGACCCTCGTGGGCCCGGGCATCGCGATTGACCCCGAGCGCGTCACGTTCGAAGACGAACGGGAAGCCGGGCCGGTGCACGTGGGACATCAGGTGTGGCGCCTGCTGCAGCTGGACCCGATCCTCGCCGACGCCGGGTTGAGTCGGCGCGCGCAGCGCCTGACCGAGGTGATGACGCTGAACCGGTTGGTGCGGCCGGCCGCCGAACACGCCA
>JAHFDK010000416.1 GCA_023249095.1 Candidatus Rokuibacteriota bacterium | reverse complement strand
GGCGGTCACCTACCTCTGGCAGGCCGGCGTCAAGGCCATGGCGCGATCGGCCAACCGGGAGGCGGTGAGCTGCTTCGAGCAGGCGCTGACCGCCCTCGGGCATCTGCCCGAAACCCGCGAGACGCTGGAGCAGGCCATTGATCTTCGCTTCGACCTGCGAACCGCACTCTTTCCGCTCGGAGAATTCGAGCGGATCTTCGCCTGTCTCCGCGAAGCCGAAGGCCTCGCGAGGACGCTCGACGATCAGCGGCGACTCGGGCAGCTGTACGTCTATCTGTGCCACAGCGTCCGGGAAGCCGGTCGTCCGACGGAAGCCCTCGCGTTCGGCCAGAGCGCGCAGACTATTGCCGAGGCGCTTGAGGATGTTTCGCTCCAGGTGACGGGGAATCTCTACCTCGGTGGGGCCTACCTCTGGACGGGCAACTATCAACAGGCCGAGGATCATCTCCTGAGGGTCCTGCGGATGCTCGAGAATGATCTGAGCCGTGAACGCTTTGGCCTCGCCGGATTTCCTGCCGTGGTGGTCCGCTACTATTTGCCGTGGGTTTTCGCTGACCAGGGACGGCTCGCGGAAGGGATCGCCCTCGGCCAGGAAGGCCTCCGCCTCGCTGAGGCCCTCGATCACCCCTACAGCCTGGCCTTGGTCTGCTGGTCTCTGGCATACATCCAGATCACCAGGGGAGAACTCAGTCACGCTATCGAGTTGCATGTACGGGGGCTGGCCCTGAGTGACGAATGGAACATCACCATCCTTTCAGTGATACACCAAGGAGGCCTCGGCAACGCCTACGCACTCTCGGGCCGGACTGCCGAGGGCATTCCGTTGCTGGAGCACGCCCTGCGGGCCACTGAGACGATGGGATTCGGAGCCTACGAGCCGCTCTTCTTGATCTATCTGGGCAAAGCGTACGTCCTCGCCGATCGGCTCGAGGACGCTCTCGAATTCAGCGGGCGAGCCCTGACCCTCGCCCGCGAGCGCGGTCAACGCGGCTACGAGGCGTGGGCCCTCCGGCTCCTCGGTGAGGTCAACGCCCGCCGCGATGCCCCGGCGCAAGCCGACCACCACTACCATGACTCGCTCGCCCTCGCCGACGAGCTCGGAATGCGCCCCCTCGTCGCCCACTGCCACCTCGGCCTCGGCAAGCTCTACCGCCGCACGGGCAGGGGCGAGCAGGCCCTCGGGCACCTCGCGACTGCGACGACGATGTATCGCGAGATGGAGATGCGCTTGTGGCTGGAGCAGGCGGAGATGGCGATGACGGAGCTGGCATGAGGCGCACGTGTAACGGGGGCGCATAACAACACGATGAACCCGCCGTTGACTTCGCTGCGCTCAGCCGCCGCAGGTTATCGTGGGCGTTATGCGCACTGAGGAGCGAGGCCTCCATGCCAATATGACTGAGACTCGGTGCCTCTGGCTGTCCAGAATGCCACGTGGAACTGAAGGCTGGCGAGAGAGCGAGCCGGGTGACGGCGAAGGCACGACCTCTCCGGCGAATGAAGGGCACCCACGAGCTCACGCGATGGAGTTCGCCTGGCCTGACATCGCTGGGCGGAAGGCACGGACAAACTGATGGGGCGTCGGACAAGGCCCTCGGGGGGAAGGCGGACAACCAAGCAACCGCTCGCCCGTAGGGCCGCGAGGGAGAAAGCGGCGAGCGTGCACGAACTCGAAAGGCGCCTGGCGGAGAGTCTGGAGCGGGAGACTGCGACCAGCGAGATACTCCGCGTCATCGCCAGTTCGCCGACGGAGCTCCAGCCTGTGCTGGACGCAGTGTCGGAGAACGCGGCGCGACTTTGTGAGGCCTCCGATGGGGTGATCCTGCTTGTGGAGGGCAGTCAGCTGAGGGCTGCGGCGCATCACGGGCAGGCCTTTGCCGCGGCTGTGGACAGGCCAGTGACCCGGGACGGCGTAGCTGGACGGGCGGTCATCGATCGGGCGACGATCCACCTTCCCGATGTCCTGGTCGCCGACGACTTCCCCTTGGCTCAGCGTCTCTCCAGAGCGGACGGCAGCCGAACGGTGCTTGCTACGCCGTTGATGCGGGAGGTGGTCGCGGTCGGCGCCATTCTAATTCGCCGGGCTGAGGTTCGTCCCTTCTCTGACCAGCAGATCGATTTGCTGAAGACGTTCGCGGACCAGGCGGTGATTGCGATCGAGAACGCCCGCCTGTTCAACGAGTTGGCGGCCCGCAACCGCGAAATCGAGGACAAGGGCAGGCAGCTTGAGGCTGCGAGTCGTCACAAGTCCGAGTTCCTAGCAAACATGTCCCATGAGCTGCGCACCCCCCTCAACGCGATCATCGGCTTCTCTGAAGTCTTGGCCGCACGCATGTTCGGCGAGCTCAACGAAAAGCAGGATGAGTACCTGAAAGACATCTACGCCTCCGGTCAACATCTACTGTCCCTCATCAACGACATCCTTGACCTGTCGAAGGTCGAGGCGGGGCGGATGGAGATCGAGAGCACGGACTTCCACCTGCCCACCGCCATCGATAACGCCGTGACCCTAATGCGCGAGGGCGCAGGCCGGCGTGGTGTCACGATCGCACGGAACATCGACGATCGTTTGGGCATGATCCGCGGCGACGAGCGAAAGGTGAAGCAGGTCCTCCTGAATCTGCTCTCCAACGCACTCAAGTTCACGCCCGAGGGGGGCCGGATCGACCTGCACGCGGCGCTGAACGAGGACCTTGTGGAGGTGTCCGTTGCCGACACGGGCGTGGGCATTGCCCCCGAGGACCAGGAGAAGGTCTTCGAAGAGTTCCGCCAGGTGGGCACGGCGGATAAGAAGGTGCAGGGCACTGGTCTCGGGCTGGCGCTATCGCGGAAGTTCGTCCAGCTGCACGGCGGCCGGATCTGGGTCAAGAGCCAGGTGGACGTCGGTTCGACCTTCACGTTCACGCTGCCAGTGGTTCAGCGGGCGTGAGTCCATTTGACAGTCTGCTGTCGACGGTGCATAACAGCACGTTCGACCGGACCGCTGGCTCGCATCCGCTCGCCGCGGCCGGTCAACGTGAGCGTTAGACAGCCAGCGATCAAGGAAGAACCGAAAGGGGGAAGGTGCACAGGGAACGAGGCCACTTTTTTGGCGCGACCGGAGGTTGTCGGTTGCTCTGGTCGCTTGGGGGATTCGGATGAACCAATTCTCGATTGCATCGGCTCCTGTACCGACGGCCCAGGCAGCTCCATGTCTCACAGTGACATTAACAGGCACCGGGCCTGGTCCTGCCGCTGTCAGCGGGCTGGCCGGCTCCGGGACGCTTGTGTGCTACGGCGATGGCGGCAATAAATGCGGTGCTGTGAGGTTGCAGTTCGACGCGGGCCGCGGGACTACGATACGGCTATCGCAGCTCGGCGTCGAACCCGCGCAGCTCAATGGGATCTTCTTCACGCATATGCACAACGATCACACCGAAGGCTTTGCGGACCTCGCCCAGTTGCGTTGGTTTTACAATGGCGCCGGGCCAAAGCTCGACGCCGTCGGCAGTTCCGATATCGTTTCGCCGCGGGGCTTCACCGTGAGCTGCCGGAAGTTTCTCATGCATATCGCCGACGCATTCATCCAATCCGGTGAGATTGCGCAGCGGCACTCCGAGGACGAGAATCGGACGGCAGGCGGCCCGGCCGATTTGGTCAACACGATCACCTTCGAGGCGAAAGACGAGTCCCAAGTCGTCTGGTCCTCCGGCAATGTGAGGGTTAGCGCCATCCAGTCGACGCACATGGTAGGCCATGTGTCCTATCGCGTGGACACGCCCGCCGGCAGCGTAGTGATCGGCGGTGACGCCGGTAATGACGTACTCACGCCGCCGCGCGCTCGTTCGACATCCGATCAGGTGGAGAAGTTGGCGACAGGGGCTGACATCATCGTGCATTCGACGATTCATCCCATTATGGGGCCGGACAGGGGCAGCGGAATGTTTCCGTATGCGTTTTATCGTCAGAGCACGGCGTCCGATCTCGGCGCCATGGCGAAGCGTGCGGGGGCGCGGTGTCTCATGCTTACGCATCTGATACCTGCGATCGGAGCCGAGCGCCAAGGTCCCTGGAGAGTTCCTGGCGGCCCTCTGAGGGAAGCGGATTACAGGAACGCGGTCGAGGAGGGCGGATTTACCGACAACATTATCGTGGGGACCGATCTCGCGAGCATCCGTCTTCCAGGGGAGTGAACAGGCGCAAGGTCAACCGGTACCCATGTTTATATCAGGGGCGGTCTAACTTCAGGATTCACCCGACGGCCTCCGGCCGCGGGTGATCCTGAGCGTTAGACCCCGCTAGGAGCCTGTCGGCGAAATGCCGAACCCGATGATCAGACGCGTCGCTCGTCCCACTTCGGCTTTCCTGGGCGCCCTCACGTGTGTGGAGATCAGGGAAGGAACCGACGTTTCTGGAC
>JAHFDK010000415.1 GCA_023249095.1 Candidatus Rokuibacteriota bacterium | reverse complement strand
TCCAGCAGAGTTTCATCATGGTAGCTCTCCTCCCGGCCACAACGCCCGCACCTTGGGGCCTCGTGTGGCTCAACTCATCTCCACTAAGTTGATAGCAGTCTCCGGCTCCGCGTTGCTGACATAGAGGAGTGCAGTCGCGCCGCACGGGCAGTTCAGCAGCTCGTCGGGTATGCCTTGGACGGGATGGACGGCTTCACAGAACGGGCAGCGGGCGGTCATGGTGCGTGACTGGGCTACGCTCGTCTTGCTCAGCTGCCTTCTCTATCTAGCAGGGCCGAAGCGCCCGGTCTGCTTCCAGAAGAGATACTCTTCCCTAGGTTTTCTGCCAAATAGCCCGTTCATCAAATTGTGTTTTCGGTTCGTCAGCCAACTGTCTCGCCCAACTCTTATACTTTGGCATATCCGGGTGACCACTAAGCCAGCGGGTGAAATTCGCGCTGAATCTTACAATGTAGGTCGCGGTAGCGAGTCGATTATGCTCCTCCTCCGAAATCCCCGCCAAAGATTACGGCGTTACCTGTGACTCATCACGAAGGAGGCGTGATGCGTTGGCACTGAAGGGAGAGACATCCGTCCCACCTGTAATCAAAATAGATGAGCGTTACCTTGATATCCTTCGGGGTCACGGCTTCTATTTTTTGTTGCAGTAGCTGGATGCAGGCTCGGGTCCACATCGCATGTTCTTCTCGTTGGATGTACCACAGTCGATCTTCTCTGAATCCGAAACTCGAATCGCGAAGGATCGCAAAGACTTTTTCCACAAGTGCTTGCTGCTCCGGATGCAACGAGTCTGCTTGTTTCTCTTTCCGGCCTGATTGTTTACACCACATGACTGTCTCCGAGGTTATAGTACCGCCCCGAAGATCGTGGCAAACACCGCCACCAGCGCGGCGGCGATGCACACCGCCAGAATGTCATTCAGCATGGCCCATGCCCTGTTCACATACGCGAGGAGAGAAAACAGTACGCAGCAAGATGCCGGGCCTGCGGACGAGACCGCGAGAGTTAGCCCTTGCCCCCTCCTCCTCGTACGGATCACGCTCAAGTCTTGGGAAGCCGTAGTCGTATTCCAGTTGATCGAGCGGCTTGGACATGGCACACCTGCTCACAGCGTGAGCCCTGACAAGCGACTCCCCATCGATATCGATGAACACGATGGCTTGATGCCACGCCGGGCGATTCACCCAGATCGCCGATGCCTCAGATCCCGTGCTCGTATTGACGCCTTGCCACAGGCCGCCCGCCGGCCGGCGATGACGCCGGCTCGTCCTCATCTCGCGCTTGCATTTTGGAAGCCATCATTCAAGCCGCAATCACCGAAATCGAACCGGTTGACCTTTTCGGCTGGGACTCCTGAAAGCGTGCTTAGCCGAGAACGATTCGGACCCGGTGTGTCTTCCGGTCATCGGCGAGCGGGATGCTCGCCTGGCCGTCGAGGGGCACGCCATCGACCTCCACGGACGACACCCCGCGGGTCACACCCTGCGGGTTCTCGACGACGATGTCATACCGTGCGGAGTGGTAGCGGAACGCGATCTTGAAGCCCTGCCACGCAGGCGGGATACAGGGGTCGACCACGAGCCGCGTGCCTCGCAACCGGAACCCGAGAATCCACTCGAGGCCGGCCCGATACATCCACCCCGCTGATCCCGTGTACCAGGTCCAGCCCCCGCGGCCGATGTGCGGGGGTTCGGCATAGACGTCGCCGGCGACGACGTAGGGCTCGACCTTGTAGCGGTGAACGCCGGCTCGCGTGCTGGTGTGATTGATCGGATTCAAGATCGCGAAGAGCTCGGCGGCCTTGTCTCCATCACCGAGCGCTGCGAAGGCCATCACCGACCAGATCGCCGCATGAGTGTATTGGCCGCCATTCTCTCGGACGCCTGGCAAATACCCTTTGATGTAGCCGGGGTCCAGGAGCGTGCGGTCGAACGGCGGGGCGAGGAGCAATACGAGACCATCACCCCGACGGACGAGGTATTCCTCGACTGCCGCCATGGCGCGCCGTCCACGAGCCGCCTCGGCGGCCCCCGAGATCACGCTCCACGACTGCGCGATCGAATCGATGCGGCAGGCGTCGTTGACCGTGGAACCGAGTGGCGTTCCGTCGTCAAAGTAAGCGCGCCGATACCAATCGCCATCCCAGGCCTCTCGTTCAAGCGCTTCTTTCAGCGCGCGAACGTGCCGTCGCCACGCCTCGGCGCGCTGGCCCTCTCCGCGCTCGTCGGCCAACCGCGCCCAGTCCCGGAGAATCGTCTGAAGGAACCAGCCGAGCCAGACACTCTCGCCCTTCCCTTCAGCACCCACCCGGTTCATCCCGTCGTTCCAGTCCCCCGTCCCCATCAGCGGGAGGCCGTGGCTCCCGACCGACAGGCTGCGGTCGAGCGCGCGGGCGCAGTGTTCAAACAGCGTGCCGCGCTCTTTGGACACGCGCGGCTCGAAATATGACTCGGACTGCCCGCCTCGGAGGATCGGCCCCGCGAGGAAGGGAACGATCTCGTCAAGGAGGCTTACATCGCCGGTGACCTCGAGATACTGGGTGACCACGTACGGAAGCCAGAGCAGATCGTCGGAGATGCGGGTCCGAACGCCGCGACCCGCCGACGGGTGCCACCAGTGCTGCACGTCGCCCTCGACAAACTGCCGTGCTGCGGCCCGGAGCACATGCTGACGCGCGAGGTCTGGCCTGGACACCGTGAGCGCCATCACGTCTTGAAGCTGATCGCGAAAGCCGTAGGCGCCACTGGCCTGATAGAACGCGGACCGCGCCCAGACACGACAGGCAAGCGTCTGGTAGAGCAGCCAGCGGTTGAGCAGTATGTCCATGGACCGGTCCGGGGTCGTCACCTGAACTGTCCCAAGGATATCGTCCCAGCGCTCCGCGACGGCCCGCAAGGCCAGGTCGAGGTCACTCGTACGGTAGCGCACGATCAATTCCCTCGCCTCCTCCCGGGTGGCGGCCTGGCCGAGGAAGAACACGACCTCGGCACGTTCGCCGGCGCGCAGCTCGACCGTCGCCTGGAGGGCGCCGCATGGGTCGAGGCCGGCACCAACCCGTCCCGAGAGTCGGCCTCCTCGCGCGAGCGCCGCCGGGTGATCGGGAGTACCGTGACGCCCGAGGAACTCGGTCCGGTCACCCGTCCACGCCGTCTGAGCTCCGCCGAGGTCGACAAACGCCACGCGAGCACCAAAGTCACGGTCCCATGCGTTGCGCGCGAGAATCCCTCCCGTCTGCGGATCGATCTCGGTGATGACGAACGGCGCGGCGGCACTCCGTGACACGCCGAGGACCCACTCGACATAGGCGGTCACGGAGAGCCGTCGCAACCGACCCGAATCGTTCTTTATCGTGAGACGGGACACCTTGATTGGGTCGTCGAGCGGCACGAACTGGAGAAGCTCGAGTGCGACGCCGTGAGACACGTGCTCGAAGCGACTGTAGCCCTGCCCGTGTCGGGCCACGTAGGCTCCCGTCTCCTCCCGAATCGGGAGCGCCGTCGGGCCCCAAAGCTCGCCACTCTCTTCATCCCGGACGTAGATCGTCTCGCCGGGGGGGTCACTCACCGGATCGTTCGACCACGAGGTCAGCTGGTTTTCGCGACTGTTGATCGACCACGTATAGCCCGAACCCGACTCGGAGACTTGGAAGCCGAAGGCTGGATTGGCGATCACATTGATCCAGGGCGCCGGCGTCCACTGTCCCTCGCCGAGGATCGTCACGTATTCCCGTCCATCCGCCGCAAAACCGCCGAGGCCGTTGAAAAACTCGAGATCCGGCGGCGGGGACGGGATGTCCAGCGGCAGCGCGGCCTGTCGCGGTGGCGGGGAGACGAGGGCGGGCTCGGGTCGCTGCGCGCGCATGACCTGTTCGGCCAGGGTCCCGCGCCGGCTCGAGAGCACCGCGCGCGCCACGGCCTGGAGCACGTCGCGTTGCGGTGCGGTCACGCGGTCCGCCCGCAGGACGAAGACACTCCCGTGCGGCTCGTGTCCCTCGTCACGCGCCGCCGACTGGCTTGTCCGGACCACTGTCTCCAGCAGTGATTGCAGATCTTGAACATAGGATGGCGCGCGCTCGTTCAGGATCACTAGATCGACCGCGAGCTGCTTCATCCGCCAGTACTCGTGTGCGCGGAGCAACTGCCGCACGATCCCCACATCCTCGGGCTCGTCGATCCGAACCAGGACGATCGGGATGTCCCCTGAAATCCCGTGAGCCCACACGGCCGCGGGACCGCCCGTGTGACGCGTGAGTACATCCGCGGAGGGCCGCAGCGTCCGGTCCGAGTAGAGAATGTGGCTGGCGAGGCTCTGGAAGAGGTGGGCCTCATCCGGCCCGATGCCGAGATGCTGCAGCTGAACCTGGGCCTGGGTCCACGCCAGCGTGGCGGCACGCTCGAAGGTCGCTGG
>JAHFDK010000140.1 GCA_023249095.1 Candidatus Rokuibacteriota bacterium | reverse complement strand
ACGAGCTCGGCGATCGCCATCAAGACAAACTTCGGTCCGCGCGCACTGAAACTGGCGGCGCATGTCTTCAATGCATCGCCTACACTCGCCTCCTCTTTGATGAGCCCCCAGAGCGTGATAAGAGTCCTGATCACTACGCGCTTGTACTCCATGAGAACGTAGAACGAGCTGGCGCAGGGGTGGTCTCCGATGGTCCCTTCGATCTCCCGCTTCACCAGAGAGTGCCCGAAGCGACGCTGAATCTCGACCGACGTTTCGAGAAAGAAGTGAGGCTTAAGACGCTTGCGGGGCACTAGAGAGAGCGGCTACTCAGATTGCTGCGTGTCGGCTTCGTTCGCCTCGTAGGCCGCTTCGGGGGCCGAAGGGAATACGTCGAGACGGCCGCCGTAAAGCACCGAGTAGATATGCCTGGCGTCTTGGGGCTGCGCCTCCAGAGGCGCGATGAGTTCGATACACCTTCTTAGAGTCGACACCTGCCCCGTCTTGAAGGTGTTCCATTTGTTGAAACGGATGGAAGCCCGGACGGCCGCAACGGCATGAGCTAGGTCCGCCTTCTCGGGTGGCATCACCTTCCAAAGATCGTCAAGGGCGGATCGAAACTGCGCAATCCAGAAGGCGCTCTCAGGTAGCCCTAGGACGCGCTGGAATTCTTCAAGAGATTCACTGGCCTGGCGTAGTGCTTGGCGTGCTCGAAGCTTTCGAAAGGCGTCACTATAATGCGGAGCCCCAGCTGTCTTAGGACCGGCAGCAGCCTCTAGGTTGGCGACGAGACGACCGCGAG
The DNA here is from genome assembly GCA_023249095.1 of Candidatus Rokuibacteriota bacterium. Classification (GTDB taxonomy): domain Bacteria; phylum Methylomirabilota; class Methylomirabilia; order Rokubacteriales; family CSP1-6; genus AR31. The sequence goes on along the minus strand of JAHFDK010000140.1, from coordinate 14,064 downwards.
GCGGGGTGGCTAGCTGTGTCTGTCCGAGTCGCTCAGCAAGAGACGTAGCTGCCATCGCATTGGTCGTCGTCTGGGTTTCTTCGTAAGACGACCAGAAGAATTGCCGCAGATTCGCACGCGGAGTCGATGCATTGGAGACTCCGGAAACTGGCGCCTCCGTGTCGACTTCGAAGTACCCTGCGGTGCTCGTAGTCATCGCTTCGGGAAAAGGTACGCCGTCAAGGCCGAAGCTGTTTCGACAATCGTCTTTGCTCCTGAAGCGAGAATGTCAAACACGTCGTTAGAGGCCGCAATTGTATCCGAGTAGACGTCGATGTCAAGAAAGGCCGCTACATCGGGATATTCTATGGGTTCAGGAGGATCGCCCAGATCGTAGGTGATCGGTTTTGTCCATCGTTCGAGTTCCGCTTTGCGGACGGGCTCTGCGATGACGTGGACGAGGAGGTGCTGTTCACGTTCCAGCACCATATTGAACATTAGGTCGTTTGTCTTCCCGGGCAGGAAGGTCTGTCGACGCGCCGCCGGCAAGAAGAAGCTCTCTTCAAAGAGTGTGACAAGCTCCTCGAAGGCGAACCCTCGGGTAATGAAATAGTGGCCGCGAATACCCCAGCGCAACACCTTCTTGATACTCGGCAACTTTAGGTAGCCAAGGGCGAGCGGGCGAAACTTGCTTATGAAGTTCTGGTAGTCCCCTGGAAGGTCTACTTCGAACGCGAGCCGGTTGTGCGCAATGACGGCAGCACTCCGCGACTTCGCATCGAGAAACCGAATCGAAAGGCCGTCAGTTCGCCAGTGCTGGAAGGTATCCTCAAACTGCATTCCGAGCGCAACCGAGTGCTGGTAGAAAGCAAGCATCGGCTGAACACGAATTTCAGCCGAAAGCTTGGCAAACCCGAGGCCGGACGGGATCGCTACCATAGGTCAATCATAGTCTAGTGACCCCGGGCATGCGAATGTCCAGCGCGTCGACCTTCAAGCCCAAGGGTCCCCTGGACTCCACGCGCCGGGCCATGATTCGCCTCTTGGAGCTAGCGCAGCCAACCGTCTGCGATGTACCGGACCAGCCCGGCCGCCTCGATACGCGAACCACCGCTTGCCTCGTACATCTCGCGGAACCACTCGAGAAACGCGGTACGCAGCACAAGCAACTCCGCACGGCGCTTGCCAGGATTGTCGGAGTTGAAGCGATACGCCGTCACGCCGCCGGCGCCACGATCGGGGACTTTGGTGTAGCGGCCTACCACTTCGCACATGAACGTGGCTCCGGTCAGTGGTGTCTGGAAGACCGGGTTCGGCCCGTGCTTAACCTCCGTGGCCATGTCTAGACGCCCCCTTTCAGCGTCGCAAGCGATTCCCGCAGCGGCGAGCACCAAGAACACGCGGCGTTTCACGCCGTCGAGTCTACCGTGTCCCTGATGCTGCTGGGTATACAAGTGATTGGGAATCTTTGGTACGTAGCACTCAGCGTGTCATGGTGGAGTTGAGGACCGTACTCGGAGGTATCCTGCGTCATGCGTTCGAGCGGGTGGGCCGTGCTATTTCAGAGCTTCCTTACGCTTGGTTTGGCATTCGCCGGTCTCGAACTGTTCAACGTGATCCGAGATCGCGAGCGACCTGTCCGGTATAAGTGGAGTGTCGCAGTAGCGTGCGTCATCGTCGGGGTTCTTTGGCTCGGCGTAACCATTCACAACGTGTTCCGAGCCAACGTACAGCAGCGCGAGGAAGAATGGGTTAAGGCCCGTGCCCAGTGGTTAACGCTGCAGATCAGCGACATGATCGGTGCAGCCTCGGACATTCGGTATCGGATGCTCACGAATTACGAATCTGATCGTCCCGATAAACAAAAGCTCAAGCTCGCCCGGTCCTGTTACACACCGCTTGTCAATCAATTCAGAGAGAGTGCCTCAGCCTTTCTGAGGGATGAGGCACCGGGGGCTGGTGCACCCACAATCTACGATTTCGGATTTGGCAAAGGTACGACGGAGTGGAATGTACAAATCCTGAGCGGAACGGTGTTGCAGCTTACTGCTGCTAGCAATTCGGCGGAGGTTCTGGCAGCCAGAAGCGCGATCCCGAGAACTCACGATCCAAACACTGCGTACGGGAGGAGGACGAAACTCAGCGATCCTCGGGATTGCCCTCCTCGCTAAGCTAGCTTGCTGCTGTCGAGCTTGGCCCCGGTTGCGATTGCGCCGAATTCGAGGAATCCGCCCGGCCGCCATTGGGTTGGCGACCCAACGGGCCACGCGACCCCGCGCGGCGCGTATCGTTTTCAGTGACTCATCGACAATTCTCTGGGGAAAAGCTCGGATCAGGTGCTCGGCACGGGGCCGAGGAACACGTGAAACGAGAGACCCAGGAATGTACGACGGCCTGCCGACCGCCTAGACCTTCTCTAGTGGTTCGCGAGCGGCTCGGCGTCGATCAGGATGAACAACATCCGGCAGATCTTGTCGCTCCGATTCGACCAGGCGTGGTAGGTGCCGCGCTGAATCAGCACGTCGCCTGGTCGCATGAGCGTCTCGTCCTCGTCCAGAACCGCCCAGACTTCGCCCTCGAGGCAGATGGCGTAGTCCACGGTGTCGGTCGCGTGGAAACCCGGGTGCCTCGCCGAGCGGTCGGGCGTGGTCTTGCAGTTTCGCCGGCGTAGCTCTTCAGGATCGTAGGCATGCTGCTTGTCGGGGACGATGTCGGTGACGCGGATGACGCTGCCGCCACGGTAGTCGGGCGGCGTCCGGAGGATGATGCCGGCCGGCACGGGATCGGCGGTGCCCTTGTTCGACGCCGGCGCGGAATCCGTCGTCCACAGACCCGCGCGCACGGGCGCGCCCGCCGCGACCGCGGCGGTCGGGAGCAGCGTGTCCGAAACGATGCACGAGCGCCCCGCACTGTTCACTCCGGTCACGATCCGGCGTACCTTCCCCGGCATGCTTCCTACCCTCCGCTCATCGTCAGGGGATCTCGACGTCGAACAGCGGCGCGTATTGCTGCGAGCCGAAGAGATCGCTTTCGCCCATGCTGCCGCTCGGCCGTAGCCGGCGGATCGTGAACTTGATCGCGTTGGCCGGCTCGAACACGACGAAGTCGGTCACGCGGCCCTCGTCGACGCCGAACAGGCGCGCGATCGCACCGCGGTTGAGCGCGCCGCTGTCGCGCACTCGCTCGAAGTTCTCGCGGTCGCGGCAGATGACGTCGAACGTGATGTGGTCGACGCCCGCATTCTTGCTGCGGATGGTCGAGGCCAGCTCGACGAGCTTCATGGACGGGCCACCGGAACCCCCACGCCGATGGTCTCGAACCGGGTGCGGAAGAGCTCGCGCGGGTCCGCCACCTCGACGACGTGGTTCATCGTCCACTCGTAGGCCGGCCGGGCGTGCAGCACCTCGTCCGACATGATCGCAGCGGTGCCGGCCGTGCCCTTCACGTCGGGCAGCCGGGCGTAGAAGAGGTTCTTCCCCGCGATATGGCAGATGGTCTCGGCGCGCGCCGCGTCGTCGCAGACGACTTCCACCACGATACCGACCTCGAGCGGCGCCCGCGCGGGCGTCGGCTCCATCGCCTCCATGACCGCGTTGCGACCGTAGACGTGATAGAAGACGTTGTACTTCGCGCCCATCGGCCCGAAGCGCTCAGTGAGCTTGCCCTTGGCCCAGCCGATCACGCGGTCGAGGTTGGCGATCGTGTAGGGATCGCGGATGCCGGTGATGAAGAGCGCGCGCTCGGCGACCTTGCCCGATCCCTCGAGCTTGATCCACGTCGTGGGGCTCGACACGAACGTTTGCCCCGTGACGCGCGTCGTCTTCTCGTCGACCTGCTCGTAGCTGCACTTCGACATGTCGAGGTAGCCGCCGGGCACGTACTCCCGGAACGGGTTGAGCCGCTCGTACATCGCGTGGCTCGCCACCGAGGCGGGGGTGCAGCGCTGGCCGGGATGCATCGCGGTGAGATAGACGCCGGTGCCGTCCACGCGGCCGAGGATCGTCTCCTTGCCCATGAACGGCTCGCCGCAGAACGACGCGCACTCCATGGCCTTTCCGCAGAAGAACGCGTCGGCCAGCGAGTGTCCGGCCTCGAGGAGCGGCGCCGCGAAGATCGCGCAATCGCTGCTGCGTCCGGCGATCACCACCTCGGCGCCGGCCTTGAGCACGTCCCGGATCGGCTCGGCGCCCATCACGGCCACGACGCGGTCGGTACGATCGAGTGTCGCGGCGTCGCAATCGGGCCGACCGTTGAGCCCGCGGATCGTCGCGCCGTCCTTGAGGCGGCGCCGCACCTCGTCGACCGGGATCTCGGAGTAGATCTTGGCCAGCCGGAACGGTTCGAGCCGGTGCTCGGCGGCGATCTCTCGGACCAGCCGCACGTACTGGTCGACCCCCCGGTCGGTGCCGGTGTCCGAAGCCGAGCCGAGGATCAGCGGGATCCGGAGGCGCCGGGCCGCCAGCAGCATCGCCTCGATGTCGTGGCGCTGCCAGACCTCGTCGGAGGCCGGCCGGTCGGCGCCGAGCGGGTAGGGCCCGATGTCGGCGCTGCCGGAGTCGGCGACGATGAAATCGGGCGACGCGCTGCAGCCTCGCTCGAAGCTCGCCTTCTCGAGCGGGGTCGTCCCGAGGTGGCCGGTCGGGGTGATGATCCGGATCGTTTTCATACGGCCTTCCGGGCTTCGCCCCACACGACGTAGCGCCGGCGCGGGCGCGGCTCTCGTCCCTCATCGACCATGCGCTGCGCCTGGGCCGCCAAGAGATCGGCCAGGGGATCGCTGCCGATGTTCACCAGGCCGTGAACGCTCAAGAGCTTCTCGATGTCTTCCCGCGACCGGCCCCCGAGGAACGGGAGCTGGTCGCCGACCGCCGCGTACTCCGGGCTCGTTCGGGCATTCTCCGACGCCGGCGGCACGAGGCCGCCGTCGAGATGACTGTCCACGACGACCAGGCGACCACCGGTCCGGAGCACCCGGATCCACTCGTCGATCGCCGCCTCCGGGTGTGGGAGCGTCCAGAGTAGATGCCGGCTGATGACGAGGTCGAAGCTGCCGGGCGCGAACGGAAGCTCCTCGGCGTCGGCCTCCTCGAACCGGATCGCGACCGAGCGCGCTGCGGCCTTGCGGCGCGCTTCCGCGATCATGGCAGGCGCGAAGTCGACACCGGTGACGTGATGACCCCGGGTCGCAAGCTCGAAGGCGAGAAACCCGGTGCCGCACCCGACGTCGAGCGCGTCGAGGGCGCCGCGGCCGGCGAGCACGAGATCGAGGATGCGATCCCACGCGGCCCGCTCGGCGGGCGTGCGGATGCTGTGGCCGAAGTCCTCGTCGAAGCCCGGGGCCCGCCGATTCCAGTGGGCGGCGACCTGCTGCTTGACGACGTCAGTCAAGCCGGACTCGCGGCCGCCGCCCACGGGCCTACACCTTCTCGATGACTTCGATCTGCACTCCGTCGGGGGCCTCCAGGAAGCAGACCCGCCGGCCGTTGTTGGGTGGCAGCTCCTCGAGAACCCGGACGCCATTGGAACGGAGTCGGGCCAGCGTCGCCGTGTAGTCGTCGGTGTCCACGGCGATGTGCTCGAGGCCGTAGTGCTGCTCGCGCTTCTGCGTGTCGATCAGGGGCGTGATGTTGAGCTGCAGCCCGTGAAGGTTCACGCGGTAGCCGCGACCCGCCTCGCCGATCAGCGTCGCGCCGAGGTTGTCGACGTAGAATTGCATCGTTGTCTTGGGATCCCGGGTCTTCACATGGACGTGGTGCGTGCCGAAGGCCATGTGAGCTCCTCTAGTGGGATGCAGCAGCAGGCGCCGGCGCCTGGCCGAAGACCTCTTTGATGGCATCCCGGATCTTGTGGATCTCCTTGAGTGCGGGCAGAAAGTCTACGGCGCCCGGAGCCTTCCGGTCGTAGAGCTTCTTGCCGTCCAGGTACACCTCGAACCGGCCACTGTCGGACGGGGTCAGCGTAATTGCCGTTTCGCGGTAGTTGATCGAGGACAGCTCGGCCGCCACACTGACGGCCACGGGGAGATACCCTCAGACGACGCAGTAGACGATTTCGACGTGTACCTTGCCCTCGGCCATGTTGGCCCTCCTTGGAGTTCGTTGCCAGGGATGTTATCCGTATCCCGTCCACGACGCAATCGCTGTGACCCTACCGCCGTCTGACGGCGAGGAGCGTGACCGATGACCTTGAGCAGCCCCCACCTGCTGCAGAGGCGGTGCCGCAGCGCGGAGATCGGCGTGGACGGTACCGAAAATGGCCGGGCATGGCCCACCGGCGAGGTACTCCTGGCATCCGTGGCCAGGCCCGACACCACCCACTGGTTGCTCACGATCCCTCAGGCCGCTCTCGCGGGTGAGGCGCTGACGGACTTCCTGGGGCGGGTGGCTCCCTTCGGCTGCCCCGTGCCGGGGTCGCTGATCCGGGCGTACAGTCTGCCGGATGCGCCGTTCCCGTCGATTCTGCTCAAGGAGCACGACGACGCCCCGGATGGCATCGGCGAGGCGTACAACCGATTCCTCTCCCGCGCCCGACATCCGTGGCTGGCGGCTCTCGCAGAAACGGGCCCGGGATTGTGCCCAGTCCTCGCGTGGCAATCGGCGCCGGTCCGGCGGTTTCTGTCTCCGGAAGAACGGGCCGCCGCGCTGGCCGAAGCGGGCGTGACATTGTCCGGCGTCGCCGATGGCTACCTTGGGCTCGGCTTGCTCTTGCTGGCCAACCCGGATCTCGCTGCCTCGTGGCAGACCTTGATGTCCCTGGGCGGCGTCACCAAAATCCGCAAGATCACTGGCCGGGAATTCCCGGTGTGGGTCGACCTGCCGGCTCACCGGCCGGCCCTGCTCGCGAGTCCAGTGCTGGCCCGGGTAGAGCAGATCCTCGCAGAGGTGTAACTCCGGGACGCCCTCTCCTGCCCTTCAGGAGAGCCCCACGATCGCGGCCAGCGCCTCCAGCTGCTCGACGTGGCGGCAGACCGGGTTGAGCAGGAGATGGTTCGCTCCCATAGCAACCAACTGTTCCAGCCGCTCGCGGACCTGCTCCGGCGTGCCGTGGACACCGGAGGCATCGGCCCCGCTGGGGTTGTGATAGACGGTCGTGAACCAGCGGTGAAGCTCGGCCCGAGCCACGTCGGGGCGCTCGTGCACGGAGAGAAACACACGCTTCGAGATCGGAAACTTGCCCGGGTCGCGCGACGCCTTCTCCAGCGCGGCGCGCAACGCGGGGACGCTTCGGGAAAACTCGGCGGTGCTCGAGCCGCCTGAGCCCATCCATCCGTCGGCGATCGCCGCGGCGCGCCGGATCGCGTCGGGGTGTCCGCCGCCCAGCCAGATCGGCGGATGCGGCTTCTGCACCGGCTTGGGCGCCATGGTGCCGCCCTCGAGCTGATAGAAGGTGCCGCGGTAGTCGACCTTCGACTCCGTCCACAGCGCCTTGATCAGCTCGACCTCTTCGCGGAATCGCCGGATCCGGCGCTCGCGGGTCACCTGGAATTGTGCGTAGTGGTGATCGCGGCCCAGTCCAACGCCGAGGATCGCCCGGCCGTTGCTCGCGTAGTCCAGCGTGGCGACCTCGTGCGCGATGTGAATCGGATTGCGGACCGGCAGGACGACCACGGAGACACCGACGCGGATCCGCGTGGTGACCGCGGCCGCGTAGGTCAGGATCACAATCGGGTCGAAGCAGAAGACGTGGTCCAGCGTGTTCTCGGTCACCCAGAGGTCTCTGAATCCCAGGGTATCGGCGCGCTGGGCGACCTGGCGTACGGCCGACATGTCGATCGTGTCGGGCGAGCGGTGGGGCAGCGACATGCCGAACGCGATCCGATCTTTCAAGGCCATTACCAGAGCTCCTTGGAGGCGAGGCGCGCGCCCTCGACGAGCGAGCGAAGTTTGTGCCACACGATGTTGGTGTCGACCTGGACTCTCCCGGCGAAGGTGCCGAATCCGCAGTCGACTCCCGCGATGACGTTCTCGCGTCCGACCACGCCGGCGTACCGCACGATCCGCTCCGCCACCAGCTCGGGATGCTCGATGAAGTTCGTCGTGGAGTCGATCACGCCGGCGACGAGCACCTTGCCTGCGGACAGCGGCACGTCCTTCCACACCTTCCACTCGTGCTCGTGGCGCGGGTTGGCCCCGGCGATCACGAGTCCACTCGGGCGCGCCTTGATCACCACGTCGACGATGTCTCTGAGGGGCACGTCCCGATGGTGCGGTCCTCCGGTGCTCGCCCAGCAGATGTGCATGCGCATCCGGTCGGCCGGGATGTCGGCCACGGCGTGGTTGAGAACCTCCACATGCATCGCGGCCACATCACGGAATTGCTGGAGACTCAGGTGAGCGAACTGGGTGTGACGGCCGAGGGCGAGATCGGGACAGTCCAGCTGGAGGATGAACCCGGCCTGCACGATGGCCTGATACTCGCGTCTCATCACGTCGGCCAGCGTGTAGAGATACTTCTCGTCGCTCGGGTAGTACCGGTTCTGGAGAAACCGCCCGATCTGGCCGGGAGACGGTGAGGTCATGAAGACCTCTGCCGATCGTCCGGCCGCGGCATCCTTGAGATTGCGGATGTCCCGCTCCACCGCGGACCAGTCCTTCCACTCGACCGGGCCGGTGCACGCCGGCCGCTTCTGAAACGGCGGCGCGAACTGCCGGGCCATCTCGGCCCACTCCGGGAACTCCTCGGCATCGGCGTTGGGCCAGGGCGAGCTCTCGCCGCTGAACCCTGTCAGCCGGTCCTTGACGTAGATCGTGTAGTCGGCCCGGCCCTGCTCCCCGTCGTTGATGACCGACAGCCCGGCCTCTGCCTGCTTCTTCACGATGTCGAGCACCGCCGAGCGCGCCCGGTCGTGAAGCGCGGCCTCGGCGCTCAGCCGCCCTTCCTCTCGATCCTGCAAGAGCGCCAGCAGGTCCTTGGGCCGCGGAAGGCTTCCGGTGTGGGTGGTGAGGAGTCGGTCCGTGCTCCGCTTCACCGCGCAACCTCCAGGCTCGCCTCACCGAGGCCCTCGATGACGAAGCGCACCCGGTCGCCCAGCGCCGGGAACTTCGTGGTGATGCTGCTGCCGGTCATCACGATCATGCCGCGCTCGAGGGCGCGGTCGCGGCGGTTGAGGAGATTCGCCAGCCACGCCACGGCGTCGAAGGGATGACCCATCGCATCGCCGGTCGTGCCCTGGCCGCTGGGCTGCTCGTTGATCCAGCAGCGCGTCACCGCGCGCTCGAGGTCGACGCGGCGCCACTGCGGGATCGGCGCGCCGAGCACCACGCCGCCGTTCCACGTGTTCTGCGCGATGAGAGTGAAGGCGTCGAGCGTCTTGTAATCGGCGTCGCCGTCCTCGACCACCTCGAACGCGGGCAGGCAGGCGGCGACCCGGCCGGCCACGGACTCGCGTGTCCACGGCCCGCCGCGCGCCGGTAGATCGTCGCCGAGACGTACCGCCACCTCGAACTCCACGCCCAGGTGGTGATAGGCGGCGAGATCGATGCGGGCGGGTGAAGCGTGAACGACCTTCGAGAAGATCGCGCCGGCGGCGGGCTGATCCACTCCGGTCATCTGCTGCATGGCCCTGGAGGTGAGGGCGATCTTCCAGCCAGCGATGTCGCCACGCCCCGCCGCCACCATGATTCGATGCAGCGCGTCCTGGACGCGATAGGCGTCCTCGAGGGGCGCCGCCCGGAGCGCGGCGTCGAGCGGGCGGTAACGGGCGCGTGTTCGGTGCATCTCGAACGAGGCGCGGGCAGCGGCTTCGATGATTTCAGGCGTCAGCATGCGCCTACTCTAGCTTGAATGCTCGTGCCGCGCTCAACCGGCCGGCGGGACGACGAAGACGCGGGTGCGGCGCACTTCCATGCCTTCGGTGGAGCCCTGGTCGGGCCGCGCGACGACCAGCCGGAGCCGCCGGCGCGCCGTGACGATGACGGGCTCGATGTGCCTGGGCAGCACGAGCCAGGCCCTATCGCCCGGCCTGAGCGCGCGGCTCACGGACAGCGAGACCGGCGCCTTGATCGGCCTCCAGCGTCGCCGCACCGGGCTTGCGAGCGACGCGAGGCCGACCAGCGCCAGCGCGGCGCCCGCCGACGCAGCTGGTGTCATTTTCCCCGGCATCAACGCGAGGACGCACCACGCGAGGAGCCAGGCCGCCAGCGCGTCGAGCCACTGGAGCCACCGCACGCGAGTGGCCCAGCGCTGGACGCTCGGAGGAAGTGATCGGACGGGGGCGCGCATCGCCTCTCACCGTACCAGTTCAGGCCGCGCGCCATGCAGATGAGCGCGCGGATCGGGCACTACGCCCGATTGTTACGTCAACCCGTGGACCAGAAGGTGGAGGCGCCGTTCGCCGGGATCATCACCGCGCGCGGGACCGACCGCGGCGCCCTGATCACCTCGGGCAGCGGCAGTGCCGCGAGCCCCCCGCTGTTCCGGGTCGCTCACGTCGAGAACCTCCGCATCTTCGTCAACGTGCCGCAGACGTTCGTCCGCTCGATCGTGCCGGGCCAGGAGGTCCGCGTCCTCGTACCCGAATACCCCCAACGACCGTTCGTCGGGAAGATCGCGAGCACCGCGGGCGCTCTCGATCCTGCCTCGCGCACGCTCCTCACGGAAGTGCGCCTCCGCAACGAGGATCTGGCACTGATGCCCGGGATGTACGCCCAGGTGAAGTGCACTACCTCGGCGTTCAGCTCGGGCGGGACCTCGGACAATCGGTCGAGATCGTCTCGGGTCTCACTGGGAACGAACGGCTCGTCGTCAGTCCACCGGACGGGCTGAAGGAAGGCGGCCGCGTCGCCGCCGAGGAGGGAAAATGAGGAAGACACTCGCGGGCAAGGTCGCATTGGTCACGGGCTACTCGTACATCGGCCGGCGGTCGATCAGCCGGAGCCAGCCGCTCCCCAGCCGGTAGATGAACCACAGCCCGACCACACCGAGGGGCAGCCAGGCGATCAGCAGGCCGATACCGAGCGTGGCCAGCACGAAGAGCACGCAGAGCGCCACCCACAAGAGCCCGAACCCGAATGTGCGGATCTGCCACCGGAAATGCGACTCGAGCCACGTCCCGCGCGCCTCGCTCCGCTTCACGTAGTTGAGGATGACGGCGATGATCGAAGGCCAGCCGGTGAGAAACGCGCCCACCACGGTGGCGGCGGTGATGATTCCCGTGACCAGACTGAAGGCGTGCAGGCCGTAGATGACATGCGTCACGGTGATCAGGGACTCGCGTGGCTCAGCGGCGGCGGTCGCCATTTCCCCTCACGTCATCTCTCCCCGCGCGCTTTGCGAAAGGCGCGCTCGAAGCCGGGGAGCGCTCGCACCACGGTGTCGCGCTCCACGGTGAGCGAGATGCGGATGTGGCCCGGGGCGCCGAAGCCGGAGCCGGGCACCGTGAGCACGCCTTCCTCGGCCAGCAGGCGGACGAAGGCCACGTCGTCGTCAATGGGCGTGCGCGGGAACACGTAGAAGGCGCCCTGGGGCTTCACGCACTGGTAGCCGATGCGGGTCAGCCCCTCGTACATCAAATCGCGCTTCTCGCGATAGGGCGCGACGTCGATGACCTGATCTCCCACCTCGGCCACCACCCACTGCCAGAGCGCCGGCGCGTTCACGAAACCGAGCACGCGGCTCGTGAACGTGCAGGCCTCGAAGAGCTCGGCCGCTTCCGGCATGCGCGGAGAGAAGGCCAGATAGCCGATGCGCTCCCCGGGAATGGCGAGCGACTTGGACCAGGACGTTGCGATGATCGAGCGGGTCACCAGCGGCGACACCTCGGGTGGAAGCACGCCGTCGAAGACGAGCGCGCGATAGGGCTCGTCGCTGATGAGCACGATCGGCCGCGCCGCGCGGCCGAGCACCGCCTCGATCTCGATGAAGGTCGATGCGGGATAGATGACGCCGCTTGGATTGTTCGGCGAGTTCAACAAGATCGCGCGCGTTTTCGAGGTGATCGCGGCCTCGAGCGTCGCGACGTCGGGCGTGAGGTCGGCCCTTGGCGGCACGACGACCAGGCGCCCACCGTGGTTCTCGGCGTAGAACACGTACTCGGCAAAGAACGGCGCCACCGTGATGACCTCGTCCCCGGGATCGAGCAACGCCTTCAGCACGGTGTTGAGGGCGCCGCCTGGGCCTGTTTCTGGGGCTCGGCCTCGCCGGTGTGTTCATCGTCGTAAAGGCGCATCCGGCCACGCCGCACGATCGCGTGTCCTGGTACGACTGGAGCGCGGCGGCCGCGGCGCTGGGCGTGGGGCTTTACATCGCCGTCCTCTACCCGTCGCTCTCGTACTCGCTCGCCAGCCTGACGTGGGACCGGCTCGTGCCGGCGACGCTCGCGCTCGGGCTGGTCCTCGAGGCGACGCGCCGGATCGCGGGCTGGGCGCTCATGTGGATCGCGCTCACCTGCATCCTCTACGCGAAGTTCGGCTGGCTCCTGCCGGGGTTGCTCTACGCGAAGGGCTCGAGCTGGGGCCGGATCGCGGTCTACCTCTACCTCGACTCGAGCGGCATCCTCGGGATCCCGCTCGGCGTCACCGCCAGTATCGTGGTCGCGTACATCTTCTTCGGCCAGGCGCTCACCGCCGTCCGCGGCGACGCCTTCCTCACCGGCTTCGCGATGGCAGTGATGGGCCGGTACCGCGGCGGGGCCGCGAAGATGGCCGTCGTGTCGTCGAGTCTCTACGGCACGGTGTCGGGCAGCGCGGTGGCCAACGTCGTCGTCGACGGCGCGGTCACGATCCCGATGATGAAGCGCTCCGGCTATCCGCCGCACCTGGCGGCCGCGATCGAGGCGGTGTCCTCGAACGGCGGCCAGATCATGCCGCCGGTCATGGGCGCCGCGGCCTTCCTCATCGCGGAGTACCTGTCGATCCCGTACGGCCAGGTCGCGCTCGACGCCGCGCTGCCCGCCGTCCTCTACTACCTGGCGCTGTTCGTCCAGATCGATCTCGAGGCGGCGAAGCTGGGGCTCACCGGGCTGCCGCGCGCCGACCTGCCGCGGCTGCGCGAGGTCATGCGCCAAGGCTGGGTGTTCCTGGTCCCGCTGGGCGTGCTGCTCTACACGCTCATGATCGGCGACTGGGAGGCCGGAAAGGCCGGCATGCTCGCGGTGGGCGTCACGCTGCTCGTCGGCTGCCTGCAGAAGGCCACGCGGCCGAACTGGCGCGGCGTCATGGACGCGGTCGAGAACACGGGGCGGACGATGCTGGACCTCATCGCGATCACGACGCTCGCCGGGATCGTGATCGGCGCGCTCCAGCTCTCGGGGCTGACGTCGAAGCTGCCGATCGTGCTCACGGGCGCCGCGGGCGGCAATGTCTTCCTCCTGCTTGTCCTCACCGCGGTAGTCTCCATCATTCTCGGCATGTCGCTACCGCCGACGGTCGTCTACGTCACCCTCGCGGTGCTGATCGGGCCGGCGCTCGCGCAGCTCGGCATCGTGCCGCTGGCCGCGCACCTCTTCCTCTTCTACTTCGGGATGCTCTCGCTGATCACGCCGCCGGACTGTCTGGCCACGTACGCCGCCGCCGCGATCGCCAAGGCCGATTTCTGGAAGACGGGCTGGGCGGGGATGCGTCTGGGCGTCGTGGCCTACGTGGTGCCGTTCGTCTTCGTGTTCCATCCGGCGCTGATCGGCCTCGGCACGCCCGGGGAAATCCTGGTCACCATGCTGACCGCGTCGATCGGCGTGGTGCTGCTCGGCATCGGGTGCGCGGGCCACCTCTTCCAGCCACTGACATGGTCGAAGCGCGCGTGGGCGTGGGCGGCGGCCGCGCTCCTGATGATGCCGCCGCTGGTCTGACTGCCGCAGGCGGTGGCCGACGCGACGGGGCTCGCGCTCGGTCTCGCGCTGGTCGTGTGGGAGCGTCGCGCGCGGGCGATCAGCACCGCGGCCCGTGACGTCGTGGCGTCGCCGACCGCGCAGCCCTGACGTACATCTCGGCAAGGAGGTTGCGATGCGACACGTCCGTCTCGGCCGCACGGAGCTGCCCGTCTCACAGCTCTGCCTCGGCACCATGACCTTCGGCCTGCAGTGCGACGAGGTCAGCTCGGTCGCTATTCTCGATCGCGCCGCCACCGGCGGTATCACGTTCCTCGACACCT
>JAHFDK010000139.1 GCA_023249095.1 Candidatus Rokuibacteriota bacterium | reverse complement strand
AGTTGACGCCGACGCGGATCTGCACCTCCACACCCTGCCCGCGACGAAGCTCATCCGAGTAGCGCCGCACGACGTCCTGCATCCTGAGCGCTACGCCGCGCTCCGCATGCAGGAGGCCGCCGCCGCTATACCGAGGACGCGCGGCGGCGGGCCGGCGTGCCGATCCACATCCGGGTCGGCTCCGGCGAGGTCGTCGTCCGCTCGATCGGCGGCGACCTGAAGATGGACTACACCGCCGTCCGGCGTGACTACCCTCGCCAGGCTCATGCGCTCATCGGCCGGCGTCGCGCAGATGCGCTCGAGGGACCTTTCGGGACGCGGCGCGAGTGGGCGTCCGGTCAGCTTCATCACGGTTTCACTTGGTTCCCGTGCATGTTCCGTGTGCGGACCGAGCGAAGACCGCGGAGAGCACCGCAAGGATTCGAGCCTCCTTATGCGGTCGTCCAGCCAGAATCGCCAAGCCCGTACTGCAGATGGGCGGTGTCAGGAGCCCGGGGGCGCGCGTGTGCGTGCATCCCCCTCGACGTGGGGCAACGCTGGCGGCTAGTGTTCCGTCCGGGAAGTCATGTTAACGACCACGGCGGACCGCCTTCTTGACGATGGTGGCCGGGTCTTTGGTCCACACGAACGGCGTCGGATGACTATTCCACTCGGTGATGTAGGCGTCGAGGTGGCGGATGAGCGCGCGGACGGTGTCGAAGGAGCCGCGGCGAACCGACTTGCGCGTCAGGATGCCGAACCACGCCTCCACCATGTCACCGATGGCGACGATCCCACGTCGCGATGACACGCGAAGTCCGGTAAGCTCGATATACCGCCCCGCCTCGGCCTCAAAGTAGGTGTTTTCACACGCTGTCCGGGTATCGAGGGCATCGAGTCATGGCTGGCACGATACTTGCCGGTACAAGGAGACACTGTGTTCCTCGATGATATTGCGGAACCACTGCTGGACCTCCACGTGAAGTTGACTCGAAACCGGGCAAATCGCGAGGGTCGTGGGCACGGCGCCGACTACCGTCGATGTCCACTTCATCGCCGCCACCAACCGTCGGCTCTGGGAGCGGGCGAGCATCAGCCCCCTCCTAGCCCAGCGGGTTTCCGCGAGCTCCGCCGCTCTGGCACTATCGTGGCCCCGCAAATTACGACACGACGAGTGTCTCGTAAGCCGACCTGATGCTGCCCTGGCGCAGGTACACGCCCGCCGCCCTCGCTGCCGTCATCGGTCTGGGGGTCTCCATTCTGGCTTTCATCTCCGTGGGCAATCTCGAAGACCGCGCATTGAGGCGTGAGTTCGAACAGAAGTCCACGCTGCGGGCGCGGGCACTGGCGCATGCCATCGAGGGCAGTCTGATCGACCTCCACTCCATCGTCGATTTGTTCGGGGCTTTGCCCGATGTTGACCGGCGACAGTTCAGGGCATTCGTGGTTCCCGCCCTCTCGCGCCGGCAGGAGATACTGGCGTTCGCGTGGATGCCGCACGTGCCGGATGCCCGGCGCATAGCCTACGAGGCGGCAACCCGACGCGAGGGACGGCCCGGTTACGCCATCACAGTGCGCGATCGGCAGGCCCGCCTGATCCCGAGCGGCCAGCGTGACGAGTACTTCCCCGTCCAGTACCAGGAGTCCTTGAAGGACCCGAACCCCAAGATCGGCCTGGGGTTCGACATGGGCTCACATCCGTCGGCGCGACCGGCGCTGGAGAGAGCCCGGGACACGGGAGAGCCGGCGGCCACCGGGCGAGTCCCCTTGATGTCGGCCACGGGCGCCCAGACGGGATTCCTCGTGTTTCTCCCGGTCTACAGGGCCGGAGTCCGGCTTCTCGGGGTGGCCGAGCGTCGTGAGAATCTGCTCGGATTCGTCGGGGCCACCTATCACATCGGCGAATTTATTGAGGCGGCGCTTGGCGGCACGGCACCCCAAGGGCTCAATTTCAAGCTGATCGATCGCGACGCCAGCAGCAATGAGCGCGCCCTCTATTTCCACAAGTCGCGAACCCTGAGCGAGCACGAGCACCCGCTCGAAGACGAGCCGGACATCCGCGCGGGCCTCCACTTCCTGACCTCAATCACCGTGGCCGGCCGCCTCTGGGATCTGCTGTTCTATCCGACCCCCCACTATGTCGCTTCTCATCGCACGATCCAGCGATGGGAAGTCCTGGGGGCGAGCGCGCTGACCACGGCGCTGCTCACGCTGTACTTGATCTCCGCGGCTGGCCGCGCGGCGAGGGTCGAGCGGCTCGTCGCCCAGCGCACCGCTGAGCTGTCGGAGGAGATCGCCGAGCGCAGGCGAGCGGAAGAGGCCGCCACCCGGGCGCGGGAGGAGGCTGAGCGGGCCGCCCGCGTCAAGACAGACTTCCTCGCCACCATGAGCCACGAGATCCGGACGCCCATGAACGGTGTGATCGGGATGATCGGCCTTCTCCTTGACACCAAGCTGTCGCCCCGGCAGAGCGAGTTTGCCGAGACGGCCCGGTCGAGCGCCGAGTCGCTGCTGAGCATCATCAACGACATCCTCGACTTCTCGAAGATCGAGGCCGGCAAGATGACGCTGGAGTCGATCCCCTTCGATCTACAGCTGGCCGTCGAGGAGGTCGCCGATCTGCTGGCCGTCAGGGCTCGGGACAAGGGGCTCGATGTCATCGTGCGCTACGCTCCTGAAACGCCCCGGTATGTCATCGGCGACCCCGGGCGTGTTCGGCAGGTGCTCCTGAATCTCGCCGGCAACGCCATCAAGTTCACCGAGGCCGGACACGTGCTCCTGAACGCGGAGTGCGAGAGCCAGGCCGACGGCGCAGCGCGCCTGCGGCTGTCGGTCGAGGATACGGGCATCGGGATCCCGGCCGACAAGCTCGAGCTGATCTTTGAGAAGTTCACCCAATCCGATACATCGACCACGCGGCGGTTTGGTGGTACAGGCCTCGGGCTGGCCATCTGCAAACAGCTGGTGACCCTCATGGGCGGGACTATCGGCGCCGAGAGCGCGCCGGGCCGGGGGTCAACCTTCTGGCTTTCCCTCGACGTGCGGCTGGCGGCGCCTATGGCCGCCGCCTCCTTGCCGGCCGCCGAGTTGCGCGGCGTGCGCGCGCTCATCGTCGACGACAACGAGGTCAACCGGCGGGTCCTGCACGAGCAGATCGTGAGTTGGGGGATGCGCAACGGCGGTGCGGCGTCGGGCAAGGCCGCCCTGGCCCGGCTCCGCGAAGCGCACGCGACCGGCGATCCCTACCAAATCGCCATCATCGACCTCCAGATGCCCGAGATCGATGGCGAGACGCTGGGCCGTCTCATCAAAGCCGATCCCCTCCTGAAGGACACGCTGCTCATCATGCTGACCTCGCTGGGCGAGCGCAACGAGACGACGGGTCTACAGGAGGCCGGATTCTCTGGCTTCCTGGTCAAGCCTGTGCGTCAGTCGCAGCTCATGGACGCGCTGGCCACGCTGTGGGCGGCGCGAAGGCAGGGACGCTCGGTCCCATTGGTGACGCGTGAGACCCTGGCCACCTCCCACGCGGTCAAGAGAGTGACCCCGACGCCGCGGCCGGCCGGCGAGCCCATCCACGCCCGGATCCTGCTCGTCGAAGACAATCCCACGAACCAGCAAATCGGCGCCCTGATGCTAAGGAAGCTGGGCTGCCGGGTGGATGTCGCCGGCAACGGCCGCGAGGCGATCGAGATGCTCGCGATGGTTCCCTACGACGTGATCTTCATGGACTGCCAGATGCCCGAGATGGACGGGTACGAGGCCACGACGGAAATCCGGCGCCGCGAGGCCGAGATGCCGTGGCGGGCGCCGATCATCGCCATGACGGCCAATGCCATGGAGGGCGCCCGCGAGAAGTGCCTGGCTGCGGGGATGGACGACTACGTCAGCAAGCCGGTCAGGCCCACGGATCTCGAGGCCGTCCTGCGCCGGTGGTTCAAGGCATCGGATCAGAAAACGGGCGCGGGAGCACCGACGAATGGCGCAGCCGTCTCGTTGGATCCCGTTGCGTTCGAGGAGTTCCTGGGCTTGGCCGGCACCGACACTTCGCTGCTCAAGGAGTTGGCCGAGACGTTTCTCGCGGAGGCCACGGAGCGTTTGGGAGCGATGTGCCAGGCGGCGAGTCTCGGCGACGCGGATGGCATCAAGAAGGCTGCGCACGCGTTGAAAGGCAGCAGCAGCGGACTGGGGGCGCGCGGGATGGCCGACCTCTGTCACCGACTAGAGATGCGGGCCGGCGCCGAACCGGCCGCCGATACTGCGGAGCGCATCGGTCGCCTGAAAGCGGAGTTCGGACGGGTGCGCGAAGAGCTTGACGCCCGCCTGCGGCAGGACGGGCTCAGCGAGAAGCGATGAAGGGGAGGTCCCTTCGATCATGATGACGTCGGCGCCAACCCAGCGATCAGTCCTGACCGCCCTCCTGCTGCTCGGGGTCGTGACCGGCGCCGCCCATGATCTTTGGGCACAATCCAGGTCGGTCGATGAACTCAAGGACCGATACCGCCGCCCGCAGACAGTTCCCTTTCCGGACGATAACTCCTTTACCCAGGATCGAGCGGAGCTCGGGAAACTCCTGTTCTTCGATCCCCGGCTCTCCGCGTCGAGCCTGGTCTCCTGCGCGACCTGCCACAACCCGGCGTTTTCATGGGGGGACGGACTCCCCAAGGCCCTGGGTCACGGGATGAGGCAACTGAACCGGCGGACGCCCACCATCCTCAACGTAGCCTGGGCTGACGCGCTCTTCTGGGATGGTCGCGCGGACACGCTTGAAGCCCAGGCTCTGGGGCCGATCACGTCGCCCGACGAGATGAACCTGAGCTCCCAGGAGCTTGTCGAGAGGCTCAAGCGGGTCCCCCGCTACGTCACACTCTTCCGGATCGCCTATCCGGACGAGAACATTACTCCGGCCACCGTCGCCAAGGCCCTCGCCACGTTTGAGCGGACGGTGGTCTCCGGGATC
This sequence comes from Candidatus Rokuibacteriota bacterium, assembly GCA_023249095.1. Classification (GTDB taxonomy): domain Bacteria; phylum Methylomirabilota; class Methylomirabilia; order Rokubacteriales; family CSP1-6; genus AR31. The sequence continues at coordinate 9,939 of JAHFDK010000139.1, read as the reverse complement.
GCACCGTTCGACGAATGGATCGGCGGGAGCGAGTCTGCGATCTCGGAGCAGGCCCAGCGGGGCTTCGTGCTCTTTAACACCAAGGCCAACTGCGCCAAATGCCATCGCGCTTGGAATTTCACCGACTCCGGCTTTCACGACGTGGGCGTGCCTACTGAGGATCTCGGGCGAGGCAAGCACCTCCCGAAGCTGGGCGGCATGCAGCATGCCTTCAAAACGCCCACGCTGCGCAACGTCAACCGGCGGGCCCCTTACATGCACAATGGTTCTGTGGCCACGCTCCGGGAGGTCATCGACCTCTACGACACAGGTGGCGTGGCGCGGCCCAGCCGCTCCCCCGACATTCGGCCGCTGAGCCTGACGAGCGACGAAAAGGAGGCGCTCATCGCGTTCCTCAAGACCCTGACCAGCGTCGATCCGCCGGTGTGTCTCCCCGAGCTTCCCCGATAGAAGTCAAGGCTACGATGCGAAGCGCAGTCGGGGTTATTTGTGCGGCGCTGATGGTCACCACGCCGGCGGCCGGGGCGGACGTGGTCGTCGTCCAGAGGAACAAGACCTTCGCGCCCAGTGAGGTCCAGGTCAAGGTCGGAGACCGCGTGGTCTTCGCCAACGAAGATGAGGTCACCCACAACGTGTACTCGCCGACGCCGGGGCTAGAGTTCCAGATCCGGTCCCAGCAGCCTGGGCAATCGGACGCTGTCAGCTTTTCCAAGCCCGGAGCGCTCGAGGTGCGATGCGCGATCCACCCGAAGATGACGATGCGTGTGACGGTAACCCGATGACCACCGCCTACGGCGTCGTGGCTCAGTGCAATCCGGCGATCTGCCCTCGACACGGCTGGCTCGTCAGTGAGCGCCAGCACCCGTTCGTGTTCCTCTACGTGACCGAGTCAGGGCGCCCGTTCTCGTTCGGCGCCAGCTCTTCTGATGAAAAGCCCTAGCCAACGACCGGTCCTGGTGGCCGACGACGAGGACGAGGTCCGGTCGGTCCTCCGCGAGTATCTCGAACAGTGCGGTCACGAGGTGCTCGAAGCGGCCAATGGACTCGAGGCGTTGTGGGCCATCAAACACAAGCGCTGTGCCGTCGTAGTTCTCGATCTCTTCATGCCTCGCATGGGCGGCCTCGAGGTCATCCCGCAGATCCAGAAGTTCGACCCATCGATCTGCATCATCGTGGTGACGGCGCACGCCACCGACGAGATCGTCGCCCAGCTCGCGAAGCTGGGGGTGCTGGTCCTCTCAAAGCCCGTCGCGCTGCCGGAGCTCGAGGCGCTCGCGTCCGAGGCGTGCTCGGGGGCGCACGGTTCCCCCTCGGCGGGCGCCGACCATAACGCTCCTGACCACCAGAGAACAAGGGGGTGCTGAGGGTGGACACAGGCGGCGCGCGGGTTCTCATCGTCGAGGACGATCGTTTTCTCCGCCGGGCTCATGAAGTTGGGCTTCGCCAGGGCGGATTCACCGTGCTCACCGCGGCTGACGGTGAGGAGGGGCTGCGTGTCGCCCGCACTGAACACCCCGACGTGGTCCTTCTGGATCTTGTCATGCCGAAGCTTCAGGGCTTCGAGGTACTCCGCCTGCTCAAGGCCGATCCCGTCACCGCGGCGATTCGCGTGGTCATCCTGAGCAGTCTGAGCGGCGAGAGGGATGTCCAGGCGGCCCTGGAGCACGGAGCTGTGTCCTACCTCCTCAAGACCAACCTCTCCGTCCAGGCCTTGGTCGGCAAAGTTCAGGAAGCCCTCGGCACCGACAGCCCCGGGTCCGGCCCTTGAGGACGCGACGGCCGGACTGTGGGGCACTGCCCCGGAGCAGCCCGATCTCATTCTCCTCGACCTGATCATGCCAAAGCTCCACGGAGTCGAGGTGTTGAATCTGGCGCGAAAGGTCGAGGAAGCCATCGCGGCGGGAGGAGCATAGATGCGGACACTGCGCATCTCCGAGGACGAGTTTCGGGCGCTGCTCGTCGGCCAACTCGAGATCATGGACGAGACCGAGTTCGACCGGGCCCGAAAGATGGCCTCCCGGCTGCGGATCCCCCTCGAGCGCGCGATTGTCGAGCGCAGCCGCGTCCCGCTGGGGTTCGTCCTGGGACGGATTGCCGAGGCGTGGGGCGTGGGCTTCATCGACTTGAAGGTCAGCGACGTCAAGCTCGAGGCCCTGCAGACGGTCGTCGAAGAGTACGCGCGCACGAATGTCCTGCTGCCCTTCGACTTGAAGGACGCGGAGCTGCACGTGGCGATGTTCGATCCGCGCGATCGCCGGATCATCGACGAGATCACCCGGACGACCGGGCGAAAGGTCGTTCCGTTCCTCGCGCCGGAGAGCGCGATCCAGCGAGGTCACCTGCTCTATCGGGGCAACCTCCGCGCGATGCTGGAGCGCTCGGACGTCGACGAGACCCTCCGCGTCACTCAGCAAGAGAGCACCGCGGCGGACGGGATGAACTCGGGGGCGGAGCTCTTGACGCGGATCCTGGAATACGCGGCGGTGGCGCGCGCTTCGGACGTCCACATCGAGCCGTACGAACTGGAGATCCTCGTTCGCTATCGGGTGGACGGCGCGCTCCGAGAGGTTTTGAGCCTGCCGCCGACCGCGCACCAGTCGCTCGTGGCCCGCATCAAGGTCCTCAGCCGATTGCGGATCGACGAGCGCCGTGCGCCGCAGGATGGCCGGTTCGAGGCCGACCTCGGCGGCTACAAGGTCGACCTCCGGGTGTCCATTCTTGCGCCGCTCGGACCACAACTCAAGATCAATTCACATTTCGCCCTCAGCCAGCATAGCGGAGTCGCATCGTTCCAAGGTCAAACACACAATTCCTTCCGCTCCCGTAATCAACACCGACGTAAGGTGGATGGGCTTGCATCAGACGGACCCGGACAGTCTTTTGGACGATGGGAAACGTGAAAGACCGGTATTCACCGAGCCGTGACTTGATTGCCTCGGTCGACACCTCAAATCCGGCCAAACGTCGACAGCTCAAAACCGGCCATAGGGGCGGGCGCTCAAGCGGGTGTGTTGTAGCGTTAATGGTGGAGGTTGTTGCGCTGCATGAGCTCCGCGCCGAGAAGACGCCCGGCGACAGCGCATAGGATTCCCACGACCCACGGCAACAGTGCAGCGAAACGAAGATCTGGCCGGTGCCGCGGCGAGGAAGTCCTTCGATGAGAAGATGCCTGCCCCCATGAGGCCAATCGTCCACGTCAGCATCTTGTCGGCGTGTCCCTGAGATTCCTTTGCGAAACGATGCCCCTCCCTCGTCGCCGCCGCCCACTGGGCGATGAACTCTCGGACCCAGAGGATGCTTTGCCCGATGGATGGCGGCTCGTCATTGCGTTCCGGTCGGCGGCGCCTTGCCTCCGCGCCGCGACGAGAGGTGCGCGACCATGGCCAGGACCGCGCTCCCGATGAGGACCACGCCGAGGGCACGCAACGGACGGTTGCCGCCGAGATCCCCGACAATCAAAAGCGCCAACCCTGTGATGCCTGTCGCGAGGTCGATCAGCGGCCAGACCCTCCTCCAGTTCACTCGGGAACCCGACCTCGCCTGATTCATATAGGGCCCCTTAGCGACGTGGCTCCGCAGGACTGGAGCCTCCACGGGGAACGTGGTAGATCTGGAAGCTATCGAGGGGTGTGATGTTTTTCAAGCGCTGGGCCGAGAAATTCTCGGATGACCTGGCGATCGACCTGGGCACGGCGAATACGCTGGTGTTCGTCCGAGGCGAGGGGATTGTCCTCAATGAACCCTCCATCGTGGCGATTCATGAGGCTGACCACTCCATCATCGCCGTGGGGCGCGAAGCGAAGGCGATGCTCGGGCGCACGCCCGGCAACATCCGCGTCATTCGGCCCTTGAAGGACGGGGTGATCGCGGATTTCGATAGCACAGAAAGGATGCTGGGCTACTTCATCTCGCAGACGCATCGGTGGCAGCGCACGATCCTTCGACCACGGGTCGTGGTGGGGGTGCCCTCGGGCATCACGCAAGTCGAGCGGCGGGCCGTCCGCGACGCCGCGATGCACGCCGGGGCCCGCGCAGTGTATCTCGTTGAGCAGCCTGTAGCGGCGGCGATGGGGGCCGGGCTGCCGATTCAGGAGCCGGGCGGCAATTTGATCGTCGACATCGGCGGCGGGACCACCGAGGTGGCGGTGATTTCCCTGGCGGGGGTCATCTACTGCAAGTCGGTGCGGATCGCGGGCGACAAGATGGACGAGGCGATCCTGCAGCACATTCGGAAGCACTATAACCTCCTGATCGGCGAGCGTCGGGCCGAGGAGATCAAGATCTACCTCGGTTCGGCCTACCCTGGGGAGGGTGACCAGCGCACCATGGAAGTGAAGGGCCGGGATCTCGTCGACGGCATCCCGAAGACCGTCGTCATCACTGAGGACGAAATTCGGGAGGCGCTTCGCGACTCCGTGATGACCATTGTCGAGACGGTGCGCACCTGTCTCGAGCAGACACCCCCGGAACTGGCCGCGGATATCGTCGATACGGGCATCGTCATCACCGGCGGTGGTGGCCTCCTTCGCGGGCTAGACCGGCTGCTCGGGAAGGAAACCCAACTTCCCGTGACGGTCGCCCAGGACCCGATGTCCTGCGTGGCCCTGGGGGTCGGGAGGGTTCTCGATGAACTTGAACTCCTGGAGAAGGTCGCCATGCCCGCCTGACGAAGGTGGAGCCTCTATCTCGGACTGTCTGTCAAGTTGGTGGCCCCAACGGGATACGCGCTTGAGTCCCCAACGGGTTACTCCACCGCTTTGGGCACGTGGAAGTATGCGGCATCCTGAGGGCGGAAGCAGTTCCACTCCCAGCTCTTTAGAGTCACCGCCCGCAGGAACTTCGTTCACCGAAAAGTCCTCGCCCTGTTCGCTCGGACGGCCTTCCTTGACCCTCCGGCTGGACGCGGGGATTCACCTGCCGCGTCGCGATCGTGCTGAGCTGGTCCAGGGGATCATTCTTCCGTCGCCTTCGTGCCGGCGCTCCCCTCCTGTCATTGGCGAGACGAGTTGGACCGTGGAGGTGTGACAGGGAGAAGGGCAGCGAGCGCCGCCTGATCGAAGGGCTTGTGCAGCACGGGGCGCCCGGTGGCGGCGAGGACCCGTTGGGTATCAGGATTGGCGGTGTCGCCGGTGACGAAGACAACGCGTTTGGCGAGGGCCGGGCGCTCGGTCCGCAGGCGCTGCCAGAGTTTGTCACCCGGGAGGTCGGGCATCCTGAAATCGACGGTGACGAGCTCGTAGACAAGGGCGTCCGGTGCGCTCAACCGCGCCCAGCCCGCCTCGCCGCCGATCGCGACCGTGACGTCCTGGCCGAGGGATTCGAGGATAGCGCCTACGGTGTCCGCGACGGCGGGCTCGTCGTCGATGACCAGCACGTGCCCCCGCCGGACTTTCTCCACGGGCGGCCGCACGGTCGCCGCGGCGGCGGTGGCGTCGGCGGGGCAGGCGGGCAGTTCCACGACCACGGTGGCCCCCTGGCCCGGAGGGCTGTCCGCCCAGATGCGCCCGCGATGCGCCTGGACGATGCTGTAGCAAATGGACAGGCCCAGCCCCGTGCCCTGGCCGACGGGCTTGGTGGTGAAGAACGGCTCGAAGATCCGCGGCAGCACGTCGGGCGGGATCCCGGGACCCGTGTCAGACACGGCCACGCGCACCCGATCGCCCGCGGCCGTCAGGCGCAGCGTAATCAGTGGCGGCTGGCCGCTCGCCTGCATCATCGCGTGCTCCGCGTTCAGGAGGAGGTTCAGGACCACCTGCTCGAGCTGCGACGGGTCACCCCACACCGGCGGGGCCTCGGCCGCCAGGTCGCACTCGACCGGGATCCCGCTCACGTGCAGGGTCTGCTCCCGCAGCGCGAGCACCCGCGCGATGACTGTCGAGAGATGGACGACGGACTGCTCCGGGGGGGTCGGCCGGGCGAAGGTCTGGAGCTCCCGAATGATCCGGGCCGCGCGCGTCGCGCCGGCGAGAATCTTCTCGGCGCGGTCGCTGACGTCGGGATCGGTGCTGGTGCCCATCAAGAGCTGTGCCTGCCCGGCGACGACCGTCAGGGGGTTATTGATCTCGTGCGCCACGCCCGCCACCAGCTGCCCGACGGCGGCGAGCTTGCCGGCCTGCACCAGCTGGGCCTGCGTCTCCTGGAGATCTTTCACCTGAGCCTGCACCCGGGCGTAGAGTTGCGCGTTGTCGATGGCGAGTGCCGCCTGGTTCGCGATCAACGTGGCCACGTCGACCTGCTCCGGGCGCCAGGCATAGGGCCCTTCCGTCTGCTCCAGGTTGAGGGTGCCGATCACCTCGTCGTTCCGGATCAGCGGGAAGACGGCAACGGCCCGAAGACCGAATGTCGTGATCCAATAGGCCGGAATCAGGTCACTCGCGAGGACGTCCTCGATGAGGACCGGGCGCTTCGTTCGGATCGCTTCGGCGTGCCCCGCCACGTCCTCGAGGCGAGAGGGCCCCATCGTCTTGAACGCTCTCCAGAGCACCGGGTCGGCATGGCCGTCGGCAAACTGCGACATGACGGGCGTTAGACGCCCGTCGCGCACGAGATTGATGGAACAGCGCACGGCGCCCACGGCGTGCGCTGTGCGCCGCGCAATGAGCTTCAACAGCTGCTTGAGCTCCAAGGTGGAACTGAGCGCATGGGCGATCTCGAGCAGAGCCTCATCACGGAGCGCCAAGTTCTGGAGGGCGATCCACATCCGATGGCGCTCGATGGCATAGCGGAGGGCGCGGACCAGCCACGACGGCTCGATGTGCCCCTTGACGAGATAGTCTTGGGCCCCATGCTGAAGGGCAGTGAGCGCCAGAGTTTCATCATCGAGACCGGTTAACACGACGACCGGGACGTGACGCACCGTGCGACAGATCAGATCGACGGTCTCGAGGCCCTGCCCGTCGGGTAAGGACAGGTCCAGGAGAATCGCATCAAACACCTCGCTGCTCAGCCGCGCGAGCGCTTCGCTGATCCGCTCAACATGCGCGAGTTGGAACGTCTCGCGGCTTGGCTCAGCGAGCATCTCCCGCAGGAGCCGAGCATCGCCCGGATTGTCCTCCACCAGAAGAATGCTGATCTGTTCAGCGCCCATCTCGTCAGACCGGGGGCAACGTCACCACGGTGAACCAGAACTCGTCGATCGATCTGACCACTTTCAGGAACTGGTCGAGGTCAACCGGCTTCGTGATGTAGCAGTTGGCATGCAACTCGTACGCTTTCAGGATGTCCTGTTCGGCCTGGGAGGTGGTCAGAATGACCACCGGGATCCGTTTGAGATCCCCGTCGTGTTTCAGTTCCTCGAGCACCTCGCGTCCGTCCTTCTTGGGCAAGTTCAAATCGAGCAGGATCAGATCGGGCCGGGGCGCCGTCGAATACGCGGCCTGCCGGCGCAGGAACGCCATGGCTTTGACGCCATCGTCAACGACGTGCACCCGATTGCGAACTTTGGCCTCTTTGAGGGCTTCCACGGTGAGGCGCACGTCGCCGGGGTTATCTTCGACCAGGAGGATCTCGATCGGATGCGCGATCGGAGCGTCAATCATGGTGCGGTCTCCCGTTTCCCGGAAGCGTGAAATAAAAGGTGCTGCCCTTGCCGGGTTCGGACTCGACCCAGATCCGGCCGCCGTGGCGCTCCACAATCTTCTTACAGACGGCGAGCCCAATGCCCGTCCCCGGGTACTCGGTGCGCCCATGAAGACGCTGAAACATCAGAAAGATCTTCTCTGCGTACTGCGGCTCGATGCCGATGCCGTTGTCCCGCACCGAGAAGAGCCACTGGTCCCCTCGTCGCTCGACCCCGACATGGACCACGACCGGGAGTTCCTGACGGAACTTGAGCGCATTACCAATCAGGTTCTGCAAGAGCTGCACGAGCTGCGTTTGGTCGGCCATGACCGTCGGCAGGGAATCCGACGTCACCACCGCGTCGCTCTCCTCAATCGCGGCGCGGAGATTTTCGCACGCGGCCGCGAAGACGGCCGCACCCGCAGTGGGCTCACACCCCTTGCCCTGCGTGCCGACGCGCGAATAGGTCAAGAGGTCGTTGATCAACCGCTGCATGCGTGCAGCTCCATCCACGGCGTAGCCAATGAATTCCTGGGCGTCCGCGTCCAGCTGATCTTTGTAACGGCGCGCCAGGAGCTGGGTGTAGCCAGTGATCATCCGAAGCGGCTCCTGCAGGTCGTGCGAGGCGATATAGGCGAATTGCTCCAGTTCGGCATTAGAACGGCTGAGCGCTTCCGCGCGTGCCTGGGCAACGCCCCGGCCCTCCTCGGCCTCGCGGAGGAGTCGAGCTTTCTCGATCGCGAGCACCGCCTGATCCGCGAATGCGGAGAGCAGGGAAATCTCATCCGGCCCGTAGCGGCACGGACGTTTCCCATATACGTTGAGCGTGCCAATCAGGCGCCCCTGACTCCGAAGTGGCACGCCGAGGAAGCTGTGAAACCCCTGCGCCAGGGCGGCCTGCTTATGCGCCGGCTCGTAGCGGACGTCCTCGCCCAGATCTTCCGCCGCCACGGGTTCCCCCGTCGCGACCACCAAGCCACTCAAACTTTCCCCGCTTTTGAGCCGAGGACGAGACATCAGGGCGGCCGCCGACTCGGTCCGCGCGCCGACCACGAGGTCGTCGCCTTCCACGAAGCGCATTCCAGCCGCCTCCACGCCAAGAAGTCGGGCGGCTTCATGGACAATCAGGGAGAGGAGTTCGTCGGTCTCGTGGAGCGCCGCCAGGCGGCGAGTGACGTCGTAGAGCACCTCGAGCCGTCGCCGCTCGTGCTCGGCCTGCCCGTACCCCATGGCGTTTTCAATGACCATTTGTTGGGTTCCCTGATGAGCGAATGGCAGCAAGAAACAGACCATTTCCGGAGGATCACGCCAACCCACTGACAGTGTACGCAATTGTCGCCGTCAGCCAAATCTTGATGGCCTGCAGACCGGCTGATTTCTGACCGGCCGATCCTTTTGGGGTGGCTCGGATGCGTACCCCGAACCCGGAAAGATGCGTTGTCATCGGGCCGCTCGTTCAGGTTGGCGGTCGTGGGGTTCGCCGCTCTGCCCGCCGCCGGTGCGCTCTGTGGAGGCGTGTGCGCCAGCTGCGGGGGTCGCACGTGAGGACGTGGGCTGGTGCGCCAGCTCGAGGACGAAAAGGACCTCTGGATCGCGCGCGGCGACTACGCGAAGGCCACGGAGTGGGCCGACGAGTGCCTGGAGATCGCGACACGCACGCGCGCACGCAAGAACCTCGTCAAGGGCTGGCCGGTCAAGGGCGAGATCGCGACGCACCGGCGGCGGTGGGACGAGGCCGAGCAGGCGCTGCGCGAAGCGGTCACGATCCCGCAGGCGATCGGCAACCCTGGCCAGCTCTGGAGGACCCACGCCGCGCTGGGCTCGCTGCACGATGCCGCAGGGAAGTCGAAGGAGGCCCGCGCGTGTACGCGGCGGCGCGCGATGTGATCGAGGGCATGAGGGTCGGTCTCAGGAATCCCGATCTGCGCGCGAGTCTTGAGCGAGCGTCTGGAGCCAGTGTCGTTTTTGCCTGCCGCGCAGGTTTCGACAGCTCGCGCGGTTGCGCCTGGGTTGCGCCGGGTGCACCTATCTGCCGCGATCTGCAAGCCGGTGATCGCGAAATACGCGGGTGCCGCGGGTACTCGCTCTCACTCTCACCGAGACACCACCTCCGGCACACCTCCTCAACGCCACACAAGCCGACTCCCAAGAAACTGCGCCCTCGAGCAGCTCGCCGGTGTCGCGTCGTTGGCGGGTTCTCGAACCCTAACGTGCAGCAGCCCGGTACCGCGCCGATCACAAGCCACGGTTCCATGTGCGCGCCGGACGTCCTTGTCGCAGCACCAGCCGCCAAGCTCTACGATTACCCGTTCCTCGGGGTTCCGAACTCTGGCGGGGCGTGCTGCTGAGCACGCTGCGTGACGCTCCACTTGCACAATG
>JAHFDK010000414.1 GCA_023249095.1 Candidatus Rokuibacteriota bacterium | reverse complement strand
CCAGGTTCAGGCGGGCGGCCCGCACGATCTCGTGAAGCGTCTGGAACTTCTCCTCGAGGTTCGAAGGTGACATGGGTTGTCCTCGCTCAGAGGTTCGGATGCCGTGTGCGCCAACTGGTAGCCTGCTCGTAGGTGTGGCCCACGCGCAGCACGGTCGTTTCGTCGAACGGGCGGCCCGTGATCTGGATCGACAGCGGCAGCCCCGCCGCGGTGAACCCGCATGGCACGGCGAGGGCGGGGAGGCCCGTCATGTTGAACGGTCCGGTGTTGCCGCGGGGGAATCCGTACTCGGGATCGTAGACCGTCGTGAACGTGGGCGCGGGCTTCGGGCTGGTCGGCGTCGCGAGCACGTCCACCCGGCGGAGCACGGCGTTCATGTCGGCCCTGAGCTGCGCGCGAAGACGCTGGGCCTGCACGTACTCGGAGGCGGTGATGAGGGCGCCGGCCAGCATCCGCTCACGCACGATTTCGCCGAAGCGCTCGGGATGCTCCCGCAGGTCGTGCTCGTGATACGCGAATGCCTCGGCGAGGAGGATCGCCGTGTAGGCCCCGGCCGCCTGAATGCCGGGGATCTGGACGTCCTCGACGGTGGCGCCGAGCTGCCGCAGGGTCGCGAGCGCCTGCTCGAATCCCTTCTCGACCTCGGGATCGATGCCTTCGAAGAAATACTCGCGCACCACTCCGACGCGGAGCCCGCGGACGCCACGGCCGAGCGGCGCCACGTAGTCGGGGACGAGCTCGCGGCTCGCCGCCGGATCGGCCGCGTCGTGGCCGGCGAGCGCCTGCAGCAGATACGCGCAATCCTCGACGGTGCGCGCCATCGGTCCGGTGTGATCCAGCGTCCACGAGAGCGTCAGGACGCCGGCGCGGCTGCAGCGGCCGTAGGTCGGCTTGAGGCCGACGATGCCACAGAACGAGGCCGGACCGCGGATCGAGCCGCCCGTGTCCGAGCCGAGCGCGCCGAACGCCAGACCGGCCGCGAGGGCCGCGCCCGATCCGCTCGAAGACCCGCCCGGCATCCGCTCGAGGTCCCACGGATTCTTGGCCGCGGCGAAGCGGTGGCCCGGAAACTGGATGCCGAAGGCGAACTCGTGGGTGATCAACTTGCCGAGCATCACCGCCCCCCCCCGCTGAAGCCGCGTCACGCACGTGGCGTCCTCGGTCGGGATCCAGTCGGCCAGCAACGCCGAGCCGCCGGTGGTGAGGATGCCGCGGGTCGCGTAGATGTCCTTGTAGCCGACGGGAATGCCGAGGAGCGGGCTCGAGAAGTCGCCGCGCCCGAGCGCGGTTTCGGCGGCCTTGGCGTCCGCCAGCGCCCGATCGGCGGTCACCGTGACGAACGTGTGGAGCCCGGGGTCGAGGCGCTCGATGCGCTCGAGGAGCGCCCGGGTCAGCTCGACCGGCGAGAGGGCGCGGCGCCTGAAACGCGCACCGATGTCGCGGATCGTCGCGTAGGAGAGCTCGTCACTGGCCATGATCGCCTCGCGGCCGTCCGGCGTCGAAGGTGACGGCTGGCTCCAGTGTCCGGTGCTTCCGCGAATCCATCGCGTGGATCGGCCGGAGTGCGTCGGTCAGCAGCCGGCGCACGAGCTCGAGCCGGTTCTCGGCGATCTCGACGCGGGCTGCCTTCATGCGGTCGCGCAGCTCTTCCAGGGTCATGGCGGTCCTCCCGTGTGGGAGAATACCGCGACCTCGATCCCAACGGGAGGCGGATTGATGACGCGCGTGCGCCGGTTCCCGGGCTCGGTCCGGCCATAATGGCGATAATGATTGACGAACGCGTCGTCCAGGCTCTCGACGCCCTCGGCGTGGCGTACGAGTTGATGGAGATCGACCCGGCGTTCGCCGATACCGCCGCCTGCTGCGAGAAGTACGGGCTGCCGCTCGCGAGCGCCGGCAATACGATCGTCGTCGCCTCGAAGAAAGAGCCGAGGCGGTTCGGCGCGTGTGTTGTCAAGGCCACGACGCGGCTCGACGTGAACCACACGGTCCGGGCCCTGCTGGGGGTCGCCAAGGTCTCGTTCGCCACCGCGGAGGAGACGAAGACCCGCACCGGCATGATGATCGGCGGCGTCACGGTGTTCGCGCTGCCGCCCGACCTGCCGATCTACGTTGACGACAAGCTGATGCAGCTCGACTGGGTGATCCTCGGCAGCGGCAGCCGGTCGTCGAAGATCAAGATCTCGCCGGCGGCCTTTCGGCGGATTCCGAACGCGACGATCGTCCCCGGGCTGAGCATCTGACAAGGAGGCTTTCATGGAACGCACGAAGAGCGTGGTCACGCCGGAGCGATTCACCTCCGGCATGACGTTCGATCAATACGTCGCCTACGTCGGCACGCCCGAGAATCTCAAGCGCGAGGGCTCCGGGCGGCCGCGGAGCGACATGAGCGCGCACCTGCGCTCGGCCTACGAGGCGACCCGGCTGGACGAGGCGCACGTCGCGGCGGTCAAGTGGCTGGCGGCCCGGCCGAACGGTCCCGCGAAGGTGCTGGTCATCGCGGAGGAGTGGTCGTCGGACTGCCGGCGCGACGTGCCGATGCTGGCGCGGCTCGCCGAGGCGGGCGGGATGGAGCTGAGAATCTTCCGGCGGGACGGCCAGCGGTTCAGCCGGAGCCGCCACCCGAGCCTCGCCGAGGAGCCGGACAGCAACGCCGACATCATGGCGGAGTTCCTCAATCACAAGGACGGCCAGACCTGGCAGTCGATCCCCGTCGCCGTCTTCTACACCAAGGAGCTCGAGTACCTCTACCACTACACCGAGTACCCCGCGATCTATCACAAGGACCGTGTGGTCGCGCAGATCCGTGGGGCGCGGCCGGGCGAGAGCAAGGACGACACCCAGAAGCGGGGCGACCGCGAGTTCATGGAGCTCCAGCAGTCGCCGTTCTTCCGGGTCTGGGCGCGCGCCGGCGCCGACGAGATCCTCAGCGCGCTCCACCGGCGGCTGATCCTGGGCTCGCCCGCCTGAGCGTCATTCCGTGAGGATCCAGGGGTTGTGGCGGAAGGGGTCGTAGCGGTCCCCGCGCGCGCAGAAGCCCGTCGTAGCGATCACGCGCTTCATCGCGCCGTCGCTCGTCCGCCGCGCCGAGAGGAAGAGGTCGAGGTCCTGGAAGGCGGCGAGCCCGGCCTGCTGCTGGCGGCAGAGGTTGCGGGCGCGGTTGAAGTACACGATCGGGTCGCACGCGATTCGGGTGTCCAGCGGCAGCTTCAGGTCTCGCCGGGTCGTGGTGCCGTCGGCCTGGCGCAGATCGGCCCACCCGGAGCACGTCGGCCGGGCGTCGAACATGTGGAGCGCGTAGAGGCGGCCTTCCCCGGTCAGCGTGCGGTCGCCGGGAAAGGCGTAGGGCGCCAGCTGGAGCCCCGAGAACACGGCCGCGAGTGCCAGCACGGGCCAAGCCACCCGGCGTGTCCAGAGTGAGACCAGTAGCCCGTCGGGCGAATCGCGTGAGTCGATGAGCCGGCTCAGGGGGAAGATCGTCAGGATCGCGAACATGAGCAGCGGGTAGAAGAAGCCGACGACCTGCCAGGACAGCGCGTGAAAGATCAGGAACTGGACGAACGCCGCCCAGAAGACCCAGGCCCGCTTCGCCAGGAGCCCCCAGGTCACGACGAGCTCGAGGACGATCACGTAGACGCACGCGACCATGACGCCCACGCCGGCGAACGGCCACATCGGCCGATAGAGACCCGCGCCCGAGATCCACTCCCAGTTGAGCTTGAGCGTGCCGGCCCAGAAGTAGAAGAGCGTGACCAGGACGCGGAGCGCGTCGCGCTTCGCCGGGACGAACAGGTAGGCGAAGGCGGCGAAGAACCCCATGTAGTGCTGGTTCATCCGCAGACGGTAGTCGAGCAGCATGATCGCGAGCTTGAGGGCGTTCACCAAAACGAGACTCGCGTAGGCCCACGCCACGAGCCGCCGCGACGCGAACAGGAGGCCGGTGCCGACCGCCGCGGCGAAGTAGGCGCGGAGCAGCAGCGCCACCCCCGTCGGGGACAGCACGCGGAGCGCGCCGCATTCGGGCACGAGTGGCCAGCAGATCGGCTCCGCCTCCGCGTGGACGAAGGCGGCGATCCGATGATCCACCCAGTAGAGGTAGGTGACGACGTGCAGGAAGGCCATCGCCACGCCGTACCAGCGAAGCGCGGCGTCGCGTTCGATCTCGGCGATCTGCGCGCGGAAGTAACCGACGACCGCCGTCATGGCGGGAGCCTAGCTCATGTCCCGGCGGCGGGACAAATGAGCTTCCTCAGAGGGGCGGTATAATTCGCGGGTATGCTGCGTGGGCCGAACTCCGCGAGAGTGGCGAAACTGGCAGACGCGCTGGACTTAGGATCCAGTGGGCCAAAAGCCCTTGGGGGTTCGACTCCCCCCTCTCGCACCAGCATCGTGATCTCCTGAGGGGAAGAATCTCGGGTCTGCGAGTCCCCTGCGCGAAGCCCTCG
>JAHFDK010000413.1 GCA_023249095.1 Candidatus Rokuibacteriota bacterium | reverse complement strand
GGAGAGAAACCTATGTACGCGGTCCCTGGCGTCGATGAAGTCGTGGCGGTGGCCAAGGAGCTGGGCATCCACCTGAGTCCGGAGGAGGCCGTCCTGTACCGAAAGTACCTCATGGAACAGCTGAGCCAGTTCGACGCCTTCGTGCAAGCGCGGCTCGAGGAGCCCGTGCCGCCGATGGTCTCCGCCGTTCGGAAACCCGGGTACCGGCCGGGGCCAGAAGAAGACCCGCTCAATGCCTGGATGTGGAAGTGCCGGATCGATGGAGCGGCCGAAGGCGTGCTGGCCGGCAAGACCGTCAGTTACAAGGATCACATCGCGGTGGCCGGGATGCCCATGAGCTTTGGCTCCTTCGCCCTCGAGGGCTTCATCCCTGACTTCGACGCCACCGTGGTCACCCGCGTCCTGGAGGCGGGGGGCACCATCATCGGCAAGAACGTCATGAACGGCCTGAGTGGTGGCTTCGGCACCGGCGGCGCCATCGGGGACTACGGCCGGCCCCTCAACCCCCACAACCACGAGCACGTCACCGGCGGATCGTCGTCAGGCTCCGGCGCGGCGGTGGCCGCTGGCGAGGTGGACATCTCGTTCGGCGGCGACCAGGGAGGCTCCATCCGCATCCCGGCGGCGTTCTGCGGGATCATCGGCCACAAGGCCACGTTCGGGCTCGTGTCGCACTTCGGGATCGGGTTCGGCTCGGACCAATCCATCGACTACACGGGTCCGATGGCCCGCACCGTGGAGGACGCGGCGGCGGCGCTCCAGGCCACTGCGGGGTACGACCCCTACGATCCCCGCCAGACGCGCGATGTCCCCACTCGCATGGGTGTGCTTGGTCGGCTGGCCGATGGAGTGGCCGGGCTGCGGATCGGCGTGCTCCAGGAGGGCTTCGACGAGGCAGAGGGCGACGTGCGCGACCTGGTGCTGGCCGCCGTTGACGTCCTCGCCCGGACAGGCGCCGATGTGTCCAAGGTGTCCATCCCCGCTCACCATGCCATCCGCACCGCCCAGGCTGCGCTCACGGGCGAAGGCGCCCTGGCGCTATTCAAGACCGGCTTCTTCGGCGCCTTCACCAGGACCTACTACCCCGCCCCGCTCATCGCGGCCATCAACACGCTGTGGGCCTCCCACGCCGATGTGCTCGCACCCCGCACCAAGCTGTCGCTCATCGCCGCCGAGTTGAGCCGCCGCAACTACCGCGGCCGCGTGTATGCCAAGGCCCAGAATGTGCGGCCCGCCTACATCAAGGCCTACGATGCCGCCCTGGCGGACGTCGACGTGCTCGTGATGCCCACCTGCGTCATGACGGCACCCAAGAACCACAGGCCGGGCAGCTACCTCGAGGCCGTCGAGGACAACCTGATGGCGATGAGCAGGGGCGCCTCCCGCAACACCCAGCCCTTCAACTACACCGGCCACCCGGCGCTGGCCCTCCCCGTGGGCAAGTCGTCGGCGGGTCTCCCGGTCAGCATGCAGCTCGTCGGGCGCTTCTTCGACGATCCGCTCCTCATGCGGGTCGCCTATGCCTACCAGCTCGCGACCGACTGGGACAAGACCATCGGCGTCCATGCCTGACCGGGGGAAGACCGGGAGAACTCCGCCGGGCGGGTCCTCACAGAGTGGCCACGAACTCCTCGATCAGCGCGTTGACCTTGTCCGGAATCTCGGTGGGCGGGAAGTGCCCCGCGCTGGAGAGTTTCACATACCGTGAACCGGGCACGGCTTCGTGCACCTCTTTCTCGTACTCCGGCGGATGGCCCGGATCGTCCAGGCCGCGCAGCAGGAGCAGCTTGGGCTTGAGCGTCGCGAGCCGATCGCGTACGTCGAAGGCATCGATCGTTTTCAGGTCGTGGTACTGGGACAGTGGGCCCACCTGGCGGTGCCGCTCCATCAATTGCTCGCGCAATCCGGGTTCTACGAACTTCATGGCATGCCGCTGATGCTCCAGCCACTCTTCGTAGACCTTCGGGTCCTCCGCGGCGCGCAGCCGCATCTCGTACGCGCCCGCGGCACGTGTCTTGGGCCGCGCGGCGACGGTCATCACCACCAGGCCCTTCACCTCGTCCGGATAGTCGAGGCCGTATTGCAGCGCAATCGATGCGCCCAGCGTGTAACCGATCAGCACGAGGTCCCCTTTCAGACCCTGCGCCCACAGCCAGCCGCGCACCCATTCCATGTATCGCGTAACGTCCGGACACCGGCTGCCCTCGAGGTGGCCGGGCAAGGTCGGCGCGACGCTGTTCGGGAAATGCCGGCGTTGATGGTGGAACGCGTCAGCGCAGGCGCCCGCGCCGGGTCCGTGGAGAAACACGAGCTGCGGCATGCAACGCTCCTTCCCGTGTGTGGCGTGTGAATCATAGCGCGACGCATCTGGATCGTGCACTCGGGGTGCGCTTGCGTTGCTCTCGCGACTGGAATAAATTACCGATCATTCTGACCCGCCGGATTAGGAGACGTCCAATGATCGATATGCATACCCACTGGAGACCCGCCGAGTTCACCGACGCCCTGCGCGCCCGGACCACGGAACCGCGCGTCGTGCGCAACCAGGCCGGCGTCGAAGTATTGAAGACCCGGATGGGCGAGGAACCGCTGTCCAAGGCGTTCGACGAGGTGGACTTCCACCTCGCCAGGATGAACCGTCAGGGCGTCAGCACCAGCGTGCTGTCGCTGCTCGGCTCGTTCTGCTGGATCGAGGCGCAACCGCTCGATGTATCCCTCTCGCTCTGCCGACTCTTCAACGACAGCGTATCCGGGCTCTGCCAAGAGCACGAAGGCCGCTTCGCCGCCTATGCGGCGCTGCCGCTGGTGGACATTTCGGCGGCTGCCGTGGAGTTCGAACGAGCGCTGGGGCTGGCGGGCATCGTCGGGACGCAGGTGCCGGGCAACGCGTTCCTGACGCGCAAAGATGCCGAGGCCATGCGTCCTGTGCTCGAGGTCGCGAACCGGCATCGCGCGCTCGTCTTCATCCACCACGGCCCGCGGCCGGGTGACACCTTCCCCAAAGTCGCCGGGGACACCGACAATGCACGCCGCCGCAACGGGACCCTCGACATGCAAGCGAGCCTTTCGTCGGTGATGGTGACGCTGTGCCTCACCGACTACCTCGCGCCCTACCCCGATGCCTTGATCCACGTCCACAACCTCGGAGGCAACATTCCGTACGAGGTCGAGCGCATGGACCACCGCTGTCTGCTCGACACGCCGAAAGAGGAACTGCCGTCGGCACGCATCCGCCGCTCGCAGGTGCATGTGGATTGCAACTCGTTCGGCCCGCGCGCGATCGAGGCCGCGGTGCGCCTGTACGGCGCCGATCGCATCGTCTGCGGCACCGACGGCACCGAATTTGGCTGCGAGTGGACCAGCAAGGCGCTCGCGGAAGCGGAACTCGGCGAGGAAGCGCGCGACAAGATCCTGCATCGCAACGCCGCCGCGATGCTCTCGCCGCTCGCCACGATCGCGCCGCTCGAACGAGCGGCGGCGTGATGATGAGGGCGAAGCTCGTCGCCGCCGGTGAGGCCAGGAACAGCGCGGCCGGCGCGATGTCCGCCGGCGTGCCAACCGCCCCCACGGGATGTTCTTCATGAGCGCGGTCTCGAAGTCGGAAGTCAGCGGCGACGTCCCGCTGTCCACGTTGATGTAGCCGGGGGCGATGCAGTTCACGTTGATGCGCTGCTCGGCAAGCTCCATCGCCAGCACGCGCGTGAACATGACGACGCCGGCCTTCGAGGCGCAATAGTAGTGCGAGGCGCCGACCCGGCCGCTGGCGTAGGCGCCGGTGCCGTGCGAGCGGTGTCCGGAGACGTACCGCCTCGGATGGCTGGTCCGGAGCGACGCCGCGCTGTCGTGTCCGCACTGCATTGACGACCTGACGCAGATCGTCGTCGCCCACGCTCTCCGCTGCCAGAACTGGGTGCACCGTCGCGCGAGGCCAAGCCGCCGGTGCGGATCGAGAGCCGCGCCCCGTCGCGGCAGGCCGCCGCCGGCTAGCGGCGGCGCGGTCCGTTCGCGGCCACGAGGCGCAGGAGCGTGAGCTCCGGCCTCGTGCCGAGGCGCACGGGCGGACCCCACGTCCCCGTGCCGGCACTGACGTAGACCCACAAGCGGCCGCGGCGCGAGAGCCCCGCCGCGTGCGGCCCGTGGACCAGATGAATCACGAACGTCCACGGGAAGAACTGGCCGGCGTGCGTGTGTCCCGACAGTTGCAGGTCGAAGCCGGCCTGCTCGGCCAGCGGCGCGATCTTCGGATTGTGCGCCAGGAGCAGACGGAAGGCCGGCCGCGCGTCGCCGTCGGTCGCGAGGTCCGGACGCGGCCGCGCGTCGGGATCGGACATTCGCGCGGCGAAATCGATGACGCCGCCGATCAGGAGGCGTGCCGCGCCACGCGCGATGGTGACGTGGGCGTTGCGGAGCACGCGAAATCCCATCGCCTCGAAGTGCACCGTCCA
>JAHFDK010000412.1 GCA_023249095.1 Candidatus Rokuibacteriota bacterium | reverse complement strand
TCGAGGCCGCGCGAGCCGCGATCGCTCGATCGACCGGCGGCGAGGAGGCATTGCGTGCGCAGCTCGCGGCAGCCCGAGCCCAGGAAGAGCACACGCGCGCGCAGCTCGAACGGCTGGAACGCGAGTCTCGGACGCTCGACCCGAGCCGCCAGGCCCCGCTCGGCGACGCGGAGCAGGAGCGACTACGGCATCAGTGCGAGCGGATGGGCATCGTCACCCGGGATCGAGCCCTCCTGGCCGTCTTCCAGGACCTCGAGAAGGCGGCGCGCTCTTTCCTGCCGATCCTCGTCACTGGAGAGCCCGGGACGGGCAAGGAGCTTTTCGCGCGGGCCGCCCACCGCTTGAGTCTCCGCGCCGATGGCCCCTTCGTCGCTGTCAACATGGCGGCGATCCCCGGAGAGCTGTTCGAGAGCGAGATGTTCGGTCACCTCAGGGGCAGCTTCAGCGGGGCCGTCGGCGATCGGAAGGGGTTCTTCGAGCAGGCGAACCGGGGGACGATTTTCCTCGACGAGATCGGCGAGCTGCGTCCCGATCACCAGAGCAAGCTGCTTCGCGTCCTCCAGGACAAGAGCTTTTACCGGATCGGGGCGACACGCCCGACGACCGTGGACGTGCGCGTGGTCGCCGCGAGCAACAGGGATCTCGACCGGGGCGTCGCGGACGGCTGGTTCCGCGAGGACCTCTATTTTCGACTGAAAGGGCTCGTCCTGCGGTTGCCCTCGCTCCGCGAGCGCAAGCAGGACATTGGCCTGCTGGCCGCCTGGTTCGCCCACGAGGCCGCCGGCGAGCTCGGACGGCCCCATCTGCCGCTGTCCGAGGCCGCGCTGGCCGCGCTCGAGCGAAGCGACTGGCCGGGCAACGCACGCGAGCTTCAAAACTGTCTGCGCCAGGCCCTGGTGTTCGCCGACGGCGCCGTTGTCACGGTCGAAGACCTGCGGCTACAGTCCCGTGAGCCCGGCCGGGACGAGTCTGGCGGCGACGCGGCGGTCCTCGCCTCCCTCCGCCAGCACGGGTTCGACATGCAGGCAACCGCGCGCACGCTCGGATGGGACCGGAGCACGGTGACTCAACGGCTCAAGGGGCTCGGCTTCCGCGCGCTGGTCGAGGCGGACGGCGACCGGGCCAAGGCCGCGCTGGCGCTCGCCGGCGACCCGGCGCTCGGCCGCACGGTAGAGCTGAAACTGCGCGAGTACTCCGAGCACCTGCTGAGAGTCGTCGCGGGTTTCGATTCTCCCGACGACGCGATCGCCGCGTGCCGGAGACGCTTCAAGAACCTGCCTGAACGCCACTTCCGCTCCCTGGAGCTCCTCGTCCGCCAGTACTTCGACCGCCGCTCTCCGACCGCCAGGGTCTGACCCGTCCCGGACCCTGAAGGGAACAGCCCCGGCTGATGCGGGGATGCGGGGTTCCCCCGCGTCCCTCTGATCGGCCGCCGTCGGGGTCCCCCTCGCCAAGTCTGCGAATCCGCTCGAGTCCCCCGCTCCCCGCGCCGAGGCCCGGCGTGGCGTGAGCGTTGCTCTAGGAGGTCGAGCGGGCGCCGGCCGCACTGGGCGGACACGGAGCGCCCGATCAGTGGGACGCGAAGACGCCGCAAGCCAGAAAGGGGAAAGACAATGGCCGACACGCAGCAGCGGACGACCGAGATCGGTGGTGTGAAGGAGCTGGTGATCCTCGTGGGGATTCTCTTGACGGTGATCGCCGGAGCAGTTGGAACGTACTGGATTCGCTCGCAAGGAGTGGAGGCGGCGCCCGGGGCCACGACACGCCCCCGCACCGTGGTTCCGGCACCGCCTGCCGGGGTCTTCCACGCCGATGTCTACTTCGATTTCAAGAGCACGCGTCTGCGTGCAGACGCCGTCCGCGTGCTTCAAGACACGACGGGCCTCATGGATCTGGCAAACGCCTGGGTGGTGCTCGTCCAGGGCCATGCAGACCATCAGGGACCAGCTGAGTACAACCGTGTTCTGGCTCAACGCCGCGCGCAGGCGGTCAAGCAGTTTCTCGTCGAGCTCGGCGTCCCCGAAACCTCGATCAAGCTGGTGACGCTGGGGCAGGACGGGTCGCTCTGCGACGACCCGGGCAAGGAGTGCCAGGAGCTCAACCGTCGCGTCCATCTCGAGTTCCGCAAGCTCGCCGCCGCTGCTCCCAGCGCCCCGGCAGTGGCCGGGGCGAACGCGAGCGATCGGGCACAGGCCGACTCCACGTCGCCCGCAGGCGACCGGTGATCCAGTCGATGCGCCGTGCCCCGAGGCGCTTCGCAGGATTGATGCTCGTGAGCCTCGTCTCCGCCCTGGCGGTCACCGCCGCCAGGGCGGAGAGCCCTGGTAACGCCGGCGCGCGGCCCGGGCGCTTACCGAAGGCACAATGTTCTGGCGGACGGAACGGCAGGAGGCGCTCGGGCCCGCGCCTGTGCTCAAGACGGACGTCCACATCGTCGTGACCGGAATCGTCGCTCGGGCAAGCGTCCGTCAGGAGTTCATCAACCCCGGGAGCGAGTGGGCGGAAGGCATCTACGTCGATCATCTGCGGATGCAGATCGGTGATCGCTCGATCGAGGGCGTCATCCAGGAGCGCGCGTCGGCCAAGGCGCAGTACGAGCAGGCGAAGCACGAGGGCAAGCGCGCGAGTCTCGTCGAGGAAGAGCGGCCCAACATCTTCACGACCTCGGTCGCCAACATTGCCCCCGGCGCCGCGATCACCGTCGAAATCGAATACCAGCAGGCCATCAGATACGACGGGGGGCAGTTTCGGCTGCGCTTTCCCATGGTCATCGGCCCGCGCTACATTCCCGGAACGGACCAGGTACCGGACGCGTCGCGTCTCACTCCTCCGGTCGAGCATCCCGCGCGAGGCGTGCTCAATCCCGTCAGCCTCCGGGTCGAGCTCGACCCCGGAGTCCCCCTGGCGCGCGTCGACGCGTCCTACCACGAGATTCAGACGACGCCTCTGGCCGGCGGTCGCTATCGAATCGAGCTCACCCAGGGCAGCGTGCCCGCGGACCGGGACTTTGAGCTCGTGTGGCAGCCCACCGCCGAGGCCACCCCAACAGCGACACTGTTCACCGAAAGGAAGGGCGAGGAGATGTTCGCGCTCCTCATGGTGATGCCGCCGGCGCCCGCCGCGCTCGACGGGCTCCGCCTGCCGCGCGAGGTGATCTTCGTGATCGACAACTCGGGCTCGATGCACGGAGCGTCCATCGATCAGGCCAGGGCGGCGCTGAGGCTGGCCCTCGCGCGTCTTCGCCCCACGGACACCTTCAACGTCATCCGCTTCAACCATACGACGGACGCTCTCTTCCCCCAGGCCCGGGCCGCGACGTCGCAGAATCTCAACGTGGCGGACCGGTACGTCGGCGGGCTCCGGGCCGACGGAGGGACCGAGATGCTGCCGGCTCTCCAGCAGGCCCTCGACGGCCATGAGCACCCCGGCCGTTTGCGGCAGGTGATCTTCCTGACCGACGGCGCCGTCGGAAACGAGGCGCAGCTGTTCTCGGCGATCCACGAGCGGCTCGGCGACAGCCGCCTGTTCACCATCGGTATCGGCTCGGCGCCCAATAGCCACTTCATGCGCGAAGCGGCCAGGCTCGGTCGCGGCACCTTCATCTACATCGGCAGCACCACCGAAGTGAAAGAAAAGATGCTCGCGCTCTTCGGTAAGCTCGAGTCCCCGGCTCTCACTGACGTCCGCCTCGAGCTCCCCGGCGGGCTTGGCGCCGACATCGTGCCCGAGCGGATTCCCGACGTCTATCTCGGCGAGCCCGTCACCGTTGCGCTGAGAGCGGCGGCGCTGCCGCCGCGCGTTATGCTTCGCGGCCACCTCGGTCTGGATCAGTGGGAACACGAGCTGTCGCTCCAGCACACCGACGAAGGCGTGGGACTGTCTGTGCACTGGGCGCGCGGGAAGATCGCTTCCCTTCTCGACCAGCGCCGGTCCGGCTCATCTGACGCGATGATCCGTCACGCGGTAGTCGAGCTCGCGCTCACGCACCACCTCGTGAGCCCGTACACGAGCCTCGTCGCCATCGACGTGATCCGGTCCGCCCGGGGAATGAAGCCCTCCACAGTCACGCGCTCAAGACGAATCTCCCGCACGGCTGGGACTACACCGCCGTCTTCGGACTGGGCCAGGGGGCGACGGAGGGACCGGTTCACCTGGCTCTCGGGCTCATCGCGCTCCTGCTCGCCGCCGGGCTTGGCACCGCCGTCATTCGCGCGATGAAAGCGTGACGCGTCGAACGCTCCTGATCGGTGCGGCGGCCTTGCGCGCCGGAGTCGGGCTGTGGCAGCTCGGGCAGGGCGCGTGGATCTACGTCAAGGCTCGGCTCGCCCAGCGCCTGTTGCAGAAAGCCTGGGCGCGGACCCTCCGGGGCGAGCCTCAGGCGAGGCCGTGGCCGTGGGCCGACACCTGGCCCGTGGCGAGGCCGCAGGTGCCGGCGCACGGCGTCGACCTCATCGTCC
>JAHFDK010000138.1 GCA_023249095.1 Candidatus Rokuibacteriota bacterium | reverse complement strand
TCGACAAGGAGGACTGACACCATGCGCGTCGTTACCCTCAGCACCCTGCCGGAAGAACCCTTGGGCGAGGCCACCCCGATTGCCGGATGGACGGGGGGATCGGTCACACGGACGCGGCAGACGATCATCCCTGATAACGCGTCCGGCGACTATCGCTGCAGCATCGTCAATTTCAGTCCGGGCGCCACGACCGGGTGGCATGCCCATACGTGCGACCAAATTCTGGTGGTCACGGCCGGTCGCGGTATCGTTGCGACCGAGCACGAAGAGCGGGACATCACCGTGGGAGACGTGGTGCATATCAAGGCCGGTGAGAAACACTGGCATGGGGCCAAGAAAGATACGACGCTGTCCCACATCACGATCACGACGACGGGTAGTCAGAGCCGCCGGTAACCGTCTCTGCGTTGCGTGGGAGTCGTCGGTGGGCTGAGCGGGTGATTCCGCTACCGGCGAAAGGAGACTGTCATGGCGGTCGACTTCAGAGTGAACGGCAGGCCGGTCAGTGTGGATGTTCCCAACGGCACCCGCTTGCTGTGGGTGCTGCGCGAGCGCTTGCAGCTCACCGGGACCAAATACGGGTGTGGAGTCGCGCAGTGCGGCGCCTGCATGGTGCACGTCGACGGGCAGCCAACGTTTTCCTGCCAGGCGCCCATCGAGATGGTCCGCGGCCGCTCGGTCACGACCATCGAAGGACTGTCCCCCGACAGCCGGCATCCACTGCAGCGGGCCTGGCTGGCCGAGAGAGTGCCGCAGTGCGGCTACTGTCAGTCCGGCCAGATCATGAACGCGGCGGCGCTGCTTGCGCGGAATCCGCGTCCGACCCGCGCCGAGATCATCGAGCACATGAGTGTCAACATCTGCCGGTGCGGGACGTACCAGCGGATCGTCCGCGCGATCGAGCGCGCTGTGAAGGAGGGCTGAGCCATGACGATCCGTGTCGACGACGATCGCCCGCCCGCCGGCGTGACCCGGCGCGAGTTCATGGTCGGCGCGGCCGGCCTGACCTTCGGCGTGTTGCTTCCCGGGTGCGCGCGAGTGGCAACCATGGACAGCCCCAGTGCGGCCCTGGCCACCACGGCGGGGAACGCGCCAGCCTTCAGCCCCTGGGTGAGCATCGCAACCGACGGCACCATCTTCATCCAGTCGCCAGCGGTGGAAATGGGGCAGGGATCCCTCACCGCATTGCCGGTCATCCTGGCCGAGGAGCTCGATGCCGACTGGTCGAAGGTGCGCATCGTGCCGGCGCCGCCGGACGACAAGCTGTACGGCAACCCCGGCTTCGGCGGCGTGATGTACACCGCGGGTTCCAACGCCGTTCGTAGCTACTTCCAGCCGTTGCGGATCTTCGGCGCCCAGGTGCGCCGCGTGTTGCTCGACAACGCCGCGCGGCGGTGGGGCGTGCCTGTCGGCGAGCTCACCACCGAGGCGAGCGTGGTGGTGCATGCCAAGTCCGGCCGGCGCCTGAGCTATGGCGAGATCGCGGCGTTCGCGGAGATCCCAGCCAAGGCGCCGGAGATCAAGCCCGAGGAGCTCAAGAAGCCGAGCGAGTTCCGGCTGATCGGCCAGGACGTCATGCGCGTCGACCTGCCCGGCAAGGTGAACGGCACCGCCCGGTACAGCATCGACGTGCAAGTTCCCGGGATGCTCTACGGCGCCATTCTAAGGTCGCCGGTCGAGGACAGCGCGCCGGCTCAGATCGACGATGCGGCGGCGCGAGCCATTCCCGGCGTCCAGCGGATCGTCAGGCTGCCGTTCGGAGTGGGCGTTATCGCGGAGACGCCGTGGGCCGCCTTCGCCGCCAAGGACGCGGTCAAGGTCACCTGGGATCGCCGCGCCCCGGGCTGGGGGTTCGACAGCGACCAGGCCATCGCCCGCTACGCGGCAGCCGCGCGCAATCTCGAGACCGCGGGCAAGCCGTGGGACAAGGTCGGCGACGCGGCGGGTGCGATGGAGAAGGCCGCGACGGTGATGGAGGCCGAGTACCGCTGCGACTACGCCTACCACGCGCAGATGGAGCCGCTCAACTCGCTCGCCGCGGTGTCGCCGGCGGGTGATTCGTGCGAGATCTGGGTTGGGAGCCAGTCGCAAACGATGGCGGTGACGGCCGTGGCCAAGGCTCTCGGCGTCGCGACCGACAAGGTGCGTCTGCACGACACGTTGCTGGGCGGAGGGTTCGGTCGGCGCGGCCACCGCGACGAGGAGTTCGTCGTCGACTCGGTGTTGCTCTCGAAAGAAGTCAGACGGCCAGTCAAGCTCATGTGGACGCGCGAGGACGACGTGAAGAACGGCCGGTTCCGGCCGATGAGCGCTCATTTCCTGCGCGCCGGGCTCGACGCCTCGGGTCGCATCGTCGCCTGGCAGCACCGGGTCGCCTGCGACTGGGTGACCCCCTACATGGACCCGGTCCGCTACAAGGGGATCTTGAGAGAGAACGACGTCATCGCGATCGCGGGATCGGAGATCCGGACCTACGACATCCCCAATCGCCTCGCCGAGCAGCTCGGGCAGGACACCGGCATCCGTACCTCACCGCTGCGCGGCATCGGCTTCGTGGCCAACAAGTTCGCGACCGAGGCCTTCCTGGACGAGATCGCGCAGCGGCGCGGCGTCGATCCCGTCGAGCTGAGACTGGAACTCCTCAAGAACACGCCGCGGGCGCAGGCCATCGTCAGGGCGGCGGTCGAGATGTCGGACTACCGGCGGCCGCGCCCGGGTCGCAGCCTCGGCTTCGCCTTCGTCGACTACTCGAACACCATGGTCGCCGGGGTGGCCGAGGTGTCGGTGGACCGCCAGAGTGGCGCCATCCGTCTGCATAACTTCTGGTGCGCCATCGATCCCGGCATTGCCGTGCAGCCGGACAACGTCATCGCCCAGACGGAAAGCTCGATCGTCTACGGCGTGGGGCTGGCCCTCACGGAGCGCATCAGCCTCAAGGACGGGATCGTGCAGCAGTCGAACTTCTACGATTACGTGGTGCCCCGCATGCGTGATGTCCCGGAGATGCACGTGAAGTTGATCCAGACACCCAACCCGCCGACCGGCGTCGGGCAGATGGCCACACCGCTCATCGCGCCCGCCGTCGCCAGCGCGGTGCACGGGGCCACGCGAGCCAGGCTGCGCCACACGCCATTCATTCCCGAGCGGGTGCGGGCGGCGCTATCGGCCTGAGCCGCGCCATGCACCGTCACGATCCGTCGTGGGCCACCGCAGCGCGTACAGTGCAGGACATCGCGGCAAACACCCGCTTGAGCAAGGCCGCCCACGACAGCCGGGCGCACGTTTTGATGTGGCTGAGCGGCGAGATGATCTTCCGCGACCCGCCCAAGCCCGCCGGCGGCATCGTCACCTCGGCTCAGGCGCGAAACACAGGCATGATCTCTCGAGCGAAGAGTCGCATCTGCTTCAGCAACAGATCCGGGGTTTCATCCTTGAACAGGCGGACGTCACGAAAGGACAGGGCGAGATGCTCGAGCCCGCTCTTTCGAAAGTCTTCGATCGTGTGAACCACCTGGTCGGGGCTTCCCGTGATCACGTGGTGGCGCTCGCCAAGGGTTCCGACGTAAGCCTCGATCGACTTCGATCCGATGTCCGCCGGACTGAAGCAGGCGAGTGTGATCTTTCTGCCCCCACTCATTGCGTGGATCTTCTCCGCTCCTTCGCTCAGCTCTTCCTTCGAGACAGCCCAGGGCAGCCACCCGTCTGCCGTCCGGGCGACCCGCCGTAGAGAAGGATCGGTCATCCCGCCTACCCAGATCGGCGGCCCACCCCGCCGAGCGGGCTTCGGCTCAAACAGCATCTCTCGAAAGTTGGTGTACCGCCCCGAGAAAGAGATCGGCCCCTCCTGACTCCACAAGTGGCGCAGGACCTGGATCCCTTCATCTAAGAATCGTCCCCGCTCCGTCCACGCGACGCCGACGGCCTCGAGCTCCTCCCGGATCCATCCGGTGCCGACACCCAGGATCACCCTGCCGCCCGACAGAGCGTCGAGCGTCGCGACCTCCCTCGCCAGGACGACCGGGTTCCGGGTGGGCGTGGCCAGGACAGTCGTGCCCATCGCGACGGTCCTCGTGATCGAGCTGACGAAGGCCAACGTCATGAGCGCCTCGTAGAAAATGTGGCCGCGCTCGACGTGGTGTACGGGCACGATGACGTGGTCGGTGACCCACACCGAATCGAAGCGCAGCGATTCCGCCTCCTGGGCCACGTCGGCGATCAATCGGGCAGAGGCATATTTCCACCGATGAGGGAGACAGACGCCGAACTGCATATCGAGACGTGAGCGTATCACACGCGGCCACGAGCTCAGGCAGCCGTGACCCCGAATCCTGCTACTGGACTAGAGGCTCAATCTTGTCATGACCCTGCGGATCGGGTGGCGCTCAAGAATCAAGAGTGGTTTAGTCCGGGCTCTCCTCTACGTCCGATTGGTCGTATCAGCAAGAGATCCGCGATCACAGTCGAGCGATCTTTTCGGAGTTCGGCCATACCTCGACTGTCTTAGAGACCGATATAGAACGTTTTCGTGTTTCAGCGTTTCTGGCCGGTTTGGAGGCCGCAAAACACGCGCTGAACGAGGCGACGGTGGTTAAGCGCTTCGGCGGCCTCGTGGCACTCGACGGCGGGTCTCGTGACGACGGGCGAGTGAGAGAGGCTCAACTATGGCCGTGCTCGCCAGGCCCATCGAGCGCTGGCTCTTGGGCTGCACAGGGTCACGCGACCATTTTCGTCGGCGGACGCGCCGGGTCTGCCACAGGACGCCAGGGAGCGACGTAGATGCAGCCCACGCCGCCGATGTCTCAAGGGACTTTTGATCTTCGGCAGGAATGGGTTGTCGTAGTCTAGCGGGACGTCGGACAACTGCCGCAGGCAGCCGCTCTGGTCAGACCGGGCACCCGTCCTGTCCACTCCCCCTCTTGGGCAGGCCCTCCAGATCCCCCCGCCTGGATGTCCTGGCGACCGCCAGGGGCGAGACCCCCTGTCCAACCTAGATCCAGGGCGAGGTGTCTTGCCAGGGAGCTAACGTGCGAACCGGCAGGATCTCTTCGGTAGGTCCCTCAGGTTCATTTGCGACGGTAGCGGATTCCGGGGGCGGCGGCGAGGTGGGCGGCGCTAACAACTTCTGTCCCGAATTTGTGCCGATGCGATCAGCCGCTCCGCGACGCGCATTCCAGGTTGCAGGAGCTCTACCTCCATCTCCCGTTTATCGCCGATCGAGGAGTTCGTCGTCAACGCCGCTAGAAAGATACACCGGGGCGTCTCTTACTTCCCCTTCGGCACGCGCGGGTCCCACGGTACCCCACGATTCAGCCCTCAAGTCCTTCTCGGTGCGCGCGGGAACCCGTTCTCAGGTCTCCGGGATCTCGAAGAACGAGCGGTATCGCGGCGTGCTGCTCTGGGGTCGGACGCGGCAGACGAAGCGAGGGGGCACGCGGCGCGTGGAGACGTCGCCCGAGGCGCCATCAGGACCGAGGCCGAGCACCTCCGGATCGTCGACGAGAAGCTCTGGTCGCGGGTCCAGACGGTGAGCGCGCGGGCGGCCTAGAAGACCTGGCGCTCGCCCGACGGTCGCCTCAAAAGCAAGCCGACGAACTCCAGGTGACTTCGCCCTTCCTCCAGTGCTCCGGCTGCGGCGGGCCGATGTTCGGGCGCCGGCGCAAGAAGATGATCCACGCCTGCACCAACCGGACCCTCTACGAGCCGCGGAAATGCTCCATCAAGATGTCGGGCCTGCCGATGGAGAGAGCTGGCATCCTCCTGGTGTCGCGTGTCGGCCTCTGCGCGTATGGTACCTTGGTGAGCAACCACATGGCCGCTTCACGCGGGCGCATGCGAGCGAAGGAAGCGATGGAGCAGCGCCGACTCGGCCGGACCGACATCGTGGCGAGCGTTCTGGGCTTCGGGGGCTCCGAGATCGGCTACGAGGGCGCGAGCGGTCGCACAGTCGTCCGACTCCTCGGAAGCGCCCTCGATGCCGGGCTCAACGTGATCGACACCGCCGAGTGCTACGAAGACAGCGAGAGTCTCATCGGAAAGGCGATCGGCTCTCGGCGCCGGGAGTTTTATCTCTTCACCAAGTGCGGCCATGCCGGTGGCTGGTCGCGCGCGGACTGGCGGCAGGCGCCGCTGGTTGCCAGTATCGAGCGCAGCCTGCGCCGCCTCGCGACCGACTACCTCGATCTCATCCAGCTCCACAGCTGCTCGCTCGCCACCCTGCGAACGGGCGAGGCCATCGAGGCCCTGGAGCGGGCCCGCGCGCGGGGCTGGGCCCGGTACATCGGCTACAGCGGCGACGGCGAGGCGGCTCGCTACGCCGTCGAGTGCGGGCGCTTCGACACGCTCCAGACCTCGATCAGCATCGCGGACCAGGAGGCCATCGACCGCACGCTGCCGCTGGCAAGCGCCCGGCAGATGGGCGTGATCGCCAAGCGGCCGCTGGCCAACGTGGCCTGGCGCTATGAACGGAAGCCGGCCGAGCCGTACTACCAGTCCTACTGGTCGCGGCTCCGCACGCTGGACTATCGGTTCTTGAAGTCCGCGCCCGACACGGCGGTGGGCACCGCGTTGCGCTTCACCCTGGGCGCGCCGGGAGTCCACACCGCCATCGTCGGGACCACGAAGCCGGAGCGATGGCAGCAGAACGCCGCGCTGCTCCAGGCCGGTGCCTTGCCTCCGCGAGAATTCGAGCAGATCCGCGCCCGCTGGCACGAGGTCGCCGCCGGGTCGTGGGGGGGCCAGGTCTGATGGCGCTGACCGCTCCGCCCGGCGGCCGATCGATCTTCTCGCCCGCGACCGTGCGCGAGCGCGCCGAAAACTTCGAGAATTACTGGGTCTACCTTCGACACAGGGACGGCGAGCTGCTCGAAGCCGAGAGAGCGCTGGCGAACAAGCAGCCCGTCCTCGCCCGTTTCCAGGAGCACCCGGTCCGGTCGCGCAGGCCGCTCGCGGCTCCAGAGCGTTTCTACCGCAACTACGTCACGATGCGGGACGATCCGCGGACGCTTGATCGGACGACCCTGCTGTTGACCTTTCTCTACAAGTTCGCGCGTCACGAGTGGGTCGGGATCTCGGCCGCGTGGGACGCCACGCCGACCCTGGCCGACTCAGAGCACTTGACCGACAAGATCAGCCGCTATCATCTCGCCGAGGAGTTTGGCCACATGCGCCTCTTCCACGAGATGTTCGAGACGTTCCGTCTCGACCGAGTGGAATGGGTCCCGTTGCCGAACTGGGTGAAGCAGGTTTACAGCGTCTTCACCCGCATGCCGCCGGCGCTCATGTCGTCGGCGGCCTTCGTGACCGAGTTGATGGGATTCACGGTCTATCTGCATCTCGACAAGATCCTCGACGAGACCCTCGCCGACGAGCCCGAGGCCCGGGAGCGGGTGCGTGGGCTGCTGCATGAGATCGCGGTGGACGAGCTCGGCCACGTCGGCCTTCGCCGGAATTACATGGGCCCCGTCGGCCGCCGCGTGGCGAAGCGCATGGTGCGGCCGATGTTCCACGCGTTCTTCCACAGCATGCCGGAAGCATCGCTCCTGTTCGACATTCGCCGGATGGTGAAGGACGCCGAAGGCTTCGACTACGCCACGATCCCTCCTGAGATGCTCAGAGGCGCCTGGGTTCCTTCGTACTTCTGGCGTCGCCCGTAGGGGTCGCGGCCGGCCAAGCGGGCCCGGTGTTCGTGACAAACCTGACATTCCCTGGTCGCGCCGCGCAGCTTCATCTCCCGGATCCGGCCTAAACGCCGATCTTTCAAAATGAAAGCGATTTGGCTCGGGCCTTGCTTAACAGGGTAGATTTCTATGTCGACGGAGATTGGGGGAGGCCCATGAAGAAGTGGATCGCCACGGCACCACTCGTCGTCTCGCTGCTCCTGCTCCTGGTTCTGGGGACGCAGGGCTGGTCGCAGAGTCAGCCGCTCTCGTTTGGAGTCATCGTCTGGCGCAGCCCGATCCTGACCGCTGAATTCTGGAATCCGATTCTGCGTTACGTCTCGGAACGAGGCGGGGTGCCGCTGCAGCTCAAAGTCGCCCCAACCGGTCCGGAGCATACGGCTATGGTCCGGCGCGGCGAGCTGCACTTCCTGTACTCCAATCACAACTTCATCAAGGAGAACGAAGAGAGCGGATACCGAGTGTTTGCGCGCCCGAAGGAAGACGCCGGCACGGGGGAAATCGTGGTGTTGAAAGACTCCCCGATTCGCTCCCTGGCCGACCTCGAAGGGAAGGAAGTGGTGTTCCCTCACACCGCCGCGTTCTTCGGCTATCACCTGCCGATGGATGCCCTGCTCCGCAAGGGGATCCAGGTCAAGCCGCACTTCGCCGGCAACCAGGAAGGCGCGATGGGACAGTTGAAGGCTGGGCGCGCCGTCGCCGCCGGCGTGAACGCCGAGGTGATGCGAGCCTTCGCCCAGCGTGAGAACGTCGCCTACCGCGTGGTGTGGAGCTCCGACAAGTATCTGAGCCTCGCCCTCTCATCCCTCCCGTCGGTCCCGCCGGAGACGGTCAAGGCGGTGCGGGAGGCGTTTCTCAAGATGGCCGATGACCCGGAAGGGGCGAAGGTGTTGGCCTCGAGCGCCGCCGTCCTCAAGCAGGCGGCGCCGCTGCGCTTCATCGCGTCGAAGGACAGTGACTTCGACAATATGCGGCGGTTCTATCGGACCACGCTGGTGAAGGTCGAGCTGCAGTAGTGAATCTTTCCCTCACAGTCCGCCTCCTGCTCGGCTCCGGCCTGGCCCTGCTGGGGTGCGGGGTCGCGCTGCTCTACTCCATTTTCCAGGAAGAGATCGCGGACCAACGCAGGACCCTGAGCGAACAGCTCAGTGAAGAGATGCAGTTCGCCCTTCCGGCGATGAGCGGGTCGGCGGTGGTGGGTGACTACTCGGTGATCGAGCAGATGGTGAAGGCCCGCGCCCGGCAACCCGTCATCGCCAAATTCGCGTGGACCGATAACTCCGGGTACCCCGTCGCCGCCCTGGGGCCGGAGATCAGGACCGACGCCCCGCGCTGGTTTATCAGCCGGCTCCATCTTCCCCTCCTGGAGCGGTCGCAGGCCGTCGTCGTGGGCGGGGAAAAATACGGCACGGTGTTTCTGCAGCTCAACCCCGCCGTGTCCATCAACAGGCTGTGGCGAGGCTTCTGGCTGCGGCTCGGCATCCTTCTGCTGGGGACCGGCCTGTCGCTCGGGGTGACGCTCGTCGTGCTGCGCAGCGGCGTGAGGCCGCTCCGCGCCCTGGCGGCCAGCGCCCACCGTTTCGGGCAGGGCGACTACGCCGTCCGCATTTCCCTCGAAGGGCCGCCCGAAACCGCGCAATGCATCCAGGCGTTCAACAGCATGGCCGAGAACATCGGGTCTCTGCTCGCGTCCCTGCGCCGCAGCGAGGAAAAGAACCGACTGCTCGCCACGCAGGTCGAGCAATCGAGCGACGCGATCTTCTCCCACGACCAGAGCGGCATCGTCACGTCCTGGAACCGGGGCGCCGCCCGACTCTACGGTTACAGCGTCGCGGAGGCCCTCGGCCGGCCGCTGCGCGAGCTCGAGCTGTGGGATCGCCGGAGTGCCCGGGACGAAAACACCGTGTCTCGCGACGAGAGCGCCCTGCCGGCGTCGTTCGAAACGTGCGCCAAGACGAGATCGGGACAGCTCGTCGAAGTCTCGGTGGTGGCCACGCCGTTCCTCGATGACGAAGGTCGCCCGCTGGGGGAGCTCACGATCGTCCGCGACATCAGCGTGCTGAAGCAAAAGGAAGCCGCCGCCGAGGCCGCCAACCGCGCCAAGTCCGAGTTCCTGGCCACCATGAGTCACGAGATCCGGACGCCGATGAACGGCGTGATCGGCATGACCTCGCTCCTGCTCGACACCGAGCTGACCCGGGAACAGCGAGACTACGCCGAGACCGTCCACCGTTCGGGCGAGGCGCTGCTGACCATCATCAATGACATCCTCGATTTCTCCAAGATCGAGGCCGGTCGGCTCGAGCTGGAGCCGGTGCCGTTCGCCCTGCGCGAGACGCTGGCCAAGACGATCAAGACGCTCGGGCCGCTCGCCCACGCCAAGGAGCTCGAGCTGGCGTACGAGATCCGGCCCGACGTCCCGGACGATCTGATCGGCGACACGGGCCGACTCGGCCAGATCCTCCTCAACCTGGTCGGCAACGCGATCAAGTTCACCGAGCAGGGCGAAGTCGCCGTCCGCGTTGACGCCGAAGCCGTGACGCCCGACACCGCGACGCTCCGGGTGGCCGTGCAGGACACGGGCATCGGGATCGCCGCCGACAAGAGGGGGCTCATCTTCGACGCCTTTGCACAAGCGGACGCCTCGACCACGCGTCGGTTCGGTGGGACCGGTCTGGGACTGGCCATCAGCCGCCGGCTGGTCGAGCGGATGGGGGGACGGATCTGGCTCGACAGCGAGCTGGGCCGCGGCAGCACCTTCCACTTCACGGTGTTGCTGGAGCGGGCCCGGGAGCCGGTCCCCAAGCAGGTGGCGGCGCCGCCCCACGCCCTGTACGGGCTTCCCGTCCTGGCCGCCGACGACAACGCCACCAACCGCCGGCTGCTCGAGGCGATGCTCACCGCGTGGGGGGTCGCGCCGACGATCGTGGCCGACGGGCGGTCTGCCCTGGCTGCCCTCGAGAAGGCGCGGGCCGCCGGGCGCACGTTCGACCTGGTACTCCTCGACGCTCGCATGCCGGACGTCGACGGCTTCGCCGTGGCCGAGCGCATCCGGCAAGAGCCGGCGCTGGCCGGCGTGACGGTCATGCTGCTGACGTCGGACGTGATGAACGGCGATCTCGCGCGATGCCGCACGCTGGGCATCGCGCGTCACCTGGTCAAGCCCTTCACGCCGTCCGAGCTGCTCGACGCCGTTCTCCTGGCCCTGGGTCAATCGCTCGAGACAACGGCCGCGCCGGCGGCGCATGCCGACCCCGGCGCCGAGACCTCGTCTCAGCGCCTGCACGTGCTGGTGGCGGAAGACAACCCGGTCAACCAGCGGGTGATCGTGCGCCTGCTGGAAAAGATGGGTCACATTCCCATCGTCGCCCACAACGGCCAGGAAGCCGTTGAGGCGTACGAGAGCCGCCCGTTCGATGCGGCGCTGATGGATGTGCAGATGCCCGTGATGGACGGGTTGGCGGCCACGATGGCCATCCGCGAGAGCGAAGCCCGACATCCCGGCCGTCGCCGGCTGCCGATCATGGCCCTGACCGCTTACGCGATGCGCGGGGATCGCGAGCGATGCCTCGCGGCCGGGATGGACGATTACCTGACCAAGCCGATCAAGCCCGAGGATCTGTCCGCCGCGCTGGACCGGCTCTTCGGCGATAGCCGCGCCGCCACGATCCCGGTCGCATCAGCCCGGAGCGTGCCGGCTCCGGAGGCGGGATTCGATCTCACGGCAGCCCTCCACTACGTCGGCGGAGACCGCGAGCTCCTGGACGAGTTGCTGGGCATATTCGCCGAGGACGCGCCGGTCCGGATGGAGGCGATTCAGCGCGCCATCGCCGGCGGTGACACGCCGGAGTTGATGCGGGAGGCCCACACGCTGAAGGGCGCGCTGAAAGTGATCGGAGCCACGACGGCAGCGGGCCTGGCCGAAGGCCTGGAAGCGCTGGGGCGGGCGGGGGACACGAACGGCGCCGCCAAGCTCGGAGCGGCGCTCGAGCGCGAAGTGGATCGGCTCCTGCAATCCTTGGTGGCGTCGAAGCGAGGCTGAGGCCGCTACGACAATAAGACCAGCAGATCGCGTGGTCCCACGGCCTCGCCCGGGGTGACGTAGACCTCGGCGATCATGGCATCGCGCTCGGCAATGACGTGCGTCTCCATCTTCATCGCCTCGATCGCCAGGAGCGTATCGCCCTTGGCGACGAGCTGACCGGGTCGCACGGCCACCGCGACGACGGTGCCGGCCAGGCCGGCGCTGACATGGGTGGGATTGCCGTCCTGGGCTTGCGCGCGTGTCGATTGCGCGCTCGCCGCCGCGGTGGCAAGCCGGATCAGCTGCAGCTGGCCGTCCAGCGCGAAGAAGAGCGTCACGAAGCCGTCCCGATCGGCGGCCGTTCGGGCCTGCAGACCGATCACGTGCCGCTTGCCGGGCGCGACTTCGATCTCGATGTCCTCCCCTTCCTGGAGCCCATACAGGAACGCCGCGGTCGGCAGCACCGAGACGTCGCCGAAGCGGCCCCGATGCCGCGCGTAGTCGAGGAACAGCGCCGGGAAGAGCAGCCACGACGACAGCTCCCGCTCGCTCACGGGGCGCTGCAGCGTGGTTTCGAGGTCGCAACGCTGCGCGGCCAGATCGACGGCCGGTAGATACGCGGCGGCGCGCCCGTAAATAGCCCGCTGGCCTTTGAGCACCTTGCGCTGCAGGTCCGCCGGGAAGCCCTCGGGGGGATAGCCGACCTCGCCGCGAAAGAGAGCCACCACCGATTTCGGGAAGGCGAGATCGTGGCCCGGATCGAGCACGTCGTCGCGGCTCTGCCCGTTCGCGACCATGCAGAGCGCCATGTCGGCCACCGCCGTCGACGTCGGGGTGATTTTCACGAGATCGCCGAACAGCAAGTTGACCTCCGCGTACCGCTGGCAGATCTCGTGCCAGCGGTGCTCGAGCCCCATGCCCCGCGCCTGCGCGCGGAGGTTCGTGTACTGCGGTCCGGGCATTTCGTGACGGTAGACGTCAGCCGTTCCGGAGCGCATGTCGGCCTCGAACGGCGCGTAGTAGCGGCGCACGACTTCCCAGTAGCGCGACAGCGCCTGCAAGACCTCGGGGTCGAGGCCGGGATCGAGCGGTGTCCCCGCCAGCGCCGATGCCATGGCGCTGAGATTCGGTTGCGACGTCAGCCCGCTCATGGCATCGAGGGCGCCGTAGACCGCATCGGCGCCCGCGTCGATGGCCGCCAGCACGCTGGCGGCGGCGATGCCGCTGGTGTCGTGGGTGTCGAAATGGATGGGGAGTCCCACCTCGCCTCGCAGCGCCTGCACCAGCGCGCGCGCCGCACGCGGCCGGCACACCCCCGCCATGTCCTTGATGCCGAGGATCTGCGCCCCGGCCTTCTCGAGCTGCCGGGCGAGATCGACATAGTAGCGCAGGTTCCATTTCGGGCGCGCCGCATCGAACAGATCGCCCGTGTAGCACATCGCCGCCTCACACAACGCCCCGGACCCGCGTACGGCGTCGATGGCGACGTGCATGTTGTCGACCCCGTTCAAGGAGTCGAAAACGCGGAACAGATCGATGCCCTCCCGCGCGGCCTGCGCGATGAAGTGCTGCACCACGTTGTCGGGATAGCTCGTGTAGCCGACCGCGTTCGAAGCCCGCACCATCATTTGCAAGAGCAGATTGGGCACGGCCGCGCGCAGGCGCGCCAGCCGCTCCCAGGGGTCCTCACGCAGAAACCGCAGCATGACATCGAACGTCGCCCCGCCCCAGCATTCGAGGGAAAAGAGCTGCGGCGCCAGACGGGCGTAGGCCGGTGCGACGGCCAGGATGTCGTGGGTCCGGACCCGCGTCGCCAGCAGCGACTGTTGCGCGTCACGTACCGTCGTATCGGTGAAGAGCACGCGCTTTTCCTGGCGCATCCAACCGAGGAAACGCTCCCCGCCGAGCTCGCGCAAGCGATCACGGCTGCCGGGGGGGATCGGGCCCTCCCCGTCGCAGCTGGGCACCGGCGCCCTGGGCAAGGGCGCCGTGGGTCGCAGGCGCCCCTGCATCTCCGGATTCCCGTTCACGATCACTTCTCCGAGGAACTGTAGCAACGGGGTGGCACCGTTCCCCGACGGTGTGGTCTCGGCGAGCTCCGGCGTCTCGTCGATGAATCGCGTGGTGCACTCGCCCGACGCGAACGCCGGATGCGCGATCACGTGCTCGAGAAACTCGAGATTGGAAGCGACCCCCTGGACACGCGACTCGCCGAGGGCGCGAGCCATCCGTCCAATCGCTTCTCCCGGCGAGTCGCCCCAGGCGATGATCTTCATGAGCAGGGAGTCGTAGAACGGGGAGACGACCGCCCCCGTATGCGCGCTCCCGGCGTCGACGCGGATGCCGAAGCCCGCCGGGCTCTGGCAGACGGTGAGCCGCCCATGGGACGGCGCAAAGCCGCGCGCCGGGTCCTCGGTCGTCACCCGGCATTGGAGCGCATGCCCGGAGAGCGCGATCGCTTCCTGGGGCGGCACCCCCGAGGCGGGGTCGCCGATCCGTGCGCCGGCGGCAATGCGGAGCTGCGCCTTGACGATATCGATCCCGGTGACTTCCTCGGTGACGGTGTGCTCGACTTGCAGGCGCGGATTGACTTCGATGAAGTAGAACTCCTGCGTATCGGCGTCCAGGAGGAATTCCACGCTCCCCGCGTGCGTGAAGTGGGCGGCGCGCGCCAGCGTCAGCGCCATCTGGCAGAGCTTCCGGCGCTGTACCTCGGCCAGAAACGGTGCCGGCGCCCGCTCGATCATCTTCTGATGGCGCCGCTGCACGGAGCAATCCCGCTCGAACAAATGCACCAGATTGCCGTAGAGATCCCCCAGGATCTGGACTTCGACGTGGCGCGCCCGCCGCACCAGCTTCTCGACGTACACCTCGTCGTTGCCGAAAGCGGCCCAGGCTTCGCGTCGCGAAGCCTCGACGAGCGCCGGAAGCTCCCGTGCCGACTCGACCACGCGCATGCCGCGGCCGCCGCCGCCCCAACTGGCCTTGAGCATGAGCGGGTAGCCGAGACCCTGTGCGAGGTCTTTGACCTGCTCGCGGTCGCGCGGCAGCGGCCCGGTCGCCGGCAAGACGGGCACGCCCGCGGCCAGCGCCAGGGCCCGCGCCGCGACCTTGTGGCCCAGCGTGCGCAACACCTCCGGTTCCGGGCCGATGAAGACGATGCCGACCCGCGCGCACGCGGCCGCGAGCTCGGGGCTCTCGGCGAGAAACCCGTAGCCGGGATGAATGGCATCCACGCGCGTCTGGCGCGCCACCCGGACGATATCGTCCACATCGAGATAG
>JAHFDK010000137.1 GCA_023249095.1 Candidatus Rokuibacteriota bacterium | reverse complement strand
GCTAGTGATGGACGAAGTCCTAGGAAGCGCGGCGATCGATGGTCGCGGCGACCTTGCGCGCCATCGTGGCGCCGCGCTCGGCGAACTGGCGGCAGAGCCCCGTGTAGCGGGCGGGATCGAGCAAGGCGTCGACCTGCGGCGTCGTGAGACGAGCGCTCACGTGCGGATCCTCGGCCAGCATCTCGCGGAATGGTCGCCTCTGGGTGACCGAGGCCTGAGCCGCGTCGTAGACCGCATCGTGAGCCCGCTGCCGTCCGATCTGCTTGCCGAGCTCTAGCATGAGCGCCTCGGCCATGATCAGACCGCCGGAGAGATCGAGGTTCTCCCGCATCCGCGCGGGGAACACCTGGAGCCCGCCGAAGAGCACCACCAGCCGCTGTAGCAGATCGCCGGTGAGCTCGCAGGCCTGCACCAGCGCCCGGCTCATCATGATGCTCGTCGTCCGGTCGGCTTCGTGCTCCGTCTGCATGGCCTCCAGGGCCAGCGGCACGAGTGCGCGAATCTCCGCCGCGGCGGCGATGATGTCCTGCGACAGCTTCGGATTGCGCTTCTGGGGCATGGTGCTGCTGCCCACTGTGCCGGGCGGCACCGGCTCCTCGACCTCGCCGAATTCCTGCTTCATCAGGGTGTAGATCTCGCGCCCGATCTTGCTGCCGGTCGCT
This sequence comes from Candidatus Rokuibacteriota bacterium, assembly GCA_023249095.1. Taxonomy (GTDB): domain Bacteria; phylum Methylomirabilota; class Methylomirabilia; order Rokubacteriales; family CSP1-6; genus AR31. Next base: position 14,330 of record JAHFDK010000137.1, on the reverse strand, counting down.
GCGAGCATGCCGAGCAGCATGACGTACTCGGCCTGGTGGTCCCCGATGGTCCGCGCGGGCACGGGCATGGCGCGCATCCCGAGGCGAGCCGCTATCTTCTCCTGGGTGGCGAGCCCGAGCTCGCCCAGCGAGGCGAGCGTCCCGGCCCCGCCGCCCAGCATCGCCACGAACACGCGGCCTTCACAGCCGCGCAGGCGCTCCACGTGGCGGCAAAGCTCGTCGATCCACACCGCCACCTTGAAGCCGAACGTCGCGGGCACCGCGTGCTGGCCGTGGGTGCGGCCCGGGAGCAAGTCATCCTTGGTCCGCTCGGCCAGGTCGGCGAGCGTGGTCAGGATCGTCGCGAGCTGGCGCAGGAAGATCTCGTGGGCGCGGCGTACCTGGAGGAGCTGGCCGGTCTGCGTGATGTTCTGGGTCGTGGCGCCCCAGTGCACGTAGCCGCCGGCATCACCCTCGCAGGCGCGATCCAGCGCCCAGACCAGCGGTACCAGCGGATGTCCGGTCTTCGCCAGTCCGGCCCGCACGGCCGCGAGGTCCAGATACTTGAGATGCGCCTTGCTGACGATCTCGCGCGCGGCGCCGTCAGGAATGACGCCGAGCTCGGCCTGGGCCTGCGCCAGCGCCGCCTCCACGTCGAGCCACGACTGGAAGCGCGCGGCCTCGGTGAACAGTGCCCGCACGCCCGGGTCGTCGATTCGGAGCGAGGTCGGCTCCTCAAGCATGGGCCATCAGCCTCGCCACGTCGAAGTGGTACACGCGCGCGGTATTGCCGCCGGCGATCTTCGCCTGCTCGTCTTCCGGCACCCCGGCCAGGATCTCCGCCAGGATCTTGCGCGACTGCGGGAACGTGGATTCGCTATGAGGGTAGTCAGAGCCCCACATCATGTTGTCAACGCCGATCGTGTCCCGCAGGCGAATGCCGATGGCATCCTCCTGGAAGCTGAGCACGACGTTGCGACGAAAGAAGTCGCTGGGGCGCATACCGTCCTTGAATCGATAGATCGCCTCGCCGTGGCGCTCGCGATACGTGTAGTCCATGCTGGAGAGCACGTGGGGCGCCCACGCCAGCTCGAACTCGACGATGGCCAGCGTGAGATCGGGATGGCGCTCGAAGACGCCCGAGAAGATCATGTCGCACATCGAGAGCGCCGGATAGAACGCCTTCGTCGCCCGGCTGCTCGCGTCCCGGAGCGTTTTCTCTCCGGCGCCGCGGATCTTGCCCTGGCGTCGCGTGGCCGTGTGCAGGCTCAGCGGCATGTCGAGCGCCTCGGCGGCGGTCCAGAACGGCTCGTATTCGGGCTGGTCGTAGCGCCGGTGCTCGAGCGGATACTCGGTGATCATCGCTCCGGCGAGGCCCCTGCGGGCGGCGCGCTCCAGCTCCCTGATGCCGTCCTGGACGTCGTCGAGATTGATCATCGCGATGCCCTTGAGCCGCGACCGGTCCGTGCTGCAGAAGTCGGCGAGCCAGTCGTTATACGCGCGAAAGATGGCGGACATCAGCGGCGCGTCCGTCACCCGGAAGTAAAAGAGGCCCTGCGACGGGTACAGCACCTCGCCGGCGACCCCGTCGAGCTCCATGTCTCTCAGGTGCTGATCGGGGTCGTACCCACCCCGAGGCACGTCTTCGAAGCGCCCCTGACCGGAGATCGTCTCGGGAGCCTCGAACCGCGCGCCGGCGTTCGAGATGAGCCCGATACCGGAGATGACCTGATCCGCCTCGACCACGAGCTGGTCCGCGCCGTCGATCCGCTGCATCCGGGGCGCCCGATCGCGGAACGCCGCGTCGATCCGCGTCGTCCACAGATCGGGCGGCTCGAAGACGTGAGAATCGGACGAGAGAATCAGGGCGGGGACCATCGGCATGTCCTCCTCGACGTGAAGATGTTCTAGAATCTCGCCCATGTCTACCCCCTATCCGCGAGACCTCGTCGGCTACGGCGGCAATCCTCCCCACCCGCGCTGGCCGGGCGAGGCGCGGATCGCCGTGAACTTCGTGATCAACTACGAAGAAGGCTCCGAGTACAACGCCCACGACGACGGCTTCTCCGAGGCGACGCTGACCGAGTCCGGCTCCACGAACTACGGGGTCAAGGGCCGGGACCTCGCCGCCGAAGGCCTGTTCGAGTACGGCAGCCGCGTGGGCTTCTGGCGCGTCCTGCGCCTCTTCAAGGAACGCGGGCTGCCGCTGACCGTCTTCGGCTGCGCGCTGGCGCTCGAGCGCAACCCGGCGGTGGCCGCCGCCATCCGCGAAGCCGGGTTCGACGTCTGTTCGCACGGCTGGCGGTGGATCAAGCACTACGAGCTCCCCGAAGACGAAGAGCGCAAGCACATCCAGATGGCCGTCGAGTCCATGAAGAAGACCGTCGGCGCGCGGCCGATGGGCTGGTACTGCCGGTACGGGCCCAGCGTGAACACGCGGCGCCTCCTCGTCGAAGAGGGCGGCTTCCTCTACGACTCGGATGCCTACAACGACGAGTTGCCGTACTGGGTGCGCGTGAACGAGCGCCCGCACCTGGTCGTGCCGTACAGCCTCACGGCCAACGATTCGAAGTTCGGCAGTGGTGGCCTGTTCACCGCCGACGACTACTTCACGTTCGTGAAGGACGGCTTCGACCTGCTCTACCGCGAGGGCCAGACGCAACCCAAGATGATGTCGCTCGGGTTGCACCTGCGGCTCATCGGGCATCCCTCGCGGGCGGCCGGTCTCGAGCGCGCGCTGGACTACATCGGACACCACAAGGGCGTGTGGTTCACGCGGCGCATCGACATCGCCAAACACTGGGTCGCCACGCATCCCGCTCCCGCGCGCTGAGGGGCGGCCGAAGGGGGAGACAGAGATGGGAAAGCTGGACGGGAAGGTCGCGCTGATCAGCGGCGGAGCGCGCGGACAGGGAGCGGCGGAAGCCGAGACGTTCGCCCGCGAAGGCGCGAAGGTCGTGTTCGGCGACATCCTCGACGCCGAGGGCAAGAAGGTCGAGGCCTCCATTCGCGCCGCCGGGGGCGAGGCCACCTACGTGCATCTGGACGTCACGAACGAGGCGGACTGGCAGAACGCCGTCAAGCTGGCGACCGGCCGCCATGGCCGCCTCGACATCCTGATCAACAACGCCGCGATCGTCATCCCACGGGTCGCGATCGAGGACCGCACGGCCGCCGAGTGGGATCGCGTGATGGCCGTGAACGCCAAGGGCGTCTTCCTGGGCACGAAGTACGCCATTCCCGCCATGCGCCAGGCAGGCGGCGGCTCGATCGTGAACATCTCGTCGGTGGCGGGGATCGGGCAGTCACTGCACCAGGAGCCCGCCTACGCGGCCAGCAAGGGCGCCATCCGGATCTTCACGAAGGTGACGGCGAGCCAGCACGCCAAGGACAAGATCCGCTGCAACTCGGTGCATCCCGGCCCGGTCGACACGGAAATGCTCCACAGCGCCATGCCCGACCCGGAGGTCCTGCGGCAACGGCTGCAACGGGTTCCGCTGGGGCGAATGGGAACGGTGGCCGAGATCGTGACCGTGGTGCTCTATCTGGCGTCGGACGACTCGGCGTACATGACCGGAAGCGAGCTCGTCATCGACGGCGGAGCGCTGGCGCAATGATCAAGGTCGTGGCCGCGTGTGCCTGGTCACGGGCTCCACGTCGCACGAGGGCCGCGAGCCGTGGGACGGGATCGCCGAGCTCTGGTTCGACAACCGCGCCGCCCTCGACGCGGCCTGGTCGTCCGAGGTCGGCAAGATCGCGCTGGCGCACTCGCGGGCGAGTCACAGCGACCGCCTCGTGCTCATTACCGAAGAGCACGAGCTGATCGGTGACTAGCGCGCCAGCGGATGCAAGACGTCGATCGCCCAGCCCACGTCCAGCGGTCCGCGCGTGCAGGACAAGCCCCTCCGCATCGTGCCGCGCTCGCAGGACCTTCACGGGATCGGCGGGGACTTCGGTGGAGGCGGGACTTCGGACAGAAGCCGGCCGTCCGGTCGGCGGAACCGCAGCTCGCCGTCGGGCTGTCGATCGAGCTGGTAGCCGTCTTCGTGAACGGCGCGGTGGTGCCGGTGACAGAGCAAGGCGAGATTCGAGAGCGTGGTGGGGCCCCCTTGGGCCCAGTGACGGATGTGATGGCCCTGGCCGAATCGCACTCCGCAGCCCGGGAAACGGCAGCCGCGGTCTCTGTGATGGAGCGCCCGCCGTAGCGCCGGAGGAATCGTGCGGGTCCGAGCACCGATCTCCACCCCGCGCCCGTCGGGGTCGTGCCGCATCACCACCCGGCTCGCATCGCACGCCAGGCGTCGCGACGTTTCCGGAGAAACGTTCGCGCCGTCCTCGAGAACAGACTGGCCGGGCTGATCGGGATCCGCGAGGGCGGGGGCGTCGATGTGGACCACCACCTGGTATCGTTCGGCCGGCGCGCCAGGATCGATGCCGTGGTGGAGGGCCGTCTCCGCGAGCAGCGCCAGCGCGTCGGCCTGCTGCTGCGCCATGGTGGGCGTTTCCGCGGAAACGTCCGCCGGGCCAGCGTCGGCGTCCTTCCCGCGCGCTTGCTGATACAAAGTCTCGCGAGCCGCGGCCAGCACTTGCAGGAGTACGACACCCACCTCCGGCGCCAGCCGCCCCCGGAGCGTCACCATGCCGTCCTCGTCTTGATACACATGCAGCGCCCGGCTCCCGTGGCGTCGGGCCGCCTCGGCCGCCTCGGCCTTCCGGTCTATCCGGCGCCAGCCGCGGACGATGCGTTCGACGTGATCGGCCGTGCCCGCGCGCCCGACGGCCAGCAGACGCTCTTCCGTCTCCGGCGTGGCCACGCGGGTCAGAGCCTGGACCTTGGCGTACGAGAGCTCGCCCCGCGCCAGGCCTGGGCCAGCCGCGGTAGCGTTCCGAGTGCGCGCGCTACTCGAACGCGTTCGCGGGCCGCCCCCAGGTCGAGCCCCACCCGCCAGCTCAGCCAGGCGGCGCAGGAGCGAAAGCCGGTGTTCCAGCCCTCGCGGGCGTCGAACTCGCGGATAAGATCGAGGAGGTGCGCGGTCGCGGCGTCGAGGTGGGCTGAGTCCCCCTCCTAAATGGAGTGACTCTACACCCGAGTTTCGGAGCCACCTGCGAGGAACGACACGCGGCGATCGCGGCACGATCTGGATTTTTCGACGGACACACCTGCGACGGCGTCTCCGCGCTTCTGTGGACCGCTGGAGCGGTATTCACCGGGTGCTGCCGACCCGCGGCGACTGTCTACACCAAAAGCTGTCAAGTGGAAAATCGCGCGCCCAGGGCACTAGGACGGGAACGCCGGAAGCACCTCGCGGGCCACCATCTCCAGGGCGGATCGAGCCTCGCCCGGATCGCCCGTGTTGGCCGAGATCACCAGCGTCTCCACCCCGAGGCTCGCGTAGGCCCTGGCGTTCTTGAGGATCTCGGCCGGCTCCGTACCGAGCGCGTGCCGACCCAACCTGGAAGTCGCGAGGGACATCGCGATCGAGATGGGAATCTTCGAGACGTCGCGGCCGCATGCTCTCGCTTCCGCGCGGAGCGCCGCGATCCCCTGCCCCAGCGCTTCGGGCGCCAGACCGAGCGGCTGCCACCCGTCTCCCAGTCTCGCGGCCCGCCGGATCGCGGCCCGACTGACGCCACCGATGACCACCGGGATCGACGGCTTCTGGAGCGGCTTGGGCGAGAACTTCATGCCGCCGAAGCGGTAGTGCTTGCCGTCGAAGCTCGGCTCCTCCTCGGTCCACAACGCTCGCATGACCGCGATGGCTTCGTCGGTAATGACGCCGCGCTCGGCGAACGCGCTCCCCATCGCCTGCATTTCCTTCTCGATCAGCCCCACGCCAACGCCCATGACCAGCCGGCCGCCGCTCAGAACATCGAGCGTCGCGGCCGTCTTCGCCAGCCTGATCGCGTTGTGATAGGGAAGCACGAGCACCGACGTCCCCAGGCGCACGCGTCGGGTTCTCGCCGCCACGAAGCTGAGGAGAGTCAGCGGCTCGTAGTAGGGCTTGCCGCCGATCCGGTCGAACACGTGCCCCACGTTGAAGACGTGGTCGTGGACCCAGACGGAGTCGAAGCCGAGCTCCTCGGCCCGGCTCGCGAGGCCGACGAGCGCCTGCGCGTCCTCGATCCCCCAGTTGTTGAGCAGCGAGAACCCGATCCGCATCGCCCTCGCCTCAGGCCGGCCGGCCCGCCGGAATCTCCGCGCCCCAGGGCTCCATCGCCGGGCGCAGCGGAGTGAACTCTCGCACGCGGCCCGCCGCCCCCACGAGGATCGCGTCGATCTTCGCGCGCTCACTCTCGGTGAGGTCGAGCTCGGCGCCGGCGTCGTTGGCATCCACCTCCGCGGGCGTGCGGGCGCCGACCAGCGCGGTGCTGATCGCGGGGTGACCCAGCACCCAGGCCAGGGCGATCTGGCTCAGGGGCACGCCGCGCGGCTCGGCCACTTCGCGGCGGAGCCGCTCGATCACGCCGACGTTCGTCCTGAAATTGTCGCCGCGGAAGATGGGCTGGCCGAAGGCCACGCCGTTGCCGCGCCAGTCGCGGGAGGGGTCCCCGAAGGTCGTCGCGGCGGTGAAAGCCCCGGTGAGAAGCCCGTGGCCGAGCGAGCCGTAGCCCATGACGCCGATGCCGTTGGTGAGACAGGACGGGAACGTCTCCTGCTCCTGGCGCCGGTCGAACATGTGATAGCCCACCTGTGAGACGTCGACGCGGCGTGTGCGCATGCACTCGGCGATCATCGCGCCTGTGAAGTTCGAGACCCCGACGAAGCGGGCACGCCCGGAGGTCACCACGTCCTCGAGCCCGCGCATGGTCTCCTCGAACGGCGTCCCGGCGTCCGGCCAGTGGACCAGGAGGACGTCCACCCAGTCCGTGCGCAGCCGTTTCAGGCTCGCGTCGATTTCGTGGAGGATATTCAACCGGCTCGAGTCACGCAGCGGCCCGAGCTGACCGGGCGGCGGCGGCTTCACGCCGCACTTGGTGACGAGGACGACTTCGCGGCGGCGCTTGTCGAGGGCGCGCGCGACGACTTCCTCCGAGTGGCCGGCGCCGTAGGCCGGCGCGGTGTCCACGCAGCTCACGCCCCGGTCCAGGGCGCGATGGATCGCCTTGACGGCCTCGTCGTCCTCGATCGCTCCGTAGCGGTCGCCGGCCATCGGCCAGCAACCGAAGCCCACGACGGACACATTCAACCCGGTCCGGCCGAACGCACGGTAGCGCATCGTCCCCTCGCCTTACGCGGTCGCGGCCTTCAGATCGTCGAGCTGGCGGCGGGCGCCGGCGATCATCGACGCCAGGTCCGACGTCAGCATGATCATGTCAAAACCTCGCTTCACCGCGCCGGCGGCGAACGCCGCGCTCGCGCAGTGCATGACCGCCTTGATGCCGTGCTTGTGCGCCGCATCGCGGATCTTGTCGCACGTGGCGATGTGGACCGGGTCGGGATTATCGCCACGCGGCGCCATCCCCAGCGCGAACGACAGATCGGCGGGCCCGATGTACACGGCGTCGAGGCCCTTGGTGGCGCAGATCTTGTCCAGGTTGGCGAGGCCTTCCTTCGTCTCGATCATGGCCATCACCACGATCTCGTCGTTCGCATGGGCCACGTAGTCGGCGCCGCCGTAGTGGACGGCGCGCACCGGGCCGGACGAGCGCATGCCCACCGGCGGATAGCGGCACGCGGCCACCGCCTTTGCCGCGTCCTCGGCGGTATTGATCAACGGAACGATGATGGCGTAGGCGCCCAGGTCCAGCGCCTTCATGATCGTCGGCGGGTCGTTCCACGGCACCCGCACGACCGGCACCGTGTCGGTCTGCGAGATCGCCTGCAGCATCGGCCAGACGCCGTTCATTTCGGTCGTACCGTGCTGCATGTCCACGCAGAGGGCGTCGAAGCCCTGGCGCGCCATCACCTCGGCGGTGAATCCATGGGACACCGAGAGCCAGCCCAGGGTGACGAACTTCCCGTCGCGCCACATCTGCTTGATCTTGTTCGGTCGCACGATCGCACCTCGCTCTGTGGGGTGGCCGGTCGCCCGGCGCGCGCGCGAAGCGTAACACAGTGAGACACGCCTGCCTTGGTCTAGAAATTGTTCTAGAATCCCTTGTATGCAACGTTGAGCCGAAAAGCTCCAGGAGGCCGTCATGAGCTACGAGGTCAAGACCGAGGACGTCGAGTACATCCGTCACGCCGGCGCGCCGCTGCTCGCGCGTCTCTACCGGCCGCAGGGCACCGGGCCGTTTCCCATCATGGTCGAGCTGCACGGCGGCGCGTGGTGCCGCTCAGAGCGTCTCGCGGACAAGCTGATCCACGAGACGCTGGCCAAGACCGGCGTGATCGTGGCCGCGCTCGACTGGCGGCAGCCGCCGGTGGCGCCGTACCCCTCCTCGTTCCAGGACATTCACTATGCGATCCGCTGGCTCAAAGGGCGGGCGGCGGAGCTCGGGAGCCGGCCCGACATGGTGGGCTCGATGGGCAACTCGAGCGGCGGCCACCAGGCGATGCTGCTCGCCATGCGCCCGTTCGATGCGCGCTACGCCGCGCTGCCGCAGCCGGCGGGATCGACCGCCGACGCGACGGTGCGGTGCGTGATCATGTGCGCACCGGTCATCGATCCCCTCGGCCGCTACCGCTACGCGAAGGACATCCAGGCCAAGGGCAAGCCGTACCCGCTGGCGGTCGACGAGCTGCTGCCCTGCCACGACGCGTACTGGAAGACCGAGGCGGCGATGGACGAGGGCGCTCCGGCGCGGGCCCTCGAGCAGGGCGAGAAGATGCAGCTCCCGCCGGTGCTCTACCTGCAGGGCACCGAGGATCTCGCGCATCCCCGGCCACACCTCGATCGCTTCGTCGCGGCCTATCGCAAGGCAGGCGGGGTGGTCGACCTCGAGCTGTTCGAGGGCGAGGGCCAGGGCTTCATCATGCGCAAGCCCGGGTCACCCGCGTCCAACCGCGCCCTCGACCTGATCGCCGAGTTCACGCACAAGCAGATCCGGTAAAGCAGTAGCGGTCAGCGCGCCCGGCGGACCGCGCCGGGCGCGTACACCTCCGGGTTCACCACGTGCAGGGGGCGCTGTCCCGTGAGGACCCGCGCCACCTCCTCGCCGCACCGCCGCGGCACCTGGGCCACCGCCGGCGACGAGAAATAGGCGGCGTGGGACGTCGCGATCACGTTGTCCATCTTCAGGAGGGGGTTGTCGGCGGCGACCGGCTCCTGCTCCCACACGTCCAGTGCCGCTCCCGCCAGGCGCTTGTCCTTCAGCGCACCTGCCAGCGCCTGCTCGTCGACCACCGGGCCGCGCGAAGTGTTGATCAGGATGGCGGTGGGCTTCATGCGGCGGAAGAACGTCTCGCCGATCAGATGGTGCGTCTCGGCGTTCAGCAGTGTGTGGACGGAGACGTAGTCAGCCCGCTCGGCCAGCGCCTCGAGCGAGACGCGCTCCACGCCGAGCGCGGCGAAGCGCTGGTCGTCCACGTAGGGATCGCAGGCGATGACCTTCGTCTCGAATGCCGCCACGCGCCGCGCGAAGGCACTGCCGATGTTGCCCAGGCCCACGATGCCGACCGTCTCGCCGTGGAGCGACCCCGTGCGCTCGCCGGGCACACCGCCGCTCCACACGCCCGCGTGCACCTGCCGGTCCATGGTCACGATCTTGCGATTCCAGGCCAGGAGCAGCGCCAGCGCGTGATTCGCCACCTCGCGCACCCAGAGGTCGGGGATGTTCACGACGATCACGCCGAGCTCGGTCGCGGCGGGCACGTCGATGACGTCGTAGCCCACCCCGGTGCGCACGACGACCTTGAGCCCCTCGAGCGCGCCCATTACGCCGCGGGTGACCGGCGAGAACGTGACGACGAGCGCGTCGGCGTCGCGGGTGCGGGCGATCACCTCGTTCTCGTCGCCGATGAAGGGCAGCGCGGTCATCCGCGCTGGGACACGGGCGAGCGCGGCCTGGCAGTCGGCGTAGTCGTGCTGGCCGCGTCCCTGGATGACGTAGACGTGATAGGCCTGGTCGGTCATGATGGCCGCACGAAGTGTACAGGAGGCGTCGATGAAGAGCGTCGAGATCGACCGGGGCAAGCGATTGAAGGATCAGCCGGCGACGGGACACAACCGGTTCCACCCGGACGTGCCGCCCATTCTCAGCGTCGAAGAGGGCGAAGAAGTGGTGCTGGCGACGCGCGACGGCGTCGACGGCCAGCTCGGTCCCTCCACGAGCGAGGCGGACATGGCCAACATGGAGGCCGGGGCCATCCATCCCCTCACGGGCCCGGTCTTCGTCAAGGGCGCCCAGCCCGGCGACACTCTGGAGATCGAGTTCCTCGACATCGTCCCGCAGCCTCACGCGTTCACGGCGATCGTCCCGGGGCTCGGCTTCCTGCGCGACCTCTTCACCACCCCGTTCCTGGTCCACTGGCAGATCCGCGACGGCTGGGCGACGTCATCGAAGCTGCCTGGAGTCCGGATCCCCGGCGCGCCGTTCATGGGCGTGTCAGGTGTCGCGCCCTCGGCCGCGCAGGTGCGCGCGTGGACCGCGCGTGAGAACGCTTTGCTCGCTCGCGGCGGGTTCGTTTTCCCACCCGACGCCACCGGCGCAGTTCCGAGCCGCGGACCGGTGGCGACCGAGGGCATCAGAACGCTGCCCCCCCGAGAGAACGGCGGCAACTTCGACGTCAAGCAGCTCACCAAGGGATCGAAGCTGCTGCTGCCCGTCGCGGTCGAAGGCGCGCTGTTCTCGACCGGCGACGGTCACTTCGCCCAGGGCGACGGCGAGGTCTGCGTCACCGCCGTGGAGATGGGCGCCACCGCCGCCGTCCGTTTTCGCGTGCTGAAGGGCACCGGGGCGGCGAGGGCAATGCGCGGCCCGCGCTTCTCGCACGCCGGGTACTTCGCGCCGCCGGAGTGGGCGGCGCCGCGGGGATTCGTCGCCGCCATGGGCATGCCGATCCGGGACGACGGCGTGAACGACGGGGAGAACCTGACGCTCGCGTGCCGGAACGCGCTGCTCAACATGATCGACCTGTTACAAGAACGGGGATGGAGCCGCGAGCAGGCGTACGTCCTCTGCAGCGTGGCAGCGGACCTGCGCATCAGCAATGTGGTCGACGTGCCGAACTACGTCGTGTCCGCTCTCATTCCCGAGGCCATCTTCACAAGCTGAGGAGAGACCCATGCCAGCTGAGACCGTTTCCAACACGGACGTCGATACCCTGCACCAGCTCAACCAGGACTACATCAGGTCCGTCCAGACGTCGGACGTGCGCCGGTTCGACGAGATCCTCGCGGAGGATTTCTTGTGCAGCAATCCCGACGGGTCACTGGTCGACCGCGCGGAATTCCTGGCCCAGACGGCGCGCCCGGTGTCGATCTCGAATCTCGAAGCTCGTGACGTGCGCGTTCGGATCATCGGCGATGTCGCGATCATCCATGCGCGGACGACGTACACGCTACCGGACGGTCGAGCGGGATCGGGCCGGTACACCGACGTCTGGGCGCGCCGGCGGAACCGTTGGCTCGCTGTGTCCGCCCACGTCACCCGCTGCTAAGCCACCGGGTCCATGGCGGCCTTGATCGCGGCGTTGACCGCGCGCACGCCAGCGGTAGGGCCCCCGGCGTGGTTCCAGACCCCGCCGATGATGGCGAGAAGATTCGCCCCCGCCTGCACCAGCGGGGCGAGATTCGCCGCAGTGATGCCGCCGATGGCGCAGGAGGGCAATTCCTTCCGCTGCGACCAGCTTCGCAGTATTTCGGGATTGGCTAGGTTAGTCACCTGCTTCGAGGTGGAAGGGAAAAAGGCGCCGAAGGCCACGTAGTCGGCGCCGTCCTCGACGGCGCGCCTGGCGAGATCATGGGAGGACTTGCAGGTGACGCCGAGCGTGAGGCCGGGGCCCATCAGGCGGCGCGCCTCGCGCGCGGGCATGTCCGTCTGGCCAACGTGGGCGCCGTCGCACCCCGCCGCCACCACGAGATCGGCGCGGTCGTTCAACAGGAAGAGGACGCCGTGCGCCTGGGCAACGGGACGGAGCGCGTCGATCGCTCGCTTCCAGACGTCATCGTCGGAGTTCTTCAGTCGCAGCTGGACCGCGGCGACATCGCCCGCGTCGAGCGCCCGAGCGAGCAGGTCGGGGAAGATGCGGAGATCGAAGGTCTCGGGCGTGATGATGTAGAGTCGGCAGCCTTCGGCGATCACGCCCTTCCGCGTCCTCGAGCGCCCCTGGCCTATCGGTCCAGGACGAGCGGCACGTCCCGGTCGTTGCGGCCTCGAGCGAAGATCTCCAGCGCGTCCGGGAGCTCGTAGTAGATCTCGAGCGTATTGCCGTCCGGGTCGTGGAAGTAGACGCTCTTCTGGCTGACGTGATCGATCGTGCGCGTGATCTCCACGCCGTGCTCCTGGAGCGTGGCGTAGGCGTCCTTGAGCGCGCCCTCGCTCTCCACGCGGAAGGCGATGTGACCGAGCCCCCGGACACCCGGCGTCTGCTGCTGGGCGGCCTCGGCATCCTTGACCTGGAAGAGGTCGATCGCATGGCTCTGCCCCTCGAGCGCCATGAAGGTGCCGCCGTGCTCGGGGTCTTCCTCCAGCACCTGGAACCCGAGGACGTCCGAGTAGAACTTCTTGGAGCGCTCCAGGTCGAGCACCCGCAGCAGAACGTGGCCGATTTCCTTGAGCCGCATCATGGTGTCCTCCCGGTTCCCTGGTTTCGCCGAGCCGGCGGTGTGCCGGCGCCAGCGCCAGTGTAGCTCCGTCGACCCTCGCTCGGAAAGCGGCCATCGCCACCCCTCATCGGGAACGCCGCCCGCGGGAGAGCCTGGCGCCCACGCGCGCGCCGGCGGTGACGAGCAGAGCGGCAAGGCGGGCCAGGGCGGGTTGGCGCCGCGCGGCGGGGCGCCAGACGAGGGTGACCGGCAGCGCGGGCACTCGCGCGGGCGCGCTGACGACGCGGTCCGTGGGCGCCTCGGCGAGCGCCAGGGCGGGGACCAGGCCGATGCCGAGCCCGCCCGAGACGTACGAGAGCAGCAGCGACACGCTCGGCACGTCGATGGTCGACACCGGGCGAACCCGGGCGTCGGCGAGATACTGGTCGAGAAGCGCCCGGCCGCGGCTCTCGGCGGCCAGCCGCAGGACGGGCTCGCGCCTCAGCCGCTCCGTCAGCGACGCCCGGTCGCGGCGCCCGCGCCGTGGGCCCACCCAGACGAAGGGCTGATCGAAGAGGTGTCGGTCCTCGAGCCCGCGCGGCGTCTCCTGCCCCGTGACCACCGCGAGGTCGACGTCGCCGCTTGCCACCAGGCGCACGCCCGCACGCGAGTGGGTCGTGACGATCTCGAAGCGCACGGGCGGCTCCTCGTCGAGCAGGTCGCGGAGCACCGGTGCCAACAGCCCCTTGCCGAGATAGTCGCTGGCCGCCACGCGGAGCGTGGTGGCCGGGCGGCCGGCCAGCTCGGCGAGCTGGCCGAAGGCGGACTCGGCCCCGCTCCACAGCTCGCGCACGACGGGCAGCGCCGCCTCGCCGGTGGCGGTGAGGCGCACGCCGCGCCCGGCGCGCTCGAAGAGCTTGATGTCGAAGTGGGTCTCGAGCCGCCGGATCTGCTGGCTCACCGCGGAGAGGTGATGTGGCGCTGGCGCGCCGCCGCCCCTACCGAGCCCGTGCGCGCGACCGCCAGCAGCGTCTCGAGGGCGGGAAAGAGGGCGGCGTTGATCATGAAGCGCAGCTTACCATTCCGCCCAGAACGTTTCACTGGACTACATGGTTGGGGTGCGGCAGCATACGCGACGCGGAGGAGGAATCACATGGCACGCACGCTGCTCGATAAAGTATGGGACGCGCACACGGTCCGGACGCTGCCGTCCGGCCAGACCCAGCTCCTGATCGGCCTGCACCTGATTCACGAGGTGACGACGCCGCAGGCCTTCCAGATGCTGAAGGATTCGAAGCTCAAGGTGCGCATGCCCGAGCGGACATTCGGGACGCTGGACCACATCATCCCGACGACCGACCAAGCTCGCCCCTACGCCGATCCCCTGGCGGAGGAGATGGCGGTCCACATGATCCGGAACATGAAGGAGTTCAACCTGCCGCTCTTCGACATGTCGACCGGCAAACAGGGCATCGTCCACGTGATTGGGCCCGAGCTGGGTCTGAGTCAGCCGGGCATGACCATCGCCTGCGGCGACAGCCACACCTCGACCCACGGCGCCGTCGGCGCCATCGCCTTCGGCATCGGGACCACCCAGGTGCGCGACGTGCTGGCGACGCAGTGCCTGGCCATGGCCAAGCCCAAGCTGCGGCAGGTGCGGGTCGACGGCGCGCTCGCCCGGGGCGTCTACGCAAAAGACGTCATCCTCACGATCATCAACGT
>JAHFDK010000136.1 GCA_023249095.1 Candidatus Rokuibacteriota bacterium | reverse complement strand
ACCCGGCCCTGGACGGCGCGGCCGCTGGGTGTCGTCACCGTGACGGTCGTGACGCCGTGTGGCGCCGGGAGGAGAATCGGCTGACCGGCCGCGAACTGGAAGCTCGACTGGTCGAGCCCCGCCGGGTGGAGCCAGCGCAGCGTGTTCGAGAGAACCAACGGAAACGCGATCCGCAGCGGAAAATCGGTCTTGAACAGATCGAACCCGACGAAGAGCGCCTTCCGGTCGGGTTCCTCGAGGGCGTAGATGAGCGGGCCGCCCACGGCCTCGACGACCGGCCGGCCGGCCGCCAGTGGACGGATGCGCATCGCGTCCTCGATGGTTACCTTCGCGAACTCGACGTGACGCATCACCGGGTGCGCCCGGTCCCAATCCATGATCGTCGGGCGCTCGAGCCTTCCCAGCACCTCGATCGGCACGTCCGGCGGCACGGTGTTGACGAAGACGAACCGTCCCGGCCCGGCCCGCGTCGGGGTCACCGAATCGAGCACGACGACATCCGCGTCGCCCATGCCGCCCTGGTACTGGTCGGGCGTACGCACCTCGAGGGACACCTGCGGATCCGTCCGGAGGACCTTCTCGAGGAACAGATTGCCCGCACTCACGAGCAGGACCGCGATTTTCCTCGGCGGCGGCAGGACCGCATACGCAGTGTTGTCGACCGCGAGGTCGTCGTCGATCCGCAGCCGCGCCGTGACGGTGCCGCCACCGCTGTGGCTGAACGGAAGCACCACCGAACGCCGGACGCTTGGCTCGAGCGTCACCTCTTTCTCGGCGATGGACTTGCCCTCGAGCTCGAGGCGGAAGCTGAACGTCTGGGGCTCGACGGAGTAGTTCACGAGCGAGACGAACGCCTGGTAGTCGAAAGCTCCGTAGTAGTTCTTACGGATCGAAAAACTGGTGATGGCGACGTTCTGGCCGTGCCCCCCGACGCCCACCCACCGCACTCTCGGATCGACGACATCTTGACTCTGGGGCAGCGCGAAGGCGCCGTCGGTAAAGACGTGGATCTCGGCTCGGGGTTCTGCCGCGACGAGCGCGCGCGCGGTGCGCACCGCCTCCTGGATCCGGGTGGGGAGGTCGCGGGCCTGGGCAGCCCGGATGGCCGACAGCGCCCGCTCGCGGTCGCGGGCCAGCGCCGCAGTCACCTTCGGCTGCACCCCGGCCTCGATGACCATGACTTCGGCGCCCTCACCGAGGCCGCGCACGAGCGCGGCGGCGCCGGCCCGCGCGGCCTCAAAGCGCGAGGGCGAGACGTCGCGCGCCTTCATCGATGCCGAGGTGTCGAGCACCACGACGACCTTCCGGGCGCCCTGGCCCATGACCGTCGCAACGGGCCGGGCCAGCGCCAGGGCGAGCGCCAGGAGCGCAAGGAGCTGCAGGAGCAGCAGTGGGTCGCGATGGAGCCGCTGGAAAAAGGTCGAGGCCTCACGGTCGCGCAGCGACGTGTGCCACAGGAGCAGGCTCGACACTGTCCGCTCCCGCCGCCGAACTTTGAGGAAGTAGAGCAGTACCAAAGGCACGGACAGCGCGAACAGTGCCAGCGCGAACGGCGCGAGAAAACTCATACGAGCACGCGGCCCCGGAGCTGGGCGAGGACGAACTCTTCGATGGGGGCGTCAGAGGCCAGGCGGTGGTACCCGATCTCCTTGGTCCGACAGAACGTCTCGACGCGCTCGAGGAACTGCCGAAGCCGCTCGCGGTACGCGCGTACAGCGTCCCCGTCCATCGAGAGCTCCCGCATTTCGCCGGTCTCGCTGTCGACGAGCCGCAGGTCGCCGGCGAGCTCCGGGTTCATCTCCTCCGGCGCTAACACGTGAACCAGATGGACGTCGAAGCGGCGTTCGAGGAGCGCGCGCACGCCGCTCTCGTACCCGGCCGGGTCGAGCAGGTCCGAGATCACGACCGCGAGACCGGCTTGGCGCGCGCGCGCCGCGTAGTTCCCCAGCCCCTCGTTGAGGCTCGTGCCGCCGGCCGGCTCGACTCCGGCGAGGAGGTCCAGGAGGCCGGCCACCTGGCTCCGACCCCGGGTCGGGGGCCAACCCTCGGCCACCCGGTCGCGGAGCACGCCGACGCCGACGCGCTCGAGGTTCACGAGCCCCACGAACCCGAGCGCCGCCGCGATGCGCACCGCGCAGTCCAGCTTGGTCGGCGACCCGAAGTTCATGGACGCCGACGCGTCGACGATCAGGTGCAGGCAGAGATCTTCCTCGTCGACGAAGAGCTTGACGTGCAGACGGTCAAGGCGGCCGTAGATGTTCCAGTCAACGTAGCGAAGGTCGTCGCCCACCCCGTAGGCACGGTAGTCGCAGAATTCGACGCTGTGTCCGCGGCGCAAGCTCCGTCGCTCGCCCCTCACGCGTCCACGGAAGACTCGACGCGAGAGCAGCGAGAGGCGCTCGAGCTGCGCCAGGAACTCCGAGGTGAAGAACGCGTGGCGCGTCGCCGGCATCCGTCTCCTTTCGCTTATCGCTCGTCGAGCGCCTGGAAGTAACTCCTGATCTGGTCGTGAAAGTCCCGCGGGACCTGCTCCCGGGTGATCGCGTCCTCCATCGCCTTCCGGTATTGCCCGATGACCCCCAGGTACTGGAGCCGCGAGGCCATGCTGCCGCCGCGCCCCGTCAGGTTGGTGTCGTACCCGTCCTTACGACCCCGGCGCGATTCGCCCTCGACGCCGACGTCGTAGGGGCTGGCGCGCAGCCGCTGCGTCGCCTCGCCCTTCGGGGAGCCGCTCCGGCCTCGGCCCGGCATGAGTCCCTCGCCCTCGCCGAAGTCCTGGTCCTCGGGACCCATCCCGTCACCGCGGGCGCGGTCCCGCCCACGCCCGCTCCGCTCGTTCTCTCGTCCACCGCGCAGGCCTTTGCCCGAGCGCTGCGCCTCGTCCATTGCTCGCATCTTATCGAGCGCCTTTTGCATCGCGTCGAGGGCCCGATCCGGCTGGCCGCCCTCGAGCGCCTCCATGCCCTCCATCGCGTCACCGCTCCAGTTGCCGCCACCCTTGCGGCCCAGCCGCTCCATTTCCTCGAGAAGTTCGCGGAGCTTCTGAGGCGAGATCTGGTCGGGTCGGAGGCCCCCCGTCAACGCCTTCGATTTGCGGTACACCATCTTGTACTGGCTGCTCGTGAAGTCCGACTGGAGGTCGGGCAGACGGTCCACCTGCTCGAGCATCCGGAGCCGCTCGTCGCCTTTCTTCATGAAGCTGTTGAAGTCCGGCCGCTGGCTCGCGAGCGACGTGTCCTTGAAGATCGCCGAGAGGTCGCCGGTGGTCGTGGCGCCGCTGCCGCCAGCCCGCTGCGCGAAGTCGCGCTCCTCGAAGGACGGGCGCTTGAGCGGGTCCTTTGGGGTCGGACGTGACGTCTCCTCGAGCATCGATGAACTTGCGCGCTCCTCGCGCTCCTCCTCGCCGGACGGCAAAAAGTCGGGGAGGCGCCCCGACGGCATCGGGATCGGCGGCGTGATCGCGAGCACCAGGCACGCCAGGACCGGGACTGCGAGGAGCCGCCCCTCGCGCGGGACCACGCGCCCGACCACGCGCTTGAGCTCGAGGGCCTCGACGCGAGCCACGGTGTCGGCGACCAGGGAGTCGACGAGTCGCGTCCGGTCCGCGCGTTCGGCCCACTCGAGCGTCGTCGCGACGCGATCGTCGAGACCGAATGCGCGGTCCGCGACCCGGGCCGCGTCTCCACGTGCGACCCGTCGGGCCGCTCCGTACGCGATTCCCGCCACGGCGCCGAGGATCACGAGCGCGGCCGCGGCCCACGCGGCTGTGCTACCCACCGCGTGCTTTGCCACCAGGACCACGACGCCCGCGACGGCACCCCAGAAGGCGCCGCGCAGGCCGTAGTACTCCGCCCGGCGGAGCCGAATCTCCCGCCGAATGCGCCGCAGGAGCCCTTCGATCCTAGAGGACTCGTTCATGCGATCCTCCCGCGGTTAGCGAAGAAAAGGTTCGCGGCCCTGGGCGGTGGCGGCCTCGGTGTTGTCCAGGACCTGCGCGACCAGCGTGTCGGTGTCCACGCCCTCGGCTTCGCCCTCGAAGTTCAGGATGACCCGATGGCGGAGCGCTGGTGCCGCCAGCGCCTTGATGTCCTCGACGCTCACGTTGTAGCGCCCCTCGGCGAGCGCCCGCACCTTCGCGCCGAGCACGAGCGCCTGGGCGGCGCGCGGGCTCGCGCCGTAGCGCACGAAGCGTCGCGCGACCTCGGGCGCCTGCTCCCATTGCGGGTGCGTCGCCATGACGATCGCCGAGGCGAAATCGCGCACGTGCGACGCGATCGGCACTTCGCGGATCAGCTCCCGGAAGGAGAGTACCGCCGGTCCGCTCAGGACCCGACTCACCGTCGCGGGGCGCGATTGCGTCGTGCGGTCGATGATCGCGTTCAGCTCGTCGAGCGCCGGGTAGCGCACTCGGAGCTTGAAGAGAAATCGATCGAGCTGCGCCTCGGGTAAGGGGTACGTCCCCTCCATCTCGATCGGGTTCTGGGTGGCGAGGACGAAGAACGGCGCGGGCAACGGGCGGGAAGCGCCACCGACGGTGACGGCGCCCTCCTGCATCCCTTCGAGGAGCGCCGACTGCGTCTTCGGCGTCGCACGATTGATCTCGTCGGCCAGCAGGATGTGGGCGAAGATCGGTCCGTGCTGGAACTGGAAATGCTTCCGGCCGTCCGCGTCCTCCACGATGATGTTGGTCCCGATGATGTCCGCCGGCATCAGGTCGGGCGTGAACTGGATGCGCGAGAAGGAGAGTTCGAGCCCTTCAGAGAGGGTCTTGATGAGGAGCGTCTTGCCGAGGCCAGGCACCCCTTCGAGGAGCACGTGGCCGCCCGCGAACATCCCGATCAGGACGTGCGTGATGACTTCGTGATGTCCGACGATGACCTTCGCGACTTCCGCGCGCAAGGCCTCGAAGGCGGCGACAAACGCCTCAACTCGAGCGTCGCGATTCATCGAGCTCTCCTTCACGAATTCCTCCCACCACTGCTTCCTGAAGTTGCTGCCATTATAGAGAGCCGTCAAGCGCCGGGCGCGGCTTGCGTACGAATTACCCGCGTGCCTTCATACTACTCGATGCCCCAAGCAAGTTACCTGCCAATTCCGATGCCGGACCCGCCCCGTCAGCTCGCGGCGAAATCGACAGCCCGTCGCCCGGCGGTGACTCCCGAATCGGCGCCCGTCCCGGGACTGCTCAATTGCCGGGCGCCGGACGACGCTCGGCGGAGTGCTGACCGCGGCGTCAGAAACCCGATCAGCCGCCAGGTCACGCCGGAACCGCGACCAGCCGTCGATAGACGTCACAGTAGCCGTCAATCTCCCGCTCCGGCGAATAGCGCCGAGCCACGAGCTCGCGGCCGGCTCGGCCGAGCCGCTCCCGGAGCCCTGGATTCCGGACGAGCTCGGCCGCTCGCCGCTCGAACTCGGACTCGTCACCGAAGAGAAAGCCCGTCGAGCCGTCGTCGATGAGCGAGCGATTGCCCGCGATGTCCGAGGCGAGGACCGCCCGGCCGATCGAGAGTGCCTCGAGCACCGAATTGGCCATGCCGCCTTCGGAGACCGAGCAGTTCAGGACCACATCCGCCTGCGACAGAAGCGAGGCCATCTGGGCGTGCGGCACTACGCCGATGTGGCGCGTCCACGGAAGTGCCGCCAATGAGCGCAGCAATGTCTCCCCCGTACCGGGATCGAGCACCGGGCCGGCGTAGAGAAGGCGAATTTCCGGAATCCTTGCCACCAACCGGCCCAGTGGCGTGAGCGGAAACGCCGGATTCTTGACCGCGCGGATGCCCGCCGGAAACAGAAACAGCGAGCTCCGGGGCGGGAGCCGCCAGTGCGCCCGGAGATCGAATGTTTCGCGCGTCGATAGTCCAACGGACTGGGGGACGATCGCGAAACGCCCGCGGAGATCCGGCAAGGTCGCCGTGACCCGATCGGCGATCGACGCATGGAACGCGGTCAACCGGGCTGCGCCCTCCAGCACCCGCCGAACCGTGGGCGCTCGCTCCGGGTCGAACAAGTCGTGGTTGGCATCGGTTCCCGTGAAGGTGACCACGAGAGGAATGTCGGTCCGTCGCGCCACGTGCAAGGCGAGCGGACCCGTGCGGTAGGCGTGAAAAGCATGAACCAGCACGGGACGATAGGCCTCGACTTCGACCTCGATCGTCGTGTCCGCGCTCACGGAAAGGTCCCATACGCGCAGCTCGACACCGCGATCGCTGAGCCCCTTCGCCACCCGCGTCACCGTTACGGCGTTGCCGCGCACGGAAGGAGGGGCGAACGGGGTGAAGATCGCGACGCGAGATGGCATCGGCGCGAGCATACCGGGGCCGACGCGGCGCGTAAAGCGAGCCAAGCGCCCGGAGCAGAATCTCTCGCGCCCGCCGGAGCGTCGCATATAATGTACCGCGATGCCTGACTGTGGAGCGCATGGCCCCTCAACGATCGAGTGTCGGCAGATCGCCGATCTTCTGAGCGATTATCTCGACGGGACCCTGCCGAAGGACACGCGCGAACTGCTAGAGTGGCACATCGAGGGGTGCGCCCCCTGCGTCGCCTTCGTGAAGACCTACCGTGGCACCATCACCGCTGCGACTAAGCTCAGGGACGTGGAGATCCCCGCGGAGCTGAAGCAGCGTCTTCTGGCCGTCCTGCGAAACCAGCGCGCGTCACGCCCGTCGGGCGCATCGCCCTCGGACACGTCCTAACGCAAGAGCTCCTGCACGATGTTCGCAGTCTCCACGTTCGCCCAGTCGATCTCGCCGATCACGCCGTAGCGTACGCGGCCGCCCGGGTCCACCAGAAAGCTCGACGGCAGCACGCGGACGCGCCACGCCCGCGGCGCCTCCTGATTCGGATCGAGGAGGATCGGGAAGGCGAGAGACTCGCGTTGGACGAACTCGCTGATGCGCGCCCTCGCTTCCCCGTAGTTCACCAGGAGGATCACGAACGGGCGCCCGGCCAGCCGCGTCTGCAGCGCTCGCATCGAGGTCATCTCCTCGCGGCACGGCGCACACCACGTCGCCCAGAAGTTCAGCAGGACGACGCGGCCACGGTAGTCGGCAAGGGTATGCGGCCGGCCGAAGAGATCGTTCAAGGCGAGGGGCGGCGCCGTCGGCTCCTTCCAGGGGAGGAATCGAGCGGAGTCGGCGTGCGCGTCACCCGCCAGGAGCAGGGACGCGCAGAACATCCCGCCGAGCGTCAGGGCCGCGAAACGGGCGGAGCGTGCCATCGAGGGTGCCCGGGCTCGGCGGGGCGCGTCACGGCACCCGCCGGAATCCGGCTCTCACGCTGCAATCTCGCGCGTGCTGATCGTGTACTTGAAGTTGTCGGGATCGAGGCTATCGCGCCGGCCCTGTGCGGTCTCGGACTGCGGATACATGAAGAAGCCGAGCTTTCCGCCCTGCGTGGCGCTCGGGAGCGCCACGTCGTGAGCGGTGTTGAACGCGACCCAGTTGCCTTCCCACCCGCCGAACAGCTTGGGCCGCACCGCCGCGACAAGCGGGTGGTCGACCTTCAGCCATTCGCTCGTCTCTTCCCGCGCCACTTTGGTGACGTCGGCAGGGTCCATAGCCACCCAGCCATGGTCCTTCAGGAAGACCTCGGCGCGGCAATGCTGCGCCTTGCTGATGTTGGCGCTTCCCGCCCCGAGCGCCTTGTAGCCGAACGCCGAGGGCGCCACGCGGATGCCGTAGATGTCGCGAGCGGGCACCCCGACGGATCTGACGAGGCCCACGAACAGCGCGTTGATGTCACCGCACTTCCCGCCGAAGTTTCGCGTCTCGAGCATCGCTTTGATGTCGCCGACCCCGCAGCCGCGCACCTTGGGCTCGCGATAGGTAGTGGCGAGGATCCAGTCGTACACCGCCTTCACCTTCTCGACATCGGTGGCCTTGCCCTTGGTGACTTCGAGCGCCGTCTCACGGACGATGCCGTCGGTGGGCATGAGGTCGGTGGGTTTCGTCCAGACCCTCAAGAGCGCGGGATCCTCCTCGGCGGCGACCTTCTTGGACCAGTCGACCGCGCGATCCTGGGTTTGAAAGCGGCTCGTCAGCTCGACGACCGGAGCCCGCTCGCCGCTGGCGAACTCGGCGTAGAGCATGCCGGCGCCGTAGGAGCCATCGGTCGCCGCCTTCAATACCTTCGCGTTCCCCGACCACTGGTCGCCGAGTGGCTTCTGATACTCCGACTTGACCCAGGGAATCGGCAACCAGGCCCGGGACACGCCCGTCGGCTCCAGCACCTCGACTCGCGTCGTGATCTCGAACGTCCGCCAGGTGCCTGGCCGCGGCGTGAACTCCTTCTGCTGGGCTCGCGCCACCGATGGGAAACCCGTCGCCTGCGACGCCGCAACAACCGCGGGCAGCGCGGCGACCCTCAAAAATGCGCGTCGGTCCATGCCATGCTCCTTGTCCTGGAAACCCGATCGGGCTGTTTGCGGAATGGCCACACTCGCCAGTCCATCAGTAGACGGCAAGCAAGCGTATAGGGATTCGGATGGAATGCAAATCGGTAAGCCCTATCCCAGCGGAACGCGTTATGGAGGACGCCGATCGCGCGCCGGGCGCGCCCAGCCGCTCAGGCGTTCACGCGGATCACGGGCTCGGCCAGCACCGAGCCGATCTCCCAGCAGTCCTCGCCTCGTCGGCGGAAGGCGTCGATGACGGACGGGGCGCGGTCGGGGGCAATCGAGAACAGCAGCCCGCCGGATGTTTCTGATTCTGTGAGCAACGACGCCAGATATCCCGGCACGGACGGCGCGATCGTCAGATCGGCGCCGAACGACGAATCGACATAGCGGCGGTTACGCTTCATCCCACCGCTCCACTGCCCCGCCTCGGCGAGCTCGCGCGTACCGGGAAGGATCGGCAGGCGAGACGCGTCGATCGCAAGACCCGCGCGCGACGCCTTGACCATCTCGCCCGCGTGGCCCAGAAAGCCGAATCCGGTGATGTCGGTCGCTCCCTTGGCGCCGCTGTCGCGCGCGACCTCAGCGGCGACGCGGTTGAGCCGCAGCATGCTGGCCACCGCGCCCGCGAGCACGTCGGCGCTGGCGACGCCGTTCTTCGCCGCCGTCGTGATCACTCCAGTGCCGAGCGGCTTGGAGAGAAAGACGCGGTCGCCCGGTCGAAGGCCCCCCTTGATGAGAATCCGGTCCGGATGGACTCGGCCCGTCACGCAGAGGCCGTACTTCGGCTCGGCGTCCACCACGGTGTGCCCACCCGCGATCACGCCCCCCGCCTCGGCGACCTTGTCGCGACCCCCGCGAAACACTTCCGAGACGATGGTCTTCGACATCTCGCGCGGAAATCCCGCGACGGCGAGCGCGAACATGACCTCGCCGCCCATCGCGTAGACGTCCGACATCGCGTTGACCGCGGCCACAGCACCCCACGTCCAGGGGTCATCCACGACCGGAGGGAAAAAGTCGACGGTCTCGACGATGGCCAGATCGGGAGTGAGACGATACACCGCGGCGTCGTCCGCCGCGCCGAGACCGACGAGCAGGTCCGACGGCGGCGGCGTCCCGCCGGGCTTCAGCACCGCCAGCACCTCCTGGAGATCTCCAGGAGCCATTTTGGACGCTCAGCCGGCGCAGGCGGCGTACGAAGTGAGGCGGACCTCCGTGTGGGTGTGTTCGGCCATTGCGGTTATTTGGACGCGCGCTCGGGGAGCTGGGATTCCACGAAGTCCACGAAGGCCTGGGCCAGCGGCGAGCGGCTCCGGTCGCGGTGGGTCACGAGGTAGAAGAACCGCGAAACGCGCAGGTCCTTGACCTTCACGCTGGAAAGGAGCCGCGCCCGGCACTCGTCCTCGACCGCCCGCTTCGAGATGATCGCGATTCCGACCCCGGAGCGTACGGCTTGCTTGATCGCCTGGGTCGAGCCCATCTCGCCGACAACACGAAAGGCCGTCAGATCCGCATTCGCCTCGCCCAGCGCGTGTTCCAGGGCTTCGCGCGAGCCGGAGCCCTGCTCCCGGACGATCATGGGCTCACGCCGCACGTCGGCGAGCGTCACGCTCTTGCGTCCGGCCCAGGGGTGATCGGCTGGGAGGACGACGACGAGCTCGTCCGGCATCAGCTCGCGCGAGATGAGCGTGCGGGGTCCGGGACGCGCGCCGACCACAGCGACCTCGGCTCGACCGTCCTCGACCCACGTCATGACCTGGCGGCTGTCGCCGATCAGCAGCGAGATCGAGATGTCCGGATACTTCGCCTTGAACTGACCGATCAGCGCGGGCAGCAGATATTCCCCTGGAATCGTCGAGCCGCCCACAACCAGCTGGCCGCTCAGCCGTCCCTGGAACTGGTCGAGCGCCTGCCGCGCTTCGCGCGAGAGCGCTAGCATGCGCCGGGCGTACCCGAGCATGAGGTCGCCCGCGCGCGTGGTCGTGGTGCCACGGCCGAGCCGGTCGAGCAGCTGGACACCGAGCTCGTCTTCGAGGGCACGAATATGCTCGGAGACCGTCGGCTGGGTGAGAAAGAGCGCCTCGGCGGCGCGTGAAAAGCTCCCGAGCTCGGCCACCTTCGCGAAGATCTCGAGGCGGCGAAGGTCCATCAGGAGGAGCCGGGAGCCTGGACGCCTCTCAGTGGCAGGAACAGCCGCCGCCGCAGCAGCCGCCGCCCGACATGGCGGACGGCTGGAACGCGCCGGCGGTCTTGAGGCCGAAGACCGATAGCTTGCGCATGACCTGCTCGCTGGCGCAGCCGGGGCACGCGACGACGGTCGAGGCGCCGGGGACGTACTTCTCGAACTCCTGCTCGCACTGCTTGCAGCGGTACTCGTAGATCGGCATTCGTATTACTCGCCGCCCCGCTGCACGTAGCTCTTGACGAACTCCTCGGCGTTCTCCTCCAGGATGTCGTCGATCTCGTCGAGGAGCTTGTCGATGTCTTCCTTGATCTTCTTGCCCTTCTTGGCCAGCTCGGGGCTCGCGGCAGCTCCGTCGCCGCCTTCAGCGGGCTTGGTCGGCCGGACTTCCTTCTTCTTCTGCTCAGCCATCTCGCCCTCCATGGGGCAACGAACCCTGTGGCGAAACCTCACGAACTGCTACTGCCTGCATTTTAGCACGCCGCCTCTCACAAGCGTTTGAAGTGCTTACTGAGGGTCAGCATCTGGCGCTGGTAGGACGAGCCCAGGCCCGCGCCATAGACGCGCTCGGGGCGCGAGCGGAGGCGCTCGAACCACACCTTGAACGACGTCTGGCCATCATAGACCATGAACGGCACCTCGCGCGCCCTCACCTCCATAACCACCTTGGTACCCAGAATGGTCCCGTCCCCCCAGCCGAATCCAGGATCGAAGAAACCCGCGTAATGCGTCCGGATCTCGCCGGCGCCGGCGTCGTACACCACCATCTCCGCTGCAAACTCGGGCGGAACCCGGATGCGCTCCTTGGACAGGAGGATGTAGAACCGGTTAGCTTCCAGGATGTAGGCGTCGCGCGAGGGGCGCTTGATCGGCTCCCAGAACTCTGTCGGGTCGTAGAACCCGGTGCGGCCCAGGTCGACGGCCGGTGGATTCGGATGCGCGCGGTAGCCGATGATCCCGTCGGTCAGCCTCCCGGAGAGGTCCACGCCCATGCAGAGCCCGTCGTTGAAGGCAGCGCGCTCGACCGGAATCGGTCGCTCGTCGTCGTCGTAGAGCAGCGGTGTCTCGCGGTACAGCGCCTCAAGCGACGGATCCGACATGGAGCTCTGCCCGCAAAGCAGGCGGAGCTGGTTGAGCGAGGCACCGACTTGCACGCGCACGGGAAACGATTGCGGCGACACCTCCAGATAAAGCGCACCCCGGTACCCGGAGCGAATCTCGTCGAATCGGGGCGTGGCGTCGGTGATCACCCGTGTGAAGATGTCGAGCCGCCCCGTGGTCGACTTCGGGTTGGAGCGGCCGCGTAGGTGCGTCGGCAGATCCAGCGACTCGAGAAGGGGGACGAGGTACACGGAGCCCCGTTGCAATGTCGCGCCGGAACCGGTCAGGGTCAGCTGGTCGATGACGAGGTCGCTGTCGGCGAGGCCGCGCTCGCCGAGGCGGCTCTGCACGGTCTCGCGGAACGGCAGGAAACTCGCCCGGAGCTGATACGCGTCCGGTCCCAGGCGGAGGTCCAGGCTGGCGGGCTGGAACTGCCGATCTTCGATGCCTCCCGGCGCGGCGATCCAGCCGTCGCGGGCCGCTGCGCGCAGCTCGCGGTCCGAGAGAACGCCCTCACTCATGCTCGATCCAGTTAGCACCGCGTGCTCGGCCCCGTCAAGGCGCGCGCCGTCGGGCCAGACAGAAACATGTGGACCCCAGGGCGCAGAAGATCACCGACGCGAGGAACACGACCCGGTACGAGCCCATGACATCGTGGACGACACCTCCGAACCACGGGCCGATCGCGCCACCCAGGCCGTTGCCGAGATTGAGCGCGCCGTAGATGACGCCGAAGCGGCGGCCGCCGAAGAGGTCGGACGCCATTGCGGTGATGATCGGCCCGCGGGCGCCGAAGCCGAGCCCGAAGAGGAGCGCGTAGGCGACCAGCCAGCCGGCGTGAGGATCGGTCTCGAGCGCCAGCAGCGCCAGCGCGCCCCCGGCGGTGCACCCGAACGAGGTCGTCGCCGCCAGAGCGCCGCCGAACCGGTCCGCCGCCAGGCCGAAGCTGACGCGGCCGACGATCGACATGAGACCCATCACCCCGAAGACGCCCGCCGCCAGCAGCGGCTGAAAGCCCCGGTCGATTGCGAACGCGACCTGGTGGGTGGTCACGGGGAAGACGGCCAGCGGCGTGAAGAGGTATGCGAGCCAGAGGGCCCAGAACGCGCGCGTTCCGAGCGCGTGCCTCAGCGTCGAATCAACAGCCCAGCGGGCCCGCTGGCCCCGGCTCTCGCGCGCCTCCGGCCCCGCTCGTTCATCGTGGCGCGGTTGTGGATCTCGAGCGCCGACCCACACGATCGGGACGAGGATGCACAGGGCGCTCACACCCAGAACGGCGCTCGCGATGCGCCAGCCCCGGGATGCGATCAGCCATTGAGCCAGCGGGCCGGTCACGAACACCCCGAAGCCCATGCCCGAAAACGCTACGCCGACCGCTCTCCCGCGCCGCTCCGAGAACCAGCGCGAGATGAGCACGCCCATGGGCACCGGGCCGAGGCCGACGAGCCCTCCCGCGGCGAGCACGCCCGTGTACAGGTAGAGCTCCCACGGAGTGCGGACCGTCGCGCCCAGGAGCGACGCGCCGGACAGGAGCACGGCTCCGGTGAGGATGACGCGCCGCGGCCCGAACCGGTCGACCAGGATTCCCGCGACCGGTGCCAGCAGGCCTTGCACGATCGTCGACAGCGACAGAGCTCCGGCGGTCAGCCCACGCGACCAGCGGAATTCCTCGACGAGCGGGACGAGGAATACCGAGAAGGAAAAGTAGAGACCGTTGGCCACGGCAAGCGCCACCCACACGACGAGGACGATCGTGGCGCGCGGTGAGACAGGAATGTTCCGGCGACCTAGAGGAGCTGGCTCGTCGCGCCCGCGGAGTCGACGTCGAGCGCGCGCGCCGTGCCCTGGATGCCTGCTTTCCGCAGGGCGACCTCCAGCGCCCGGGCGACGGCGGCGCCGTCGCCGGCAACGACCGCGAGCAACGACGGACCAGCGCCGCTGAGCACGCAGCCGAGTGCCCCGGCCGCCCGGGCGGCGGCGGCGACCTCGGACATCCACGGGAAGAGCTTCAGACGGTAGGGCTGGTGCAGCCGGTCTTCGAGGGCCGTCGTGAGCGCCGCCGGTCGCGCCGCCTGGAGGCTCGCCAGCAGCAGCGCGACGCGCTGGACGTTGAACACAGCGTCCTCGCGTGGCACCGACCGTGGCAGAAGCGCCCGCGCCTCGGCGGTGGCACTGGTGACCTCAGGGACGAGCACGACCCACGCGAGGCTCTCCGGCACGGGCAGGGCGACGGCCGTGACTCCCTCCGGCGTGGTGCAGGAAACCGTCAAGCCCCCGAAGATCGCCGCCGCGACGTTGTCCGGATGGCCCTCGGCGCGCGCCGCGAGATCGAGCAGTGCGTCCCTCGACAGAGGCGCGCCGAGGAGCGCGTTGCCCGCGACCAGGCCGGCGACCCACGCCGCCGCGCTCGAGCCGAGACCGCGCGCGGCGGGGATGCGATTCACGCACGCCAGCGCGCAACCTTTGAATGCTCGCCCCGCGGCCTCGTAGGCGAGCCGGACGCCCCTGGCGACGATGTTGTCCCCGTCTCTGGCGAGGCGATCCGCGCCCTCACCCTCGATCCGCACGCTCACGCCCTGCCCCTCCTCGGCGACGACCTCGTTGTGGAGGGCGAGCGCCAGGCCGAGGGCATCGAAGCCCGGACCAAGGTTTGCGGAGGTGGCGGGAACGCGGACGTGAACGCGCACGCGGCTACAGCCGCTTGAGGAGCCAGTCCGGGGTGAGCGAAATCGCCCAGGTGTTCAGGACAACGTAGTAGTTCGTGAAGACGAGGACTCCGACCACGACGAGGACGACTCCCGCCGCACGCTCGACCACCGGGATGAACGGGCGATAGCGCTTGAAGAACACCAGGAAGGGGCCAAGTGCCGCGGCCGAGATCAGGAACGGTAGCCCGAGCCCCGCCGAGTAGGCGACCAGGAGACCGATCCCGCGCTGGACCGTCTCGGCCGTACCGGCGAGCGAGAGGATGGCCCCGAGGATCGGTCCCACGCAGGGGGTCCAGCCGATTGCGAAGGTGATACCCACGGCCAGCGAGCCCAGATACCCGGCGGGCTTCTCTCTGAGCTGCCACTGCTGTGTGCGCCCGAAGAACCCGATCTTCAGGAGTCCGATGATATAGAGGCCGAAGATCACGATGAACGCGCCACCGATACGGCGGATCCATTCGCGATAGTCGAGCAGGAACTGTCCCGCCGCGCTGAACGAGGCGCCGAGCGCGACGAAGACGAGCGAGAAGCCCAGGACGAACGCCAACGCGTGGATCAGGACCCGCCGCCGCGCGACGGGCGAGAGCTCCGTGGTGAGGTCGGCGACGGACATGCCGGTGATGAACGACACGTAGGAGGGGA
>JAHFDK010000411.1 GCA_023249095.1 Candidatus Rokuibacteriota bacterium | reverse complement strand
GGTCTCCCTGCTGGCCCTTCAGCGAACCGACCGAGGCCGCGCTCGTGAGGCTGCCCTCGAGTGGCTGGCGGTCGCTCCTGAGAAACGCCCGGCGGTCTTCGAAGGTCAACCGGGACCGGCCGGCAGCCCTGGGCACCGGAGGGCTTGTTCTTCGAGGTGCCGCTGACCTACAGCTGACCCACCGGGAACCCTCCTTGACGTGGGGGTCTCCCATATGTCACGAGGCCACGTCAAGGGCCACGTCAAGACGCACGTCAAGAGCCACGTCAAGCTCCAACGATCATCGCGGCACGGAAAGCTCATATGACCATTATTTCAAATGGGTTGCAGGACTGGAAGGTGGTACGGTTTGACGATTTCGGGCCCCCGCCCCAAACCAAAAGGGACAACCGGCCCCGGTGATGGGTGAGCCCTCGGAGGCTGATGAACTTGGACTGCTGAAACCTCACCGCGTGACCGTTGGTGCACTGAGTGGTCGGCGGGCTCAGCACGACGCTGCCGACGGGCCGTCGCATCGCCGACGACCAACGTGTGGCCGAGCTGCCGGATGAGCGCGTGGAACCAAAGCGCGTATCCGGTGCTCTCGACGGCGACAGTGACGGGAGGGGACAGAGCCGCATAGAACCGCTCAACGCCTTCCCCATGATGGGAGAGCTGGTACTCCTGGATCTCGCCGGTCGCGGTATCCAAGGCGGCCACCTGCTGCATGCGGGCGTGCAAGTCGCATCCTATGAGCGTCATTGGTCCGGGCCTCCTGTCGCTAGGGCTGCCAACACCGGCAGCCTAGCAGCAGCCCGGATGTGTTCTCATGGCATCAATTGAGCATGCGGGACGAAGACAAAGGCGTCGAGGGCGACCGCGTATGGATAACGTGCTCGTGAGGCGCGGCGATCAGCCGGGCGCTGGAGCCGGGCCACAGTGGAGAGCGAAGTGAGTAAGACCCCGCTTGCGTCGAGGAAGCTGGATCAGGCTCGACTATTTGTCCATCTTCTCCACGCAGAGAACAAGAAGGTGATCGGGAAGGAGAGCCTGATCATCGAAGCTTACCTGGACGCGTGCCTCGGCGCGATCAAGTCCGCGCTCTACCGTCTCGAAAAAGAAGTTGGTACGCCTATCTACAACGCGGCACTGGCGAAGTGGAGGGGGGAGCTCAGGAAGCTCAGTCCACTCGAACTGCACCGGTTCGATCGGATGCAGAAGCTGCGCAATATGGACGTTCACAAGGAGGACATCAAGACAACCATCGAGCCGAAGGCGATCCCGGCCCCCCACATCAACATTACGGGGATGGTGGCAGTCTCGGGGCCTCCTGGAGAACCACTCCCAAATCCTGTGCCGGGAGGTGAACCGCCCTTCGCCCCAGCCTGGGTCATCGGGTCCGAGGTATTCGTGGACTCCGTCGAAGCTGCTGCCGCCTGCGAGAAGTTCCTGGCCCTAGCCGAGCGGTTTGTGGCGGAGTTTCAGAAGTGATCGAAGGGAAGCGCGATGCGCGGAAAGCGCTGCGACAGGTCAGCGCGGATGGCTAGGCAGCGGCCCGAGAAGAAACTCGCCGCGCCGCCGGCCACGCTCCGCGTCTTGCCGATGGAGCTTCATGTCGGCGACCGCCTCGCCGACGAGACCGGCGAGTGGGAAGTAGTCGCCCGCCCGTATACGGCAGTCGGCGGCAAGATCGCCCATGTTCGAGTCCGGAAGGTGGATCAGCCCGCCGCCGTGGGAGTGCGCTCTTGGAGCGCCCACGAGCGCATCAGCGTGCGACGAGCGACCGCCGAGGAGGGCAAGCGATGATACGTCTCGCCACGCTGCTCGTCGCGTTCTGCCTGCTCACGTTGGCCGCGACGGCCCACGCTGAGTGTGCGTGGGTGTTGTGGGAGCAGACGAACACTGGCCTCGCTCCGTTGGCGTGGAAGATCCTTCGGGTCTCGGCAGATATGACTAGTTGCGAGGCGGTCAAGGCTCGGACGGTTGAAGTGGCCGCTGCTAGTCCGCCCACGGGTTACGCCAGAGAGCGACTCGGCGATAGCACCGTCATGGAAACGCCGCGAGTAGGACTACTCATAGGCGCCCCTTCGACAACGCTCCAGTATTCCTGCCTCCCCGACACCGTGGACCCGCGCGGGCCGAAGGGGAAGTGATGGGGCCGGAAGTCGAGGTCGACGTCGTCCTTGCCGAGGACGAGTGGTCGGCGATGATGAGAGGGGGGCCGCTATCTCCGCACCCCCCCAAATCGCTCTTCCGTGACCGCTGCAGATCGGCCGGCGCGCCACCACGAGGCTGACGGCGTCTTGCTCACGCAGCCCGCGGTGGCCCATGATCAACCCAAGCCGTCACCCCTTTTCCGTGTCTCACTTTAGGGGTGCACTCCAAACAGAGAAAACCGGGAACATGGGTGACACTCGCTGAAACTGAAGTCGATGGTGTTCCTCGGGGGGTGATTCGGGGGAATCAGCGTGCCCTTCACGCCGGCGAAGGTGGTGGCACTGCTGCAAGTGGCCGAAGGTCACTGGCGCGACGTCGACGCGGCCGAGCTCGTGCCGCTCGTGCGCGCCGGCGTGGTGTTTCGAAGACGGCGTGCAGATCGAGCCGCAGAAGAAGCGAGGGAAGAAGGCCGCCGCCTGATCTCCCTCAATCCACAACTCTTGACAATTGCTCCTCACGTCGAGCGTTCACGCGAGGCTCGCAGCGCGGCAATGCCAGGTGATAGTGGTGGCCGTCGGCCATCGACGTCAGTAAAACCGTAGGCTTCGGCCAACTCAGCGACGACATACACGTTGCCCGTTTTCTCGATGATCTTCGGGTCAGCCGCCAGCGCTGCGACGGCGCGGCCCGTGAACTGGGGCGACTCGGCGTCCGTCAGGCGTGCGATCAGCTCCGGCGGCAGGCGGTCAGGTTGCGCCATGACACGTTCGGTCTTGACGAGCCCCGGCCACAAGGAGACAACGGCGACTCCATGCGGCCGCAGCTCATGTGCCATATCCGCTGTCAGCCGATCTACTGCTGCCTTTCCAACCCCGTACGGCACGTTGAACGTGTACCGGGCGGCACCAACCGAGGAGATGTTGGCGATAAGCCCGTGACGCTGTGCAATCATGATCGGCGCAGCGAAGACACTCGCCACGTAGTGCGAGCGTAGCCCAACCCGATGCAGTTCGTCCCACATCGCGAGGGGCAACTCCCAAAATGGCGCTCCCGCTGGCCGCACTCCACTGTAGGTCGCAAAGACATTGTTGACTAGCACGTCCAGCCGTCCCTCCTCCTCCTTCACACGCCGGAAGAGCGCCTCGACGTCAGCATCGTCTCCGTGGTCGCAACGGACGGCAATCCCCCGTCCGCCGAGTCGGGTGATGGCCTCAGCCGTTTCTGTGATCGTACCCGTGGAGGCGATGCTGCCCTGCTGTGCGGTGCGGCCCGTGACGTAGACGGTGGCACCCGCTTCTCCAAGCCCGAGCGCGGCGCCTTTGCCCACCCCGCGGCTGCCGCCCGTGACAACAGCAATCCTTCCGCGCAACGTTTGTGACATCAGTGTTCCTCTGCGCAATGGGTGCGTCTAACGTTGGCGTTCACCGGCCGCGAACGAGCATCGCGAGTGAGCGGTCCGGTGGAACGCCGTGTTCGGCAGGCGCGAGATGAAGTGCGTATCGTCCCGAGCACGCATTCCTGGTCGCCGTTTCCTATTCGATGACCTCGGTCGCACGCAGCAAGAGTGAGGGCGGGATCGTAAGAGCGAGCGCCTTCGCGGTCTTCTTGTTGATAATCAGTTCGAACTCGCGCGGTGCCTCGATCGGCAGATCTGCGGGTTTCGCGCCCCGGAGGATCTTGTCCACGAAGGCCGCCGCACGGCGGAACATCGCGGCCACGTTCGCTCCATAGGACATGAGACAGCCCGCCTCCGGCGCTTGCCGCCAGGGGAAGATGCCGGGCAGGCGGTGCTTGAGCGTCAGTTCTGCGATCGTCTTCCGGTTGGTGTAGATCTCCGAGGTCTCCACGACGGTTATCGCGTTGACACCGTCCCGCGCTGTTGCCCCGAGGAGGCGGTCCCAGCCGTTCGGGTCGTTCCCGATGTCTAGAACCGTCAGCCTGAGGCCCAGCACCTTCGCCGCAGCCTCGCTCTCACGTATCCACTGCGTGAGCACGGGACGAACAGAGGCGTAGGGGGTCGAATGTACGGCGGCCACGTGGGATGCGCGTGGCACGGCCTCCCTGAGAAGCTCGAGCCGCTTGGCCGCGATGTCCGGCGTTGCCTGGGTGAGGCCGGTCACGTTCTCGCCTGGCCGGGCGAGGCTGGCGACGACACCGCCGCCGACCGGGTCCGCAGCGACAGCCATCACGACGGGGATCGTCGCGGTAGCCCGCTTGACGGCCGCCGCCGTGGGCGTCGCAGTGGTGACGATGACATCGGGCTTGGAACCGACGAGCGCGGCGGCAGCGCGGGGCAAGTCGTCGGCGCTCTCGGCGTAGCTCAACTCGACGACGA
>JAHFDK010000135.1 GCA_023249095.1 Candidatus Rokuibacteriota bacterium | reverse complement strand
CAGCATCCCCTCGTGGCCGCGTACGCCGACGCTCCGCCGGAGCGCGGGGGCGCCGGCGCGACGCTCGTCCGGTTGCGCGCCCGCACGAGCTGACGTCCCGCGCGGGTCGTGCCCGCCGTCGGGGCGCTCTGGCGATCAGTCCCGGTCGGCACGAAGCAGGATCTGGCGGTCCGTGAAAGAAACGACGGTGTCCCGGGTGAGCGTGAAGTCGAACGCGGCTCGGCACCGCTCGGGCGCTCGACGCACGAACGTCTCGAGCTCGCGTCGCGCCTCGGCGGACATCCGCATGCGGCCGGTCCACTCGTCCCACTCGCGCGCCTTCCAGATGACGAAGTCCTCCATCACCGTCAGACCCGCGGCCCGCAAGAATGCCTTCCACTCGACCGTCCGGTAGCTCCGGACGTGCGAGGGATCGCGCCGCTTCTCGACCTCGAGGAGGAACGCGCTCGCCTCGGAGTCGTCGTGGCCGAGGATATCCTGAAGGAGGAGCGAGCCCCCGGGGCGCAGGACCCGGTAGATCTCGCGGACGGCGGCGCCGACATCGGCGAAGTGATGCGCGGCAGTGCGGCAGGTGACGACGTCGAACGATCCGTCGCGGAAGGGTAGGGCGCCCGCGTCCCCCGCGACGAACCCGACGTTCGCGGCGCCCCGGGCCTGCAGGTGCCCACGCGCGGCCTGGAGCATCGGTTCGGTGAGGTCGTAGGCGACCACCCGCCGTGCGATGCTTGCGAACGCGAGCGCCGTGTGACCCCCGCCGGTCGCGACGTCGAGCACGCGATCGCTGCGCCGGGCTACACCCCAGGCCAGCAGTCGATCGAGGTCTTCGCCGGCCGCGTGCAGGGGGCTCGTGACGTACGCCGCCGCGCTCCCGCCGAACTGCTGCTGGACGCGACGCGCCTGCGCGTCGCTCACTTCTTCTTCGCCCGCTCGGCCAGATGACGGAACAGGAAGTCCGCGTCGAGCGGCGAGAGATCGAAGCGGCGCGACGCTTCGTCGACGAGCTTGACACGATCCGCGCCGGAATTGTCGAGGAGCTGGTCGTCGATCCACTTCACGGCTTGCTTGATGGGCGCCTCGCCCGCCATGCGGGTCCTCCCTTCGTTGGCCGGTCGTCTGGCCCGCGACGGCCACCTGCTTGCAGCCACGCCATTGTAACCGGGGGTGTCATCGCGGGCGCAACCCAAACCCCGACAATTGGCCTGTCCCGATCAGGCCAATTGGCCCTTGACGACCCGGCAATTCGAGCCAAAATGGCTGGACAGGGAAATTGGGTGAACATCCCAATCGACCGCGACAATCCCACGGCGCTCCCGCGCCAGATCCAGGCGCACCTGGAGCGGCTGATCCACGAGCGGCTGCTGACACCGGGGACGAAGCTCCCGGCCACGCGCGAGCTCGCGCGACAGCTCGGGGTCAACCGGGGTACCGTGTCGCTCGCATACGAAGAGCTGGTCGCGGCGGGCTGGGCGCGCGCCCATGTCGGCCAGGGGACCTTCGTCGCCGAGCGGGCGGTGAGCGGAGGCGTGCGAGTCGCGTCGCCGGCCGCGCCGCCCGTCGCGCTGAACTGGTCCGGGCTCTTCTCGCGCAACGCGCAGATCCTCGGCGCCGACGATGAGCGCTCGCGTGCCGTGACTCCGATCCCGTCGAGCGGCACCGTCGTGTCGTTTGCGGGCGGCATGCCGGACAGCGGGCTCTTCCCGACCGACGCCTTTCGCCGCGTGCTGAACCAGGTGATCCGCGAGGAGGGCGCCTCGCTCCTGCAGTACTATCCGGCCGGCGGTTATCCTCCGCTCCGGCAGTACCTCTCGACGTACCTCTTGCGGTTCGGTCTCGAGGCGCGGCCGGAGGAGATCCTGATCGTGAACGGCTCGCAGCAAGGGTTCGACCTGATCGCCCGCACGCTGATCGATCCCGGCGACTTCGTTGCGATCGAGCAGCCGACATACCCGCGAGCCATGCAGGTGTTCCGATCGTTCGGCGCCCAGCTTCTCAGCGTACCCTGGGACGGCGCGGGGCCGCGGGCTGAGGTCTTCGAGCGCCTGCTGGAGCGCCATACGCCGAAGCTCTTCTACTGTCAGCCGAGCGCCCACAATCCGACGGGACTGGTGGTAGCGCCGGAGACCGGGCGGCGCCTGCTCGAGGCCGCGGCGCGCCACCAGGTGCCGATTGTCGAGGACGGGTTCGACGGCAGCCTCTACTACGGCGACGGACCGAGCCTGCCGCTCAAGGCCGCCGACCGTGGCGGTGTCGTGATCTATATCGGCACGTTCTCGAAGATCCTCTTTCCGGGCCTGCGGCTCGGCTGGCTCGTCGGTCCTCGCCCGGTCCTCGAGCGGCTCCAGGCGGCCAAGCAGCTTGCCGATCTCCATACGAGCGCCCTCATCCAGGCGGCGGTGCACCGCTTCTGCGAGCGCAAGCTCCTCGACCGTCACGCAACCCGCGTCGCAACGGAGTACGCTCGGCGTCGCTCGCTCCTGCTGGCCGCCCTGAGGCGACGCATGCCGTCCGAGGTGACCTGGACGGAGCCCCGAGGGGGATTCTCGCTGCTTCTCACGCTGCCGCCGGACATGGACGCGGGGGCGCTCTTGCCGCAGGCAGTCGAGCGCGGCGTCGCTTTCACGCCCGGCGCGCCCTTCTTCGTGGACGGCGGCGGCGAGCGCACGCTCCGGCTCTCGTTCTCGTCGGTGGCCGCCGGGCGGATCGACGAGGGCGTCCGGCGGCTCGCCGAAACGATCAAATCCGCGCGCACCCGGCTCCGGGGCCGGGAACGGGTGGAGCGCGCGGCGGTTCCGGTTGTATAGCGGTTGTATAGCAATAGAAAAGGAGAGACCACATGTCGGACCTGAACGGACTTCGGATCGCTGACCGAAAGCACATCGGCCTTGCCGAGATGCTCAAGGGCGGGGTCATCATGGACGTCACCAACGCCGAGCAGGCGAAGATCGCCGAGGACGCCGGCGCCGTCTCCGTCATGGCGCTCGAGCGCGTGCCCGCCGACATCCGCAAAGAGGGTGGCGTCGCCCGGATGTCCCCGGTGAAAAAGATCAAGGAGATCCAGCAGACGGTGACGATCCCGGTCATGGCGAAGGTACGGATCGGCCATTTCGTCGAGGCGCAGATCCTCGAAGCCCTCGCCGTCGACTACATCGACGAGTCAGAGGTGCTGACGCCGGCGGACGAGCACTTCCACATCGACAAGTTCGCCTTCCGCATCCCCTTCGTCTGCGGCTGCCGAGATCTGGGCGAGGCGCTCCGACGCATCGGCGAGGGCGCGGCGATGATCCGGACCAAGGGCGAAGCGGGCTCCGGCAACATCGTCGAGGCGGTCCGCCACATGCGCGCGCTCGTCTCCGGCATCCGCCGCCTCACCACGCTGGCGCCCGAGGAGCTGATGACCGAGGCGAAAACGCTCGGCGCTCCGTACGAGCTCGTGCGCTGGGTGGCCAAGGCCGGCAAGCTCCCGGTACCGAACTTCTCCGCGGGCGGGATCGCGACACCGGCGGACGCGGCCCTCATGATGCAGCTCGGGGCCGAGGCCGTCTTCGTCGGCTCCGGGATCTTCAAGTCAAGTGACCCGGCGAAGCGCGCCCGCGCCATCGTGCAGGCGACGACTCACTTCAAGGACCCCGACGTGCTGGCCCGCGTGAGCGAAGATCTCGGCGACGCGATGGTCGGGCTCGAGATCTCCAAGCTCCCGGAGAAGGAGCTGCTCCAGACTCGGGGCTGGTAGGTCCCGCAATGCGGGTCGGGGTCCTCGCCCTCCAGGGCGACTTCGCGCTCCACGCCACCGCGCTGGCGAAATGCGGTGTCGAGGCGGTCGAGGTGCGCAAGCCGTCCGAGCTCGACGACGTCGAGGGGCTCATCATCCCCGGGGGCGAGTCGACGACCCTGCTGAAGCTCATGGACGCGTGGAACTTCACATCCGCCATCGAGACGTTCCACGGCGCCGGCAAGCCGATCTTCGGGACCTGCGCGGGCCTCATCATCCTGGCGCGAGAGGTCGAGAGCCCGAAGCAGTTCTCACTCGGGCTCATCGACGTCAGCGTCGAGCGCAACGCCTACGGCCGCCAGCGCGAGTCGTTCGAGGCGTCCGGGGTGGCGAGCCTCGACGCGGGTCCGATTCCACTCGAGATGGTCTTCATCAGGGCGCCCAGGATCCGCCGGGTGGGGCCGAGCGTTCAGGTGCTGGCCGAGCACAGGGGAGAGCCGGTCATGGCCCGGCAGGGCCGGGTTCTGGTCGCAACGTTCCACCCGGAGCTCACCGACAACACGACGGTCCATCGCTACTTCTGCGACCTGGTGGGCCGGGCCTGGGTCGCCGCGTGATCTTCCACGACTATTATTCAGACGTCCCACGCGCCGAGATCGATCGGTTCGTGCACACCCAGGAGATGGCGCGCCTGATCACGGTGGGCGAGGACACGGTTCCCCACGTCGGCCTCTACCCGTTCATCTACGACGAGAAAAGCCTGGATCTGCACCTTGTTAGATCTGACGAACAGATCAAGGACTTGAAGGCCCGTCCCCGCTGCGTGCTTGAGGTCGACGAGGTCCTGGGAGTGATCCCGTCGTACTGGGTCCATCCCGAGTACGGCGGCTCGGCGACCGCTTACCACCGGACCGTGATCTTCGAGTGCGAGGCGCGGGTCGCCGAAGATTCGGAGGCCGTCGCGGCGCAACAGCGGCGACTGCTCGCGAGATACCAGCCCGAAGGGGGATTCAGGCCTCTCGACCCGGGCGACCGGCTCTATCGAGGGGCGATGGCTCAACTCGCCGCCGTGAAGCTCGAGATCATCCGCTGGAGGGCGAAGTTCAAGCTGGGGCAGAATCGCCCTGCCGAGGCTCGGCAACGGGTGATCGCCGAGCTCCGCAAGCGCGGTCGCCCGAACGACGGGCGTGCCGCCGACGCGCTCCAGTGGACGATCGACTCGGACCGGGAACGGCAAGGCAAAGGCTAACGGCGGCAGGAGCACGGAGGACCACGCAATGAAGATCACGGCAAACGGAATCTCGATGAACTACACCCTGGACGGGCCGGCCGGGGCGCCCGTCGTCACGCTGAGCCATTCGCTCGCGACGACGCTCGCCATGTGGGAGCCCCAGATGAAGGCGCTGACAGCCCGCTGGCGAGTGCTGTCCTACGACACGCGGGGTCACGGCGGGACCGACGCGCCGAACTCCGCGTACTCGCTCGACCAGCTCGCCGAAGACGCGCAGGCTCTCCTACGCGCCCTCGGGATCCAGCGCACTCACTGGGTGGGGCTCTCGATGGGAGGCATGATCGGCCAGACCCTCGCCCTCAAGGCACCGGAACTCTTCGCGAGCCTCGTCCTGTGCGACACGTCGAGTCGCGTCCCGCCCGAGGCCAAGCCCCTGTGGGACGAGCGCGTCCACACCGCAGAGGCGAAGGGGATGGAGCCGCTCGTGGAAGGGACGCTCGGCCGGTGGTTCACGGCGCCGTTCAAGGACCGGGGCGGGAGCGTCGTCGAAAGCGTCCGTGCGATGATCCGGTCGACGAACCCGGCCGGATACATCGGCTGCTGCCAGGCGATCTCGAGTCTCAATCTCACCGACCGCCTCGGCGCCATCAAGGTGCCGACGCTGATCATCGTCGGGGAAGACGATCAGGGCACGCCGGTCGCGGCATCGAAGGTCATGAACGAGCAGATCAAGGGGTCTCAGCTGGTGGTGCTCAAGTCGGCTGCCCACCTGTCGAACATGGAGCAGCCCGAGGCCTTTACCCAGGCCCTCACCGGCTTCTTGAGCAAGGTCGGCTAAGCCCTCGCAGCCGATTTCCGGAAGATCAACGCGCACTTGGAGGGTGCCCCTTGACAGGGCAGGGGTGCGGCCGTAGTCTCTCTGGTCAGACCAGCCGACCACGACGAGCGCCCCACGACGTAGTAGCGTGAGTTTGAGGAGGAGCGAATGGCTGCCCTGATCTGCGAGGTCGTCTATCGCGGTATCTTCCAGAAGAACCTGGCCGCGCGCATCACGCGCGGGATCGTGCTGTCGGCGCGCAAATCGGGCCGATGGGGCATCGCGTTCGGCCGGTACGGCGACAGCCCCCAGCGAAACGGCATCCCCGCGAAAGACTTCGCGATCGTCGCCGACACCAAGGAAGAGCTCGAGCAGAACATGGCGCGCTACGAGCCCAAGCACGTCGACGTCACGATCGCCGTGGACGACACGCTGTCGAAAGGCGTCGAGTCCTGGGCGTGGTACGGGCTGCAGCCGATCAACCGGCTCACCGTGCCGAACGGCACGCTCCTGATGACGTCGGTCCAGAGCTTCGACAGCCTGCTGAGGGACATCCACAAGAAGGACGCGCCGTACAAGCTGGCGCTCCTCCGCGCCAAGGCGTCGTTCTCCGGGCTCTGGGTCTACAAGGAGGACCACACCGAGGTCCGGATCCTGGGCGCCCTCGCCAAGATCGCCCCGTCCTTCCTGACGCTCGATGGGGTGTGCGAGGCCATCAAGGAGATCGAGTGGGGCTCGGACCTCAAGGTCGAGTCGGTGAAGAAGGCATACCAGCGGCTCGAGTCCCGCGAGGTCAAGCTGACCGAGGGCAACGTCGAGATCCCGTATTCGTTCGAGATGCCCAAGTGGTGGGAGATGCGGGAGGGCGTGACCATTCCGGCGATCCCGGTCGGCAAGCCGAAGGAGGACGGCAAGGGGTATGTGCCCGAGCGCAACCCGTACTTCAAGAAGTTCACCACGCGGACGATGCGACCCGTCATCGACTTCGACACGTGCGTGAAGTGCACGCTCTGCTGGATCCAGTGCCCCGACTCCTGCTTCGACGTCATGCCCGATGGCACCTACGACGCCAACATGGAGGCGTGCTGCGGCTGCGGCGTGTGCGAGGCGGTCTGCCCGGTGGAAAAGTGCATCACGATGGTCAACGAGTCGGTGTTCGACGACAACGCGAGCCAGTGGGAGATGTGGCGGAACGACAAGGAGGGGTACAAGGCCTGGATGACGGAGAAGATCGGCGACAAGAACGCCACCGTGCGCTCGCACGGCTTCCGCTTCCGCGGCCAGTACGAGCAGGAGCTCGAGAAAAACCTCGACGGCGGCGGTGTCGAGATCACCGCCGGCATCCCGGGCGAGAACGCGCAGCACAAGACGATCTAAGGTAGGGCG
Organism: Candidatus Rokuibacteriota bacterium; assembly: GCA_023249095.1. Taxonomy (GTDB): domain Bacteria; phylum Methylomirabilota; class Methylomirabilia; order Rokubacteriales; family CSP1-6; genus AR31. Next base: position 7,912 of record JAHFDK010000135.1, on the reverse strand, counting down.
AGCCGCAGCCGAAGGCGAGGCGAGTCTGTGAACGGGTAGTGCGAGCCACAGGACGTCGCGGGGCTGGGGTCCCGCCGTCCGAGGCGAGCGATTAAACGGAGGCCAGCAATGGCGGTTGTCACCCCGGCGGCTCCGGCCGCCACCGAAGAGGACAAGGAGCTCCTGATCTCCGGCAGCGAAGCCGTCGCCGAATCGCTGACGCTCGCCGACATCGACGTCGTCACGGCCTATCCGATCCGGCCGTACGACACCGTCATGCAGGCGATCGCCAAGAAGATTTCGGGCGGTCAGCTCGTCGCCGAGTACATCGTCGCCGAGGGCGAGCACAGCCAGTTCGAGATCGTCAAGCACGCCTCCACCGTCGGCGCGCGCGTCTTCTGCGGCTCGTCCGGCGTCGGCTGGATGTACGCCATGGAATGCCTCGTCGTGACGCCCCCGCTGCGCGTGCCGATGGTGGCGCTCGTGGGCAACCGCGCCCTCGACGACCCGGGCGCCTTCGGCGTGGAGCACAACGACGCGCTCGTCGTGCGCGACGTCGGCTGGCTGCTCTGCTGGATCGACACCTCGCAGGAGGCGCTCGACACCACGCTCATCGCCTACCGGGTCGCCGAGGACCGGCGCGTGTTCCTGCCGCTCGCGATCTCGGCGGACGGCGCATTCCTCACCCACTCCCAGGCGCTCACGATGGTGCCGCCGAAGTCGAAGGTCGACCGGTTCCTACCGCGCTACGACCGGGGCGATCTCCTGCTGCACCCGGACAACCCGATCACCGTCGCGCCCCAGGCGAACGAGGACTGGGTCATCGAGATCCGTCGCCAGAACAACGAGGCGATGGCGCGCGCCGTCACGGTGATCGAGGAAGCGTACGCCGACTTCCGCCGCGTCTTCGGGCGCGGACCGGAGAACCCCTGGTTCGAGGAGTACATGACCGACGACGCCGACGTGATCCTGGTCGGCATGGGAACGATCTCGCTGCCGATCAAGGTCGCGATCCGCGAGCTGCGCGCCAAGGGCAAGAAGGTCGGCCTGGTGCGGCTGCGCTGGTTCCGCCCGTTCCCGACCGAGAAGCTCGTGGCGGCGCTGTCGAAGGCGAAGGCGCTGGGCATCATCGACCGCGACTACTCCTTCGGCTCGCCGTTCGGGTCGGGCGTGGTCGCGAACGAAATCCGCGCCGCCCTGTACAATGCCGACCGGAGGCCGCCGCTCCTGTCGTTCATCTGCGGTCTGGGCGGTCGCGAAGTGACGCTCGAGGATGTCTACAAGGCGGTGGACCTCTGCACCGCGGCCGCCGCGGCCGGCAAGTCCGACGCGAAGACCCACTGGCTGGGCGTTCGGGAATAGGAGAAGCCACCATGGCCGAGACGACGACGTTCAGCAACGCGACGCAGATCCTCGAACCGTTCCGCGGCGTCAAGCGGGTGACGATCGAGGAGTATTTCACCTCCGGGCACCGGACCTGCCAGGGGTGCGAGTCCGCGCTGGTCATGAAGCTCATGGTGAAGGCGTCCGGCCCGCGCACGATCGTGCTCGGCTCGACCGGATGCATGTACGTCGCGAACACGACCTATTACACGACGCCGTGGGTGGTGCCGTGGATGCACACGCAGCTCGGGTCGTCGGGCTCGGCGGCGCTCGGGACGGCCGCGGGGCTCAAAGCCCTGATGAAGAAGGGGAAGATGAAGTCCGAGCCGATCAATGTCATCGCGTTCTGCGGCGACGGTGGCGGCGCGGACATGGGCCTCGGCGCCATCTCGGCGACTCTGACCCACAAGGAATACAACTCGCTGATTCTCCTCTACGACAACGAGTCGTACGCCAACACCGACATCCAGCTCTCCGGGATGACGCCGTACGGCGCCAACACCACGTTCAGCCCGCCCGGCAAAGTGAAGCGCCTCATCCACACCCGGTGGAAGAAGAACATGGCGGGCATGCTGGCGGCGGGTCATCCGGAGTGCCGCTACGTGGCGACGGTCTGCGCCTCGTATGCCGTGGAGATGATGAACAAGGTGCGCCGCGCGCTGACGATCGGCGGGCCGACGTTCATCCACTCGCTCGACCCGTGCCCAAAGGGCTGGGACTACGACCCGATGCTCTCCCACGAGCTGGGCGAGCTGGCGATCGAGACCGGGATCTTCCCCCTCTACGAGGTGGAGGACGGCCAGGTCAAGTATTACGGCAAGACCAAGGCCATCGTCGAGGGGCGCCCGCGCAAGCCGGTGCGTGAGTATCTCCTCAAGCAGGGGCGGTTCGCGCACTTCATCGAGGAGGATCTCGCGTACTTCCAGGCAAAGGTGGACGAAATGTGGGAGAAGTGGGAGATTCCGGCGGTGGTGCCGTTCCGGCGTCTGGACGCGACGAAAGCGGCGCTGTCGGCGAAGTAACGCCCGGATCGCCCTTGGCGCCTCCTCCTCGCCGCTCTTAGCAGGCAGGGCCGGGCTCCCGCGAAACGGGACCCGGCCCTTTCGTGTTCTATACGTATTCCCATACGACATGGACCCGAGGCCTGGCCTCGGGCAAAGGAGCGAGCGATGAAGCTCGAGGCCGTACTTGCAATCGTTCTGATGCTGCTCATTGCCGTCCCCGCCTCTGCCGCGGCCTGGGAGCCGACCAAGCCGATCGAGTTCGTGGTCCCGGCCGGGACCGGCGGTGGCGCCGACCAGATGGCGCGCCTGATCGCCGGCATCGCCGAAAAGCACAAGTTCTCGCCCCGTCCGCTCCTCGTCATCAACAAGGCGGGTGCAGCGGGCGCCGAGGGGTTCATCGACGTCAAGGGTCGGAAGGGCGACGCCCGCGACCACACGATAATCATCACGCTGTCAAATCTCTTCACCACACCGCTCCACAACAACCTCCCGTTCAACTGGCGTGATTACACGCCGATCGCCCGTCTGGCGCTCGACCAGTTCATCCTCTGGGTGAGCACCACCAGGCCGGACAAGAAGGATTTCAAGACCGCCAAGGAATACATCGCGGCGGTGAAAGAGCAGATGGGCAAGCCCGAGCAGATGAAGATGGCCGGGACCGGGTCGGCGCAGGAGGACCAGATCCTCACGATCCAGCTCGAGCAGGCGCTGGGACTCAAGTTCACGTACGTGCCGTTCAGGGGCGGCGGCGAGGTCTGCGTGAACCTCGTCGGCAACCACGTGGACTCGACAGTGAACAATCCGATCGAGTGCGTGAGCCACTGGAGGGCGGGCCGTGTTCGCCCGCTCGCCGTCTTCGACACCGCGCGCATTCCCGTCGGCGAGTGGAAGGACATCCCCACCGTCAAGGAGGCGCTCGGCGCCGACGTGTCCTATCTGATGCTCCGGGGGATCTTCGGCCCGCCAAGCATGCCGAAGGAGGTGGCGGCCTGGTATGTCGCCCTTCTCCAGAAGGTCAGCGAAACCCCGGAGTGGAAGAAGTACATGGACGACGGCGCGCTCAAGCCGGCCTTCGCCACGGGGCTGGAGTATGTGAAGTGGGTCGAGGAGAACGAGACCCTGCACAAGGAGCTGATGGCGAAGGGCGGCCTGCTCAAGAAGTAGATGCGCGCCGCCGACATCACGACCGCCTCGGTCCTGCTATTGCTGGGCGGCGTCGTCCTCTTCGACGCCGCCCGGCTCGGCATCGGGTGGGGAACCGACGGGCCGAAGAGCGGCTTCTTCCCGTTCTGCCTCGCCGTGGTCCTGATCGGGGCGTGCGGCGCCATTCTCGTCCAGGCGCTGCGCCGCTCGGCCCAGACGCCCTTCGTCACCCGCGAGCGGCTCGCTCCCGTTCTCACGGTCCTCTGGCCGGCGGTGGCGATGGTGGCGCTGGTCCACGTCGCGGGCCTCTACGTCGCCTCGGCGCTCTACCTCGGCTTCTACATGCGCTGGGCCGGTCGGCACGGCTGGACCGCAGTGGTCCTCTGCGCTGTCGGCGTCCCGGTGCTCACGTTCGTGGTGTTCGAAACGTGGTTCATGGTGCCGATGCCCAAGGGCCCGGTCGAGGCCTGGCTCGGCTACTGACCGATGGGCCTCGAGAACCTCTTCCACGGCTTTCAGATCGCGGTCACGCCCTTCAACCTCTTCATCACCGTGCTCGGCATCACGCTCGGGACCATCATCGGCGTCTTGCCCGGGCTCGGGGGCGCCAACGGCGTGGCGATCCTGCTGCCGCTCACGTTCACAATGCCGCCCACCTCCGCGATCATCTTGCTGACGTCGCTCTACTGGGGCGCACTCTTCGGCGGCGCGATCACGTCGGTGCTCTTCAACATCCCGGGTGAGCCGTGGTCGGTCGCGACCACCTTCGACGGATATCCACTGGCGCGGCAGGGGCAGGGCGGCCAAGCGCTAACGGCAGCCTTCACCTCGTCGTTCGTCGGCGCGCTCTTCTCGATCGTGCTGATCACTTTCTTCGCGCCGCTCCTCGCCGAGATCGCCCTGCGCTTCGGGCCGCCCGAGTTCTTCGCGATCCAGCTCTTGACCTTCTCGAGCTTCATCGGGCTCGGCGGCGGCGACCCACTGAAGTCGCTGGTGTCCATCGTCCTCGGGTTCATCCTCGCGGCGGTGGGCCTCGACATCGTCACCGGCCAGCTCCGGATGACCTTCGGCTTCGTCGACCTCATGAAGGGGTTCGACTTCATCGTGGCGGTCATCGGACTCTTCGGCATCGGCGAGATCCTCCTCAGCGTCGAGGAAGGGCTCAGCTTCAAGGGCATCCGGACGAGCATGAACCTGCGCGTGGTGCTCGACACGTGGAAGGTGTTGCCGCGTTACGCGCGCACGTTCGTGCGCGGAGCGTTCATCGGCTTCTGGATGGGCTTCAAGCCCGGCGGCGCAACGCCCGCCTCGTTCATGAGCTACGCCTTCGCCAAGCGGTTCTCGAAGCACCCGGAGCGCTTCGGCAAGGGAGAGATCGAGGGCGTCGTCGCCCCGGAGACGGCGGCCCACGCCGCAGGTGTAGCGGCGATGCTGCCGATGATCACACTCGGGATCCCGGGCTCTCCGACGGCGGCGGTGATGATGGGTGGACTGATCATCTGGGGCCTGCAGCCCGGGCCGATGCTCTTCAAGGACAACCCGGACTTCGTCTGGGGGCTCATCGCGAGCATGTACACCGGCAACCTCATCGGCGTCCTGATGGTGCTGGCGTTCGTGCCCTTCTTCGCCTCGATCCTCCGCATTCCGTTCGCGATCCTGACGCCGCTGATCGTCGTCATCTGTGCGATCGGCTCGTACGCCGTCCACAACAGCATGATCGACATCTGGTACATGGTGATCTTCGGCGTCGTCGGTTACGTGTTCAAGAAGCTCGACTATCCGCTCGCCCCGCTCGTCTTGGCACTGGTCCTCGGCGATCTCGCTGAAAACGCGCTCCGCCAGAGCCTGATCATGTCGCAGGGATCGCTCGCGATCTTCGTGACGCGCCCGATCGCCGGCGCGATCACGGCGGTCGCCCTCCTCTTCTTCGCGCTTCCCGTGCTCACGCCGTGGTGGCGCCGCCTGCGCGGGAATCCGACCGTGGCCCACGAGACCTGAGCGTGCGGGGATCCTGAGTGGGCTTTCTGGCCGATCCCGAGTTCTGGGCCCGGTGGGTGGGCATCGTCATCATCGACCTCACGCTCGCGGGCGACAACGCCCTCGTGATCGCGCTCGCCGTCCGCACGCTGCCCCGGCGCCAGCGGTTCTGGGGACGGTTGTGGGGCACGATCGGCGCGGTGGGCCTGCGGCTCGCGTTCATCACGGTCATCACGTACCTGCTGCGGATTCCGCTGCTCCAGCTCGCCGGCGGCGTGCTGCTGATCTGGATCGCGCTGAAGCTGATCCGCCAAGAGACGGGCGCCGAGGGGCGCGTCCGCCAGGGCACGAGTATGCTGGAAGCCGTGTGGATTATCATCCTCGCTGACCTGGTCATGAGCCTGGACAACGTGCTGGCCGTCGCGGCGGCCGCGCGCGGTGACCTGCTCCTCGTCGCGTTCGGCATCGCGCTCTCGCTGCCCCTGGTCATCTGGGGGAGCGGGATTCTCGCCGCATTGATGAACCGCCACGCGTGGATCGTCTGGCTCGGAGGCGGTATTCTCGGATACGTCGCGGGGGAAATGATCCTCAAGGACCGGCTCGTTCACGGCTGGCTCGGCGACGGGCTTGCCGGCGCGCTGCACTACGCGCTGCCCCTCGTCCTGGGCGCCGTGATCACGGTGCTCGGCTGGTGGCTCGCGCGCGGCCAGCACCCGGCCCACGTCCCGGAAGACCTCTGAGATCGCGATGAGCGTGCCCGGGCGCCGGAAAACGGGCGGCGAGCCGGTGGATCCCGCCATCGAGCTTGGGCCGATCAAGTCGACTCGGATCTACGAGGAGATCGTCCGCCAGGTCAAGCAACTGATCGCGGAAGGTCGCCTCAAGAGCGGCGATCGGCTCCCGCCCGAGCGGGAGCTCGCCGAAAAGTTCGTCGTCAGCCGCACGTCCGTGCGCGAAGCCCTGCGAGCGCTCGAAAGCCTGGGGCTCATCGAGATCCGTCCGGGCGAGGGCACCTTCGTCCGCCAGGTGTCCCTCGACGCGCTGGTCGGCCCGCTGGCCCTCGTGATGACGTCGCAGCGCGAGGCCATCGGCGAGCTCTTCGAAGCCCGGCGGGTCCTCGAGCCGGCCATCGCCGCCCTGGCCGCCGGCCGGGCGACGCCGGAAGAGGTCCACGAGATGGAACGGATCCTCGAGGACCAGGCCAAGGAGATCGCGGCGGGGAAGACCGGCCTCGCGCAGGACGCCGCCTTTCACGCCGCGATCGGCACGGCCGCGCACAACCGAGCGATCACGCGGATCGCGCACGCAATCATGGATCTCCTGACCCAGAGCCGCGAGGAGTCCCTCAACACTCCGGGCCGGCCCACACGCTCGCACCAGGACCATCGCCGGATCCTCCAGGCGATCGCTCGACGCAATGCCACCGCGGCGCGGCAGGCGATGCTCGACCACCTCGTCGCGGTCGAGGGCCTCGTGCTCGGGACGGCGTCCGAGCATCCAGGTCGCGGCCGACGCTCGGGCGCTTGACCGCGGCGGGGCGAGTGCGTATACTCCGGCGCGTGCCTCACATGACGTCGCGCGTGCCGCTGCTAGGTCTGATTCTGCTGGCGCTGCCGGCCCTGCCCGGAGCATCCGCGACGTAACGCGACATCGGATGCCACGGGCGGGGACGAGCCCGTGGCGATGAGGACCTCAAGGGCCACGGGTGGAACGACCCGTGGCCCTTCGCTTTTTGTGTGGCCGGATTCCGGAAACGCCTGAGGGAGACGAATGACAGTAGGCGCGGTAGGGGTCGCGAGCGGTAGAATAATTGACACTGATGCTCGTTATCCACTAATATCACAAGACTTTTTTGGTCATCAGGGACGGAGACTCGCGCCTATGACGAAATACGTCTACTTCTTTGGTAGTGGCCACGCCGAGGGCTCCTCCCTCATGCGCAACCTCCTCGGGGGCAAGGGGTGCGAGCTGGCGGAGATGACCAACCTCGGGATCCCGGTCCCGCCGGGATTCACGGTGACGACGCAGGCCTGGGCGCACTACAACCGTTCCGGGCACGAGTGGCCCGACGAGCTGTGGGACCAGACGCTCGAGAACCTCCACAGGCTCGAGCGCGCTGTCGATGCAGGCTTCGGCGATCCCGGGCGGCCCCTCCTGGTCTCCGTCCGCTCCGGCGCCCGCGTGTCGATGCCCGGAATGATGGAGACGATCCTCAATCTCGGCCTGAACGACACGACCGTCGAAGGGCTGGCGAAGCGCACGGGCAACGAACGGTTCGCGTGGGACTGCTACCGACGGTTTGTCATGATGTTCGCGAACGTCGCCCTCGGCGTGCGGCGTGACGTCTTTGACGCTGAGTTCGACGCGGCGAAGTCGCGCCTCGGCGTCAAGAGCGACCCCGAGGTTCCGGCGACCGAGCTCCGAAA
>JAHFDK010000134.1 GCA_023249095.1 Candidatus Rokuibacteriota bacterium | reverse complement strand
GGTTCCAGTAGCCTTCGTAGACGTGGTTCGAGCGGGCGAGGATCTCGCCTGTTTCGTCCACGGCCATGCGGACGCCCACCGCCGGCACGCCCGCGCGCGACAGTCGACGCGCGCGTTCTCCGCGGTCGAGTGCGTCCCACTCCGCGGGCGCCCGGTTGATCGTGAGGAGCGGTGAGGTCTCGGTGAGGCCGTAGATCTGGATGAACTCCCAGCCTAGCTCCGCCTCCACGCGCTCGATGGTCTTCGAGGGCGGCGGAGCGCCGGCCACGACCACGCGCACGCGGCCGGCGCCGGGCACCGGCTCACCGCGCTGGCGCCGAGCCGTCGCCGCGTCGAGCACGGTGGCGATCACCGCGGGGGCGCAGTTGAACAGCGTCACGCCCTCCGTCTCCACGCGCTTGAGGATTTCCTCGCCGTCGATTTTCCGAATGATGACGTGGCGCGCTCCCATGGCGGTGACGCCGTAGGGCATGCCCCATCCATTGCAGTGGAAGGTGGCCAGCGTGTGCAGGTACACGTCGCGGTCGGACACGCCCACGTGCCAGCCGAAGGTGACGGCGTTGAGCCAGCAGCCCCGGTGCGTGAGCTGGACGCCCTTGGGGCGCGCGGTGGTCCCGGACGTATAGTTGATGGAGACCGTGGCGTTCTCGTCGCTCACGTGCCGGCGCGGGCGGGCCTGGGCACGCCCGAAGAGCTGGGCATCCGTCGCCGCGCCCAGGACGAAGCGGTGCTTCACGGGAATGGGACGGACGGTCTCTTCCATCTCGGGGTCGATGAGCGCGACCGTCGATCCCGAGTGCTCGATAATGTAGCGGATCTCGTCAGCGTTGAGGCGGAAGTTCACCGGCACCAGGACGCGGCCGTAGACGCTCACGCCGAAGAGGCTCACCAGAAAGCGCCCGGCATTGGGCGAGACGATGGCCACCCGCTCGCCCTCGGCCACGCCGAGGTCGTCGAGGGCCGCCGCCAGGCTCCGGCACATGGCCGCGAAGCGCGCGTAGGTGATGCGCCCGAGCCCGCCGCCGGGCGGATTCGGCTCGTCGACGACGGCCACGCGGTCGCCGTAGATCAGCTCGGCGCGCTCCAGGAAATCGGCCAGCGTGAGGGGGACGATCATGGTGAGCGCTCCTTGAGATCGACGACTTCGTAGGCCACGATCGGACGGTGGAACCCCTTGAGTTGGAGCGGACCGACTTCCTTGACCTTCACGAGGTCGGTCACCGCGGCGTGGATCCGCTGGCTGATGAGAATCTGATCCGGCGATGCCTCGGCGCACAGGCGAGAGGCGAGGTTGGTGACGCTGCCGATGGCCGCGTAATCCTGCCGTCCCTCGAAGCCGATCGCGCCGATCGTCGCGTAGCCTTTCGCGATCCCCATGCTGAAGTCGAGGTCGTAGCCCCGCCGGCGCCATTCGGCGCCGAGCACGCGGATCCTGGCTCGCATGGCCGAGGCCATGCGGACCGCGCGCTCCTCCGGATTCGCGACCGGCACCGGATCGTTGAAGAAGATCATCATGCCGTCGCCGGTGAATCGCTCGAGCGTGCCCTCGTGCTCCAGGATGAGGCGCCCCATCTCGGCGTGGTAGGCGCCCAGGACATCCGAGACCTCTTCGGGCTCGGACATCTCCGCGAAGGCGGTGAAGCCGCGCAGATCGAGGAAGACCACGCTGATCTCCCGCCGGTGCGGTCGGAGCGGGTCCGCGGCGCCGCCGGCGACGATCGCGTCCGCGAGGTGCGGTGAGAAGAACCGCTTCAGCCGGCTCATTTGCTCCAGCTCCCGCACCTGCTCGGTCACCCGCCGCTCGAGGGTCGTGTTCCAGCGGGCGATCTCCTCGGCCTGGGCGGTGACCGTGTCGTGGAGCGCCTTGATTCTCAACATCGAGCGGACCCGCGCGGACAGCGCGGCGTGGTCCACCGGCTTCGTGAGGTACTCGTCGGCTCCCGCCTCGAGTCCGGCGACGATGTCCTTCGCGTCCGTCATCGCGGTCACGAGGATGATCGGCGTGAAGGAGGCGTCCTGGATCTTCTTCAAGCGGCGGCAGACCTCGATGCCGTCGACCTTCGGCATCATGACGTCGAGCAGGATCAGGTCGGGCTGCGCGTCGCGGGCGACCGCGAGCGCCTCCGCCCCGTCGCCGGCGGTGACGACGTCGTAGCCGTCGGCCGCGAGGCGCATTTTCAAGATGCGGACGTTGGCGGGGTTGTCGTCGGCGACCAGGACGCGCGGCGGAGTCCTCACCTGAGGCCTAGCGGGTGACGGTGATCTTCTTCGCGCTCTCCCAGCCTGCCGAATGCGTGGGCTCGGCGACCGCCCGCAACGTGCCGCCCTCGTCGAGCGCGATGGTGAAGACGGCCTTCGGGTAAGAGAATACGGGATGCAGATAGACGCGCGCGATCTCGGCGCTGTCCTTGTAGAGCGCGATGTAGCGGACGAAGTGCTCGCCGAGCGACGGGTGGGTGGAGCCGGCGCCCACGGTGACCGTGACCTCGAACCACTGCCCCCGCTTCACCGAGTCCGGCGCCTCGATCTTGGGTGTGTGCTTCTCGTCGTACGACCGGCGAACCTCACGGTATTCCGGCGTGAACTGCTCGGCCTGGCTCTGCGCGCTCACCCGCGCGGTGCCCGGGACCAGGACGAGGGCGGCCACGGCGACGAGGGCCGACGTCTTTGCGTATTTCATGGATCCTCTCCTCTCGCACAGCCTCGAGGGTCAGTTCTCGGGGAGAAACTTGTGGATCAGCGCCAGCAGGTCGCGCGGGCTGTACGGCTTGGCCAGGTAGGCCGAGGCGCCGGCGTCCATCGCGCGCCGGTCGTCACCGCTCAGGGCGAACGAGGTCACGACCACCAGCGGGATGTGCGCGGTGCGCGGATCCGCGCGCAGCAGGCGGGTCGCGTCGAGCCCGGACAGCTTGGGCAGCTGGACGTCCATCAGGATGAGATCGGGCAGCTCGCGCTGCGCCACCGCGACCCCCTCCTCGCCGTCCGCGGCCTCCAGCAGCCGGTATGGAGTCCGGCTCAAGAGCTGCCTCACGATCTTCCGATTGTACTCGTTGTCCTCGATGTGGAGGACCGTCCGATCTCTCATGCACGCCCTCCGTCCGTTCGCAGGGGCACCGTGAAGAAGAACCGCGATCCCTTGCCGAGCTCGCTTTCGACCCCGATGCGCCCGCCGTGCAGCTCGACCAGCCGCTTCGTGATGCTGAGCCCGAGCCCGGTGCCGCCGTATTCCCGGGTGATCGTGGTGTCGACCTGACGAAACTCGGCGAAGATGTTCTCGACCTCGTCCTTGGGAATGCCGATACCGGTGTCGCTGACGCGATACACGAGCCACTCGCCGTCGAGACGCACCTCGATGTCGACCCGGCCCTGGCGCGTGAACTTCAGCGCGTTGCCGGCGAGGTTCATGAGGCATTGCGTGATGCGCCGGCCGTCCCCCCAGGCCGGCGGGATGTCGGGCGACACCCCCGCGGTGAACGCCAGGTTCTTCTCGAGGGCCAGCGATTTCAGGGACGCGTGGACGACCTCGACGATCTCCTGCACCGAGTACTCGCCGACGCCGAGCTCCAGCCGCCCCGCCTCGATCTTGGACAGGTCGAGCACGTCGTTGATGAGGCGGAGCAGGTGCCGGCCATTCGTCTGGATGTCGACGAGCGGCTCGCGCAGGGTGGCTGGCACCTCGCCGTAGAGCTCGTCGAGCATGATCTCGGTGAAGCCGAGGATCGCGTTGAGCGGCGTGCGCAGCTCGTGGCTCATGTTCGCCAGGAATTCCGACTTGGCCCGACTGGCGAGCGCCAGGCGGTCGTTCAGGCTGCGGAGCGTCTCCGCCGCCACCCGCTGCTCGTCGTCGAGCCGGCGGAGCTCGCGGCTCATCCAGTTCATGTGCTCGGCGAGCGCGCCGAACTCGTCGCGGTTCGGCACGACGATCGTGCCCCCGAACCGCCCCTCGGCGACCTCGCTCAGAAAGCCGTGCGCCTCGCGCACGGGCAGGATGAACGACCACGAGATCACGAACCCGCCCAGCAGCGCCAGGACGATGGAGGCGACCGCGAAGCCCGCCATCACCCGCAGGGAGTACCGACTGGCCGCCGCGATGCTAACCCGGAGGCTGGCCATCCGGGTCTCCTCGGCGGCGACGAGCGAGCCGACCAGCGTCTCGATCTTCGCGTAGAGTGGCTCCTGGCGTGTCCGCAGCGCCGTCATGGCGTCCGCGAGTCTCCCGTCGCGGACGGCGTTGGCGATGTCGGCGACGGTCGCCATCGCGTCGTCCTGCGACCCGCGAATAGCCTGGATGAGCGCGCGCTCCTCGGCCGGCGCCGCCTTCTCGAGGCGGGCGAGCGTATCGTTGAACCGGTTGTTCTCGCGCAGGATCCGCGCCACGATGCCGTCATCCTTGGACAGGAGCGCCATGGCGGTGAAGTGCATTTGCATCGCGAGCGCGTGCTCGATCTGCCGCGACCAGCCGACGCGCTCGTGGGCCTCGTCGAGGAGGTTCGTCTGGCGGGCGGTCTCGGTGAGGGTCCGGAGGCTCACCGCGGTCATCGCGATGAAGAGGAGGGTGATGAGGAGGAAGCCGGCGAGGAGCTTGACGTGGACCGACGCGCGGATCCGCGCCACCGCCCTTACGAGGGCGCCCAGCGGCGAGGCGAGCAACGCCACCACGGGCGGCGGCATTCGCTCGGTGGCCGACGCGCGGCGCATGGTGCCCCCCCGCGCGGCTAGCGGGCGGGCATCTCCAGCGTGACGGCGGTCGGGTCCTGGTCGCCCACCACGATCTCCTTCGAGATCGTGCCGAGCCGCTCCTGCCATGCCTTCAAGGTGTAGCGCCCGGGCGGGAGCCCTCGCAGCGTGAACTCTCCGGCGGCGTCGGTCATCACGTAAAAGGGATGCTCCGCCACCACGACCCACCCGCGCATCCAGGAATGGAGGTCGCAGGTCACGCGAATGATCTCCGGCTGGGCGAACGTGATGGCGATGGTCCGTCCCTTGGGCTGCGTCCGGTTGAAGGGCGGGTTGGTGTTCGGGGTGCTGTGGAGGTTGTGCAGGAGGCGATCGCTGTTCAGGAAGTCGATCCGGCCGCCCGTCGGCACGATGACGACGCGGGGTGCGAACATGCATTCCTTCTGATCCATGGCGGTCGTGGACGGCAGCGCCTCGGCGGTCGCCGTCGCCGGCGGCTTGTCGAGCCAGACGACGGCGTTGCGGATGCCCCCTTGAGGCGACAGGACGAGATCCTCCGGGTTCTTCTCCTTCCCGCACACGTACTGATCGATCGTCACGGCAAGCTTCCGCAGCTCCGGCGTCGCCCCCTTCAGCACGACCGTGCCCTTGATCGACCCGCCCGACGCGCCGCGGGGCGCTGCCAGGCCGGTCGCCAGCGTGACGATGGTGATGCCCAACAGGAGCGCTCTCGAAGGCGTCACCGGCATCTCCTCTCCGGGCTCAGTCTACGCCAGAAGGCAGGATCTCCTTCTCGCCCAGGTACTCGCGGCGGTAGAGATCGGTGATCGAGGCCCAGCGTAGCATGCAGGCCTGTTCCGCCACCTCGAGCGCGCGGGCCTTCGCCGCGTCGCTGTCGAGATACTTGCCGCAGAGCGTCGCCTGACGCTGACTGTGCTCGACGTCCGCGTCGGCGTGCTCGGTGAAGAACTCGATCTCGGGCGAGCCCGCCGGAAAGCCGTAGTGCCGGGCAAAGGCCGGAAGGACCACCTCCGTGTTGAGCGCGGGTTGCTGGCCCTCCTGCGTGCTCTGCATCGCGAGTACGACGCCGATCGGCTCCTGCACCGCCGTCTGATAGTAGTGGAGCGCGCGCGCCCACCAGGCCGGCGTCAGCCTGATGGCGCGCACGTCGGCCTCGGACAGGCCCGCGGTCCTACAGAACCGGAAGATGAGCTCGCTGTGGTCGTGCGGCACGTGCCCCGCGCGCGGGATCGCCTTGAAGCCTTCCTCCTCGGAGATGTTCTCGGCGATCGCCTTGCGCACGTCCTCGTGGGCGATCGTGCGCGCGTAGAGAATGCCGAAGCTCGCGAGGCCGTGCTGCACGAACTTCCAGTGCATCGCCTTGTAGACGCCCATCGCGCGCAACGGCAGCTTGCCCTCGGCGAAGGCGCGGAAGAACGGATGGTTCTTGGTGTGCCAGCGCTCGCGGATCGCCAGGATGTCGTCGATGATCATGCCCGTCTCCTCTCGGGTGGCCTTGAACATCCATTCCTCCGTGGGCTACCCGCACGGTCACGTCGCGGGCACGAGAACTATACGGGCGCGAGAAGCACAAAGGAAGTCCGTGGTCGTGCTCTTGACTGCCCTGAGCACCGTCCCTAGAATCCCGCAGGAGGACAGGCCATGAAGGAACTCGTCTTCGCGCTAGAGTTCAGAGGCAGCGCTGCGCCAGTCGCCGGCTCGGACAAGAAACTGCAAGCCAGGACCTCAGCCGTCAGCCAGACCCTCCGTAGCGTCCTGAAGCCCGACGGGATTCAGGGGAGCATTGAAACGTTGACCGGCGGAGGGTCCGCGAGCTTCGAGTCCGAGGTCGAAATCGTCGGTGAGGGGGCCTTCGTCGAGTCCGGAAGCATCCGGTACGGGGATGCGGGCCGGGTCTCGTTCAGGACCGTCGGCCGGGGCATCCTCGGTGCGAGCCCGCAAGCTGGACTCCAGCGGGGCGCCGTCCTGTGGGAGGTCACCGGGGGCGAGGGGGCGCTCGCGGGCGCGCAGGGCCTCATCACGTCGAACTTCACGGTCGGCCCGCAGGGCGAAGTAGTGGACAACCACTTCGCGCGGCTCTTCGTGCCATAATCGGCGACACCTACCAACCACGTCAGGAACGAGGGACCTATGGTGAGCCGGCGAGTCGTCAGATCCTACCAAGCGCGTTACAGCCTCGGCGCCAACAAGGCGACCATGTACGACCTGACGGACGCGATCGACGTCCACGCCCACGCGCGCGGCCACGACGAAGAGGAGCCGCTGCACGCCGCGCAGGAGGCGAGCCGGGCGGGCATGAAGGCGATCCTGTTCAAGAGCATTTCCCCCGGCCGTCCCTGGGAGGTTGCTCGCCAGGTCCAGGAGGACGTCGATCGCTGGGCCGAGCGGGAGAGCCTGAGACCCGTGAAATGTCTGTCCGCCTGGGTGGTCGGGATCCCGCTGAAGCCTGTCGACTTCGCCGAGATCAAGGCGGCCGTCGAAGGCGGCATCCTCGGGATGTGGATGCCGCCGGTGACCTCGGCCTGGAGCATCTACCGTCTCGGCGGCCGCGGTGTCTGGTTCGACAAGGCGCGGCGCTACGACGACCCGGTGGCGCCGGTCGCCTGGGAACAGGCGCTCAAGACCGGGATGTACGTGCTGGACGATCACGGCCGGTTGCTCCCGGCGATCCGCGACACCGTGCGGCTCTGCGCCGATCACGGCGTGGCGCTGTCGTTCGGCCACCTCTCGCCCCAGGAAATGGACGCGATGGCCGAGGAGGTCGGCGCCATCGGCTACACGCGGGCGTTCATCGACCATCCCTTCAGCGAGGTGTTCGAGTTCGACGTGCCCAAGATGAAGCGCTGGGCGGACGCGGGCGTTCGCTTCGCGCTCACATGGGACGAGCTCTCGCCGCTGCTCGGCGTGGACACGCAGGACATGGTGGCGGCGATCCGCGCCGTCGGACCCGAGCACTTCATGCTGTCCAGCGACGCGGGCATCCCGCTCCTGCCGCAGACGGTCGAGGCCTACCGCCTGCTGGCGGCGATGCTCCGGGCCTACGGGATGACAGAAGTCGAGATGCGACAGCTCATGACGGGCAGCGCCAAGGAGCTCCTGACCCTGTCCTGAGGGTTACTTGCTCGGCGCCTTCACGGCGGCGCCGGAACTGAGCCGAGCCTTCTTCATCTCGGCGACGCGGCGCCGCCGCGCGAGGCGTCGGAGTCTTTCAACGGCGTGCCGCGTTTTCGAGTGCGTAGCCATAAGATCACCCCCTTCGGTGCGCTCAACGAGAAGATCCCGCCCGGGCACAGATGGGATTCATCCCATCGACGCCAGGCGCGCCAGCAGCGCCTGAAGGGCGGGATCGTCGGCGCCCTTCGGTTTGATGCGCGTGAACTCTTCCCGCTCCTTCTTTCGCCAGAGCGGCGGCTTGGTGGCGTCGATCGCCATCTTGCCGCCGACCCGCATCACCGTGACTTCCGAGCGGTCCACGTTCGGCGCTGAAATATCGAGCGGATGGATGCGCTCGTGCGGGATCACGATCACGTCGTGCTCGGGGTTCAGGCGCGTCGAGATCGCCCAGAAGACCTCACGCGGGTCGTAGATGTTCACGTCCTCGTCCACGGCGATCGCGATCTTCGGATGCAGATACGGGCTCGACAGGACCCCCAGCAGCACGTCCCGCGCCTGTCCGTCCCAGCGCGGGGTCATCTGCACGAACACCGTGAACATCGTGACCCATGGCGGGATGTAGACGTCGTGGATCTCGGTGCGGCCGTGGATCTCGCTGAGGCGCCGGTAGAGGCTCGCCTCCATCGGCACCGACACGAGCGGCTGGTGATCGGTGAAGACGGTCGCCTGCATGTGGCGATAGATCGCGTCCCGGCGCCGGGTGATCGCCGTCACCTCGAAGACCGGCGCCGGGCCTTCGGCGCCCTTGCTGTAGCCGGTGAACTCGCCGAACGGCCCCTCGGGCTCGCGCACGCCCGGCGGCACGACGCCCTCGATGACGATCTCGGCCTGCGCCGGGACCTCGAGGTCGATCGTCTCGCACTTCACGAGCTCGAGCGTCTCGCCCAGGACGCCCGCGCCCATCTCGAGCTCGTCGTACCCCTCGTGCCGGCCGCTGAAGTTGGCGAGGATCTCGTAGCCGGGATGGAGCCCGATCGCGAACGCCATCGGCGCCGGGAGACCGCGCTCCTGGTACTTCATGAGGTGCGCCCAGTTGTGGCGCGCCGCCATCCAGAAGCCCATCTTCCGCGGTCCCCGGACGAGCGCGCGAATGATGGCCTCGTTGCGCACGCCGGTGTCGGGGTCCTTGGTGATGGTGACACCGGAGCCGAGGTAGCGGCCCGCGTCGCCTTCGGAATGGATCGGAATCGGGAGCTTCGTGATGTCGGCGTCGGCGCCGAGCAGCTTCACTTCCTTGCACGGGCCGTCGGAGACGATCTTCGAGCCGCCGGGCACGCGCGTGAACATGCGGTCGGAGAGTTCGCGCACGACGCTCTGCGGCGCGGTTCCGAGCGCCTTGGCCTGGCGCTTGCGATCCTTCACCAGGATGTCGCAGAGCTTCCAGCCCGGGAAGCCCGTGAGCCGATTCAGAAGAATCGGCCGGGGGCTGGCCGAGCAGAGCGCGCCGGCCTGGGTGATCGGATCGATCTCGTCGTCGACGCGGATCAGGTCGTCGCCCAGTGCGGCGAGGAAGTCTCTCAGGTTCAGGGCCATGGCCGTCTCCTCAAGCGCGTTGTAGCAACCAGAACTCTCGAAGTCAAACCTCGGCGTTTAGCTCGCGCGGCAGCCGGGCGGCAGAGCGACCCCGCCTGTTGTATGGTCAGGGGGATCACGGAGCGGAGACCGGGCGAGGGGGCGTCGATGAGCGGAATCGTGAGCGAGGGGCCGGCATGAGCGCGTCGTCCGCCGGCGCGCGCTTCCGGGCGGCGGTCGCAGCCGAGCGGCCGCTGCAGGTCGTCGGCTGCATTTACGCCTACGCCGCGCGTATGGCAGAGCGTGTCGGCTTCAAGGCGATCTACCTCTCGGGGGGCGGTGTTGCCGCGGGCTCGCTGGGCCTCCCCGATCTGGGCATCACGACGCTGGATGATGTCCTCACGGACGTGCGCCGGATCACCGGCGTGACTCGGCTCCCGCTGCTCGTCGACGCCGATACCGGATTCGGGAGCGCGTTCAACATCGCGCGAACGGTCCGATCGCTGATCGCGTCCGGCGCCGGCGCCATGCACATCGAAGATCAGGTGCAGGCCAAGCGCTGCGGGCACCGGCCGGGGAAGGCCATCGTCACCCGGGCGGAAATGGTCGATCGCATCAAGGCCGCGGTCGACGCGAGGACCGACCCCGAATTCGTCATCATGGCCCGGACCGACGCCCTCGCCGTCGAGGGTCTCGACTCCGCGATCGACCGCGTCGCGGCCTGCGTGGAGGCCGGCGCCGACCTGGTCTTTCCGGAAGCGGTCACCGAGCTCTCGACGTACCGGCGCTTCGCCGACGCCGCCGGGGTCCCGATCCTCGCCAACATCACCGAGTTCGGCGTGACGCCATTGTTCACCGTCGACGAGCTGGCGAGCGCCGGCGTGGGCGTCGTCCTGTATCCCCTGTCCGCCTTCCGGGCGATGAACGCCGCGGCGCTCGTGGTCTACGAGACGCTGCGCCGGACGGGCACGCAGAAGCCCGTCGTGTCCGCGATGCAGACGCGCGCGGAGCTCTACGACTTCCTCGACTATCACGCGTACGAGGGCAAGCTCGACGAGCTCTTCGCGAAAGACAACGAGGAGTGAGGGCCAGCGCTCCCGGGTTCTCTCCTGGGAGGAAAGTCGCCGGAATCTGATCAGAAACTCACCAGATCTTGGGCCGATACCCGTGGTTCGTCGAGGCAAATTTTAGCGTAATTTCAGTATCTTCCCACCATTCGAACCCGTGGCACCCGGAGTGCTTCTCTGACGGGGCATGGACGTCCCGAACGCGAGTCCGGTGGTTGGGAGCTTCCTCGAGGTGCTTGGCGCGGCCACGGCCGAGCGTGGGGCGCAAATGCTCGAGGAGCTGCTGCAGCTCGGGATCGCGATCGGCAGCGACGGCGAGCTCTCCTCCGTCCTCGACCGGATCGTGACGCAGGCGCGCCGGTTCACGGGGGCCGAGGCTGCGACGCTCTTCCTCCGCGAGGGCGCCTATCTCCGGTTCGCCGTCGTCCAGAACGAAGTGACGGCGCGCCGGCTCGGCGAACGCGATATGCAGCACCGGCTCGAGGTCGAGCGGTTGCCCCTGGACGTGCCGAGCCTCGCCGGGCACGTGGCCAATTCGGGCGAGATCCTCAATGTCCCGGAAGCCTACGACATCTCCCGTGACATGCCGTACGCGTTCAACTGGCGAGTGGACCTGGCCACGGGCTATCGGACTCACTCGGTCCTGGCGGTCCCGTTGCGGGACGCGTCGCGCCGGATCCAGGGCGTG
Organism: Candidatus Rokuibacteriota bacterium; assembly: GCA_023249095.1. Lineage (GTDB taxonomy): Bacteria > Methylomirabilota > Methylomirabilia > Rokubacteriales > CSP1-6 > AR31. Next base: position 3,931 of record JAHFDK010000134.1, on the reverse strand, counting down.
CTCCAGCTGATCAACGCCGTGGGACCCGACGGAAGGGTGATTCCATTTCATCCGCGACTCGAAGACGTGGCCCGCGCGTTCGCCGCCTACGGAGCAGTCGCCGTTCGGAGTGCCCGGCTCGAGGAGCTGTCCTTCAAGGACCCGCTCACGGACGGCTACAACCGGCGCTATCTCATGCTGCGGCTCTACGAAGAGGTGGGCCGCGCCGCCCGCTACCAGCAGCCGCTCTCGCTCATCCTGCTCGACCTCGACGGGTTCAAGGCCATCAACGATCGCTGGGGCCACAGCGCCGGCGACGAGGTCCTCAAGCAGGTCGTCCAGCTCCTGGCGAGCCAATCACGGCGCGACTCTGTCGTGGCCCGGTACGGCGGCGACGAATTCATCGCCCTCCTCCCGAGCACGACCAAGGCGGCGGCGATCGTGTACGCGGAACGCATGCGCGCGATCATCGAGCGCTATCCGTTCCAGTACGGGCCGCTGACGGCGAGCTTCGGCGTGGCCGGCTTTCCGGACGATCCCGGGAGCGTTGCGGACCTGATCAAGAGCGCCGACCACGCTCTTTACGAGGCGAAGCGGCAAGGGCGGAACATCGTTGGAGGTCTCCTGAGGTGACCCTATGATCACTACCACCGCGCGCGCGACCAAGACCGTTCTGATCGTCGACGACGACAAGGCCATCGTCCGGTTGCTGAGGGAGGCGCTGGGGCTGTTCCGGCACCAGCACGCCTACAAGATCGAAACCGCCGCTGACGGCGCGGACGCCCTCGCGGCGCTCCACCGCGATCAGTTCGACCTCGTCTTGCTCGACATGTACATGCCGCGGATGACCGGTCTCGAGCTCCTCGCAAAAATGCGCCACCTCAAGCTCCAGACGCCCGTCCTGATGCTGACGGGCAACGACGACACACGGACCGCGGCCGACGCGCTCGCGAGCGGCATCTTCGCCTATATCCCGAAGCCGTTCGACCTCCAGCACCTCGAGCACCTGGTCTCACTCGCGGTCTCGTCGCGTTCGTCCGCCACGAGCTAGCCAGACGAACCTCGTCCGTTACGCGATGCGGCGCGGCGCCCTCCCTTCCGAAAAGGCCGGCGAGGCGTAGCGAGCCCGGCCTGCCTGGCCGAGATTCGGCCTCCGAAGGCCGCGGGCTCGAAACTACAGGGTTTCCCCGCCGAAACTACGTAGATCCCGGTACGGACAGAAGATAGAAGCGTGTCGTGATCGCACCGCATCGCGTACCGTGGAATGGAAGCAGATCAGTCGACCTTCGACAGCTCGCCGTGCTGGCGCGCCGAATGATCGCGAAGCCCCCTTCCAGCACGGGATTCATGAAGACGGGGAGCAACAACGATGAATGGCCCGGTGGTCTCGAACGGATCAGAAACAGCGAGCCCGCAGGTCGACGCGCGGCAACGCCTCTGGCACGACCTGCGCGACCGGCTCTACTCCGTCCTCGGGTTCGCCGAGCTGATGCTGGACGGCAAGGTTGGGCCGCTCGCCCCCCAGCACACGGAGTTCCTCGGCGCTTCTCGAGAGTCGGCCGCGGCCGCGATTCGTCTTCGTCACCGGCGACGTGCTCGGTCGCGGCACCGCCGGCTTCCTCGAGCGGACGAGTGCGCCGCGCGTCAGCAAGCCATTCTCTCCCGAAGATCTCGCGCGAGCCGTCCTGGAGACGTCGGCATGAAGAGCCTTGCCCTGAGCCGCATGCTCGTCCACACTTTCGCCGCTTCGTGGCTCGGGCTCCTGGCCACGCCGGCCTTCGGCCAGCTGTCCTACGTCGGTTCATCGACGATCGGCGAGAACATTATGCCCGAGGCCGCGACGGCCTTCAGGGAGAAGACCGGGATCGCGGTTGACGTCATCAGTATGCAAGGCTCCGGGAAGGGGCTGGAGGCGGTCCTGAGCGGCGCCGCGCCGCTCGCGGGTGTGTCACGCGCGCTGAGCCGGGCCGAGAAGCAGCAGCGCATCTACTACCACATCATCGGCTACGACGCCGCGGCGTCTTCGTCCATCCCACAAATCCCGTCCGGGAGTTATCGAGGAGCCAGCTCAAGGCGATCCATACCGGGGAGATCACCAGCTGGAAGCAGGTCGGAGGACAGGGTGGGCCGATCGTCGCGATCACGCAGATCTGGGGCGCCAAGCGCGCGCAGATGATCGAGTTCCAGCAGCACGTCATGGACAATGTCGACTACCGCGCCGACCGGAAGGAGGTCGATCGCCAGGTCGATCAGGTCGAGGCGCTGCGGGTGGAGCGCCGCGGGATCACGGCTGTCAGCCTCGCGTTCGCTCGACCAGGGATCACGGCGATCGCGATCGAGGGCTTCACGGTCGAGTCGCGGCACATCCGCTCGGGCGCCTACATCTTGTCGCGCCCGCTCGTGCTCGTCGCGCCGGTGCCGCCAACGCCGGAAGCGAAGGCGTTCATGGACTTCATGCTGAGCCCGGAGGGCCAGGCGATCGTGGCTCGCCGCTTCGTCCCGCTCAGCTCCGGCCCGCCCAAATGAAGGCCGTTCGGATGCCCGCGCTTCGGGTCAGCCACAGGCTCGCGATCCTCGTCGCCTTGGTGATCGTGGGCTGTGCGTCGCTGGTCGTCGTGGCCGTGAGCCAGATCAACGAGGTGCGCATCGGCGGCCGACTCTACGAGGAGATCGAGCACCACGGACGCCTGCGACAGACCCTCGCCCAGCTCCGGGTGGACCTGAGCGAGATCCGGGCGCTCACCGCCGCCGTGCCGTACGCAGCCAACGCCTCCCAGCTCCGGCATCTACACAGCGAGGTCCAGGAGCTGAGCGCCCAGGTGAATGCAGGCTTCGCCAACGTGCTCCGTGCGGCTCAGCGAGAGGCAATCCTCCAGACGCTCGAGTCGGCCAGGGCCACCTGGGAGGACTTTGCGCAGAGCAGCGACACGATGTTTCAATCGGTCGATCGCGACAGCTTCGGGAGCCACCGCGGCTTCCTTGAACGGCAGGCCCTACGGCATGAGCGGTTCGCCGATCAGATCGACAGTGTTCTCAACCGCCTGCGGTTCGAGGAAGAGGCGCTCAAGGATGAGGTGCGGCGCAGGGTCGAGCGCCGCGTGTGGCTGCTGCTCGGGGCTGGCGCCGGCCTGGCGCTGCTGCTCGCGCTGCTCTCAACGGTCATCTGCCGCAGTATCACGCTCCCGCTGCGCAGGCTGGTGGGAGCGTGCAGGCGGATCGCCGCCGGCGACTTCACCGTCCGAACCCCGGCCGACCGAGCCGACGAGCTCGGCGAGTTGGCCGCGGCCTTCAACCGTATGAGCGACGAGCTCATTCACGTGGTGGAGCGCGAGAAGGAGGCCGCCGCCGCCGTGGAGCGCGGGAAGGCGCGCGAGCTGTCCGAGGCGAAAGAGGCCGCCGAGATCGCGAGCCGCGCGAAGAGCGACTTCCTGGCCGCGATGAGCCACGAGATCCGAACCCCGATGAACGGCATCATCGGCATGACGGCGCTGCTCCTGGATACCCCGCTCACGCCGGAGCAGCAGGAGTACGCCGACACGGTGAAGCGCTCGGGCGAGGCGCTCCTCGCCATCATCAACGACATCCTGGACTTTTCAAAGATCGAAGCCGGCAAGCTCGACTTCGAGGATCGACTTCGCCCTGCGGGACGCGCTCGCGGAGACGCTGAAGATGCTGGCGCCGCTGGCCCACCGGAAGGGGCTCGAGCTGACCTACGACGTTGCGCCCGGCGTGCCCGACGGCCTCAACGGCGATCCCGCACGCCTGGGCCAGATCGTCCTGAATCTCATGGGGAACGCGATCAAGTTCACTGCGCAGGGCGAAGTGAGCGCGCGCATCGACCTGGTCGAGGCATCTGCTCGCGGCGCTGGACAAGCGGACGTGGGACCTCATCCTCATGGACGTCCAGATGCCGGAGATGGACGGGTTCACCGCGACCGCGGAGATCCGGCGC
>JAHFDK010000410.1 GCA_023249095.1 Candidatus Rokuibacteriota bacterium | reverse complement strand
GGCGGCATTGACCGGCGCGACCCAGCTCGGATCCGGGCAGAGGACCCCCTTCATCCCTAGATTTCTGGCGTCCGTGCCCATTCGGTGAATCTCCGCCGCCGACAAGCGGCGCGGGTGGACACCCAGCGGGTAGGTGATGCCGATGGGTTGCACCTTGGCAGCGGTGGCCTCGATGACCAGCCGGCCCCGAGCATAGACATGGGGATCGTACTCGGGCAGCGGGGTGATGCCGAGGTCGCAGGCGAGGTCGCTCTCGTCGAGCCCCACCTGCGTGATGCGCGGGCTCGCCGTGATGATCGACCGGATGTCCCACACCCCGCGCGCGGATTCGAGCAGCACGATCAGTTCCAGCGCGCCCGCGGCGAGGCCGCGGCGGCGTTCGAGGGCCGTCATTTGCTCCACCGCCTCCGCGACCTCGGCCGCTGACGCGACGCGCGGCAGCACAATCCCACAGATGCCCGGCCACACGGACGCGTCGAGGTCGGCGTGGAGAAGGGCCGCGTTCACGCGCACGAACACTTCCGCGCCGCCCTGGCCGGCCAGGGCAATGGCTTCCTTGACCAGCCCACGCGCCTCCGCCTTGCGGGTCTCGACCACGCCGTCCTCCAGATCCAGCGTGATGGCGTCCGCGTCACTGCGCCAGGCTTGTTTGACACGCTCCGCATCGGTGATCGGCGCTAATAGATTAGAGCGACGAACGAGGATGGCCATCAGGGCGCAGGCTCGGCCATCGCCACCCGGGTACGGAGAACCGCTTCCGCCTTTTCCCGGTCGCGCTCCGCGCAGAGCGCGGCCCATTCCAGGGTGTCACGGGCACGGGCGGCTTCGTAGCGGTCGATCACCCGGCCGTCGATCGCGATCCACGTCTCGCCAGTTCCCGCCAGCTCCCGATGCCGTTCGAGAACCCACCGGGCGTCCTCGACTTCTTCCGCGGTCGGCGTGAAACCCCGGTTCTGCGCCTCCACCACGGCGGGATTGAGTCCGCCGCCGAGCCGGAATCCACACTTGCGGGCGGCCTGGGCTTCACGAAAGGCGCGGTCTGCGTCACTGACGCTGCCCGTCGTGTTGGCCACGAAGGGCGCCGCCCGAACCTCTAATCCCAATGCCCGGGCCGCCAGCTCCAGCTCTCCCTTGCCATAGGCGAATTGCTCGAAGCCGACGAACATCTCCACGCCGAGGTCACGGGACATGTCGTAGCCGGTCCCGCCGCCAAACTCCTTGACGCGCGGGCTCGCCGAAGCGATGTCGTATGCGGCGGCGACGCCCGTCGCCGTTTCGATGTTGGCGCCGATTTCGACCGTGCCCGGGCGGATACCCCGCTCACGTTCGAGACGTGTGATGACGGCGTCGAGGAGACGGATCTCTTCGGCCGTTTCGGCCTTGGGATAGTTCACCTTGCTGAGCCCGGGCCACACGATGGCGTCCAGGTCGGCGTGCACGTAGTCGTGATTGATGCGGGTGAAGGCCTCGGCTCCACCCTTCCGGACAACAGGGATGGCGTCCTTGATGAGGCCTCGGGCATGGGCCTTCAAGTGCTGGGGCACCGAATCTTCGAGGTCGAGATTGATGAAATCACACCCGCGGCGCCAGGCGTGGTCGACGAAGCGGCGCGTGACCACTGGCATGGTCAGCCCGGATCGGTGCACCTGATGCGTGGCCATGGGTGTCCTCCCGGCGAAGTTACGGTAGGTCCAGTGGCGGGCGCGCGGCCATCTCGACCTTTTCCCGATCGCGCGCCGCGCTTGCCGCCGCGAGATCGAGGAGCGCCAGGGCCTGCGTGGCCGCCCCTCGATCGACGAGGCGGTCGCCCTGCTCAACGACGGCGACGCCCCGGGCGACGCCGGCGCGATACGCCGTCACCAACTGCTGGGCGGCCGCCGCTTCGGCGGCGTCTGGCGCGAACCCTCGGTTCAGGGGCTGCACCTGGTTCACGTCGATGCACAGCGACCCCGTGAAGCCGATGGCGCGACCCCGGCGGGCCGCGTGATATGTGTCGTCGGGAGTGGCCAGCAAGCCCCGAGCCGGCGCCCGCCACCAGGCGCCGATGGGCGTCACGCCAAGAGCCCGTGCCACGGCGATGAGCCGTTGCATGAGATACGGTATCAGGTGGATCTCGCCGGACGGCTCGGGGCGGAGGTCCATGATGAGATCGGCCCGGCCCAGCGTCAGCCCCCGGATCCGCGGGCTGGCGCGACCGATATCGTACGCGGCGTGGCTCCCGCGGGCCGTCTCCAGCGCGGCAACGATTTCCAGCGTCCCGTGGAGAATGCCGCGCCTGGCTTCCAGTTCCCCCAACAGCCCATCGACTTCCGCCACCTGCTGCGCCGACTCCAACCGCGAAACGATCACCCCGGTCAGTCCCGGCCACGCGCAGGCGTGCAAGTCGGCAACGAGCAGCTCGGGATCGACCTGCGCGAACACTTCCGCGCCACCCGCGTGAGCCGTGCGGATCGCCGCCTGCGCGCGCTCCCTCGCCGCCGGCTTGTCTTCTTCCGCCACGAATTCGACCAGGTCGAGCGCGATCACATCGGCCCCCGACCGGGGCGCCTGGGCGATCTGCTCTGTCTTGGACATCGGCACGACCAGCCACGACCGTCGTATCTGCGCGCTCATGCCCCCTCTCGAGCCCTCGGCGTCGTTCCTTTGCTGCTCGAGCCAGACCCATCTGCTTCGTCAGCGCCCTCGGCGGTACGCTCAACGTGGCTCGCTCGCGCTCGCCAACCTTAGCACACGAGAGGCCGACGAGGACATGGCGCGCGGTCACGATGCACGCGCTCGACCGGGCCGGAGCGATGTTGTTCGCGTCCTCAGGCTGCGCTACTATCCGCATCGTAGATCCGGCCGGCGGCCGGCATCGCCCTGCGGTGAACGAGAGACGCCGAGAGGAGCGACACCATGCCCTACGACCTGCTGATCAAGAACGGCCGCATCATCGACGGTTCGGGCCGGCCCGCCTTCAACGGCGACGTCGGGGTCGCGCAGGGAAAGATCGTGGAGCTCGGGCGCCTCGCCGGATCCGCGCGGCGGGTCATCGAGGCCGATGGGCGGGTCGTCTCACCGGGATTCGTGGACAACCACTGTCACTACGACGCGCAGGTCCTCTGGGATCCGCTCTGCACCTTCTCGTGTCACCACGGCGCCACCAGCGTCATCATCGGGAACTGCTCGCTGGCGCTCGCTCCCGTGAAGCCTGCCGAGCGCGAAAGACTGGCGGGGATGCTCTCCTACGTCGAAGCGATTCCCATGGACGTCCTGGAAGCGGGTGTGCCCTGGACGTGGGAGACGTTCCCCGAGTACATGAGCGCCATCGGCCGGCGGCTCGGAGTGAACGTCGGCACGCTGGTCGGCCATTCGGCCGTCAGGCTCTACGCCATGGGGAAGGACTGCTCGGAGCGTCCGGCCACCGACGCCGAGCTCGAGACGATGCGGCGCGTGGTGCGCGAAGCGCTCGAGGCGGGGGCCCTCGGGCTCTCGATCACCCGCAACATGAACCACTTCGACATCGCGGGAACGCGGATTCCTGCGGCCTACGCGCCGGAGTCGGAGCTCTTCGCGCTGACCGACGTGCTCCGCGAGGTGGGCACGGGCGTGATCCAGTGCGGCGGCGGTACCAACCCCGAATTGAAAGATCACCTGCTGAGCCGGATCTCCCAGGCCTGCGGCCGCCCGGTGATGTACAACACCCTGGTCGAGCAGGCGCGTCACCCGGGCCGGTGGCGGCAGCACCTGGCGCACGTCGAGGAGACGGCCCGGAAGGGCATTCGGGCGGTGCCGCTCTGCAATCCCGGGAGCGTCGTGCAGCGGTTCACGATGAAGAACTGCCAGGTGTTCCGGAGCATGCCGACCTGGCTGCCGATCCTCCAGAGCTCCGATGCCGACAAGATGCGCGCCTATCGCGATCCGGAGGTCCGCGCGAAGCTCCGGGCCGAGGTCGATGGCCCCCAGGCTCCGGATCCGAGCTTCTCCAGGCGCTGGGACCTGATGATCGTGGAGGAGCCTCAGCTTCCGAAGAACCGCGGCCTCGAAGGCCAGAACATGGCGGAGATCGCCAAGGCCCGGGGACAGCATCCGCTCGACGCGTTTCTCGACCTGGTGGTCGAGGAGGAGCTGAGCACGGTGTTCACCCTCGGGGAGAACAACACCGACACTGAGGCGGTGGCGCAGATTCTCGGGAGCCCCTACGCCGTCGTCGGCCTCTCCGACGGGGGCGCGCACGTGCAGTTCCATTCGAACGTGTCGAACCCCACCCGCCTGCTGGGCCACTGGGTGAGGAAGAAGGGGATCATGCCGCTCGAGCTGGCCGTCCGCCGGCTGACCTTCGACTCGGCCACCGCCTTCGGCATCTACGATCGCGGGCTTCTGCAGCCGGGGATGGCGGCGGACCTCGTCGTCTTCGATCCCGACACCGTGCAGCCGGTCGCGGGAGACGTGGTGCACGACTTCCCGGCCAACGGCTGGCGGATGCGAGAACTGGCCGAGGGGATCCACTACACCGTGGTC
>JAHFDK010000409.1 GCA_023249095.1 Candidatus Rokuibacteriota bacterium | reverse complement strand
TCCCACGAAGAGGGCAACGACCTTCCCGTCCAGCCCCAGTCGCTGCACCAGCGCCTCGGGCTTCGGCGCCGGCCGGAAGCGGCTCTCCACGCCGTAGTAGATCACCCTCAGCTTCTCGGCCGGGACGTCGAGCTCCTGCGACGCCTGTCGCTTCGCGAACTCGCTCCCGACCACGACCCGCTCGACCCCCCGCATCACCCGTCCTTCGATCAGCGCGTTCAGGCGCCCGTCGTCGAGGTGATGGTGGTGCGCGACGATGGGGACGTCCAGCCGGTAGCGGCGGCGGGCGCGCAGGGCCGCCGGTCCGATGTAGCGGAGGGAGTGGACGCGGAGGACATCGAACCGTGTCGCGTCGTGGACGCGCTTGATGAAGGGCGGCAGCAGCAGTGCCGCCACCGGCCAGCGGAGCCCGCGGCCGATCGGCAGCCGGTGGACGATCCAGTTCGCCACGCCCTCGGGCAGCCGCTTGTGCCGGGCGAGCAGGATATCGAAGACCATGCCGCGGTCCGCCAGCGCGCGGAGGATCTCGCGCTCGTACACCTCGCCGCCGAGCCGCGCCTCCGGATCGAGCCCGCAGTGCGGGGTGCAGACGCGCAGGGGCGCGCTCATCGACGCCTCACGGTGAGGCGCCCTGGGCCCGTTCGGCCGCGCCTGCGGCCAAGAGTCGCCGGATGATCCGTCCGTAGTCGACGCACATCTGATCGCCCGACGGGCTGTCGGCCAGGACGCGCGCCCGGAGTTCGGCGTACCGCCCCCGTGTCTCCACGATCGCCGTCCGCACGTCGTCGCGGAACCCCACGCCATAGCGGAGCCCGAGCTCCACGATGCCACCCCCGTCCCGATGATAGATGAGCGGGAGCCCGCACTGGACGCCCTCGATCGGGTGCATCGGCCCAGGATCGAATCGCGAAGCGGTCAGATACGCGTGGCACCGACGGAGCAACGAGGCGAGCTCCGCCCCCGGGGCCGGGCCAATCGTGCGAGCCACCTTCCATCGGATCTCGCGCGGCCACCGTCCGACGACCCAGAGCTCGGTGCCGGGCAACCGGCCATTGGCGACCAGCTCGTCCACCGCCTGGTAGACGTCGAATCCCTTCATCCAGTTGTCCGACCAGTGATGCGTGACCAGGCGGAACGGCGTGGCGCCCGTGAAGACGTCGCCGCCCCGCGGGTGAAACGCGGTAGGATCGGCGCCATTCAGGATCACCGCGTGCGGCCGCGTGGCGTCGAACCACCGCGCGGCGTGGTAGTCCCGGAGCCACGCGGAGACGAACACGGTGAAGTCCGCGACCGTGTTCGCCGACTCCAGCAAGTCGTCCATGAACGACGTGGCCTTGCGCGCGTCGCACTCGTTCACCCGGTGTAGACACACCGTCGCCGCGTGACTCAGCTTGTACTCCCGAATCTCGTCCGGGCCGAACGTCACGAGCCCGCCGACCCGGGGGTCGATCATGACGATCGCGTCGACACGCTCACGCAGGTCGAAGGAGACGCGATAGCCCCCTTCGGCGAGGTAGCGCGTCATCTGGCGCGCCCACTGGTTGCCACCGCCCCATGGCGCGTCCGTCGGCCGCATGTTGATGGCCACGCGGGCGATTGGCGATTCGGCAGCCGGTGCCGTCGCCGGTGCCCGCCGCCACTGTTCGAGCGCGAGTCTGAGCGGTCGCCACATGCTAGAGGTGGGCCGCGATGATCGCGTCGAGCGACGTGGCCATGCGCTGCTCCGCGAAGTGCTCGGCCACGATCTCGCGAGCCCTCCGTCCCAGGCGACGACAGAGATCGGCGTCCGACCACAACCGACGCAAGGCTTCCCCGAGAGCCCGCGGCTCCCCGGGAGGAACCAGGACACAGTTCTCGCCATCACGTAGATACGGCTCGCCCCACCATCCCCGCGTCCTCGTGTGGACCACCGCCCGGCCGCACGCCATCGCCTGGAGGGCGGCGCTCTGCCCCGATGGCTGATTGCGATCGTGGAGCGGGATCACGACGAATCGAGCGCCCGAGTAGATGTCGCGGAGTTCGCGCGGTGAGTGATCCGTCGTGCGCACGACGCCCACACGTCCATCGAGTGCGAGACGCTGACGGGTGACGATGTGGAGCGGCAGGTCGCCGGCGGCCGCCAGGAGCGTATCGTAGTCGCGCCCAGGGTCCGAGCCGACGCTGACGACGTGGGCGCCGACAGCCCCCGCGGGCGCCGTGCTCCGCCAGAACGTGCAGTCGGTGCCGAACGGGAGGACGCGAACGCGCTCCGCCGGAACGCCGAGCCACGCCGCGAGCCCCGCCTGGGCCCCCGCGCTCAGCGTCAGCAGCTCGTCGACGGCCAGCAGCAGCGCGCGGTAGCGCCGTGAGAGCCAGCGCTCCGCGCCGAGAACAGCGATCCGGTCGCTCAGGCCCTGACTGATGTAGATGACGCGACTGCGCAGGAGGCCGGCGCGCTTGAGGAGCGCGAGCGGCAGCCCGCACGTGTCGACGGTTGACACCAGGACCTTCGCACGATTCAGGGTCGGCAGGTTTCGCAGCGCAAGGTCGAGCGCGAACCCCATGCCCACCCGGCGGGCGATCAGCCACTCCGCGGGATACCACAGCCCGAGGAACGCCCGGGAGCCTTCCTCTTCGACGAATCCGACCCGATAGCGGTCGCGAAGCGAGGGCATCGCATAGAAGAACTCGCTCGACGCCTCACCTCGTTGCCATGCCTCGAGCCACCGTCTGCGCTGACGTCGAAAGACCCACGCGACCTCCGGCGTGCTATCCGTCGTGATCGAACCATCAGCGCGCAGCGAGTAGACCACGCCGCTCCCTCAGCCGGCGCACGGCTTCGGCCCCGTTGCGACAACCGCCTGGGTCCAGTAGATTCCGAGGGGGCTCCCGAGCCGGTCGATCAGCTCGACACCGGTCGTCAGCCGGAGCAGATTGGCCGCCACCGCGACCGGCCGGACCCCTTTCACGGCGATGCACATCAAGTCGACGAGCCACGCCGGGTGCATCCGGGTGAGACGGACTTGCTCGAAGCGCCGCCCGAGCAGCACCGTGAGCTCGTCCGGCCAGAACTCGTGGACGTGGTGCACGTCCAGCGAGCGCTCCAGGAGCCGGATCGGCGTCGTGAGGACGAGGCGGCCGCTTCCCTCGGCGAGCCGCTTGACGCTCTCTCCGATCATCGACTCGGGATCGTCGAGATGCTCGATCACTTCGGCGAGGATCACCGCGTCGAAGCGCCGCGGCGGTACGGCCTTGAGCTCGCGATAGAATTCGCCGCGGAGTCCGCGGCGCCGGAACATGCTCTGCGCCAGCTCGAGCGCAGTCTCGTCGGAGTCGACGCCGATCACCGTTTTTCCGGCTTCCGACAACCGGCCGAGCAGCGCGCCGTCGCCGCAGCCGATCTCGAGGACGGTGGCGCTCGCGGCGCACTGCCGGACCACCCATTCGACGCGCGAGCGCGTGTAGGGCCAGCCGTGAATCGGGTGTCGAGACGCCTCGCTCCAGTGGTAGGCGCCGCGATCCCGGTACTTGGTGAAGCCCTGACTCAGAGGCGAACCCCGACGCCGCGGAGCTTGGTGTCGATAGCGCGGCCGATCTCGAGCAGCGCGGGTCCTTCCAGCACCTTTTGCTTGCACGTCCGGCACGGGTCACCCTTCTCGCCCACGGTCACCAGCCCGCGCCGCCAATCGGTGAAGCGCTGGCTCGCGTAGACGTCGAAGATGCTCTCCGGCCGGTTCGAGAGATCGCCGAGCACGAAGGGCACGTGCTGCGGATGATCCGATCGCAGATTGCAGCACGGCATGACCTTCCCGTTGAAGTCCACGGTGAAATTCGAGAAGACGAGGAAGCAGGGTGAGCGGCGGACGTAGTCGCGGTCCATCAGGCCCTCGAGGAGTTGACCGCGGTCGTATCCGATCTCGTCGAAATCGTGCGAGAAGGCGACGATGTGGAGCCCGCGATACGCGAACACGGCTCCGACGGTGGTCGCGGTCGCCGCGTCCCATGCCGGGTCGATCTCGATCCGTTTCCCGAGCCGCGCGATCTCCTCCCGGGCGGCCTCCACGCTCCACGTCACGCCGCGCCGCATGTAGACGCTGATCCGCAGCACGGACAGCCCGGCCTCGCGGAGCCGCCCGAGTGCTCGGGGATTCAGGTAGTCGCCGTTCGTCACGATGTCGATCTCGGACCCTGGCAGGTACCTCCGTGCCGTCGCCACCATCTCGTAGATATGATCGTGGGCCATCGGTTCGGAGTACCGGGCGAACCGCAGCACGTGCCGGTAGTCGATCGACCGTAAGTCATGGAGGATCCGCTCGTAGACGGAGACGTCCAGGTGACTCTTGACTGTCAGGCGGTCGAGCGTGCTGTTCGGGCAGAACGAGCACGTCCTGTTGCAGTACGCGTGGGGTTCGAGCTCGACGAGCGTCACGTTCTTCTTGAAGAGGGCGCGCTTGGCCTCGTCGTCGAGCGCGGGGTCGTACTCGAGCGCCCGTGCGCTGACGCTCGCGAGCAGGTGGCGCCAGGGATCC
>JAHFDK010000133.1:8405-15147 GCA_023249095.1 Candidatus Rokuibacteriota bacterium | reverse complement strand
TTTTCACTGACGAGCGACACAAGAGGTCCGCGCGGGCTATGCTGTCGTTCCGGAGCGCGGAGAACGAGCGGGCCAAGGAGGACGAAGTGAAGATCGCGCGCGTCGAGGCATTTCACGTGGACTGGGGCGGCGGCCGGAGCCGTAGCGCCTGGGTGCGGATCTGGACCGACGCCGGCGTCTACGGCCTCGGCGAGGCGAGCCCGATGGTGCACGGCAACGCCTCGCTCGAGATCATCGCCGGCGCCTTCGCGCCGATGCTCCTGGGCGCCGACCCGCTCGAGCCGCGCGTGATCCAGGACCGGCTGTTCCATCAGCACATCAAGCTCGGGCCGGAAGGCGCCTGCGCGGGAGCGCTCGCCGCCATCGATATCGCCTTGTGGGATCTCAAGGGCAAGGTGCTCGGCCAGCCCGTCTGGAGGCTTCTCGGCGGGGCGTGGCGGCGCGAGCTCCCCTTCTACGCGTCGATCGGCGGCAACGGCCAGCGGAGCGTGGACGAGGTGTGTCGCGTGGTCGAGAAGTGGCTCGAGCTCGGGCCCGCTCAGGTGAAGATCCGCTTCGACGCCGACAAGACGGCGCGCGACACGGATCTCCCCGGCGATATCGCCAAGGCGCGGGCCGTGCGCAGGCTGGTGGGTGACGCCTTCCCGCTGGCCTTCGACTCCAACAACGGCTATTCCGTGCAGGGCGCGATCCGCGTCGGCCGCGCCCTCGAGGAGCTGGGGTACGTGTGGTTCGAGGAGCCCGTGCAGCACTATCATCTTGAGAGCTTTGCCAAGGTCGCCGCCGCCCTCGACATCGCCGTCTCCGCCGGCGAGCAAGAATACACGCTCCAGGGCATCAAGCGCCTCATCGAGGCGGGCGTGGACATCGTTCAGCCCGACATCGTGAAGACCGGCGGCTTCACCGGCCTCGGCGACATGGCAGCGCTGGCCCGCGCGTACGGCGTCGACCTGGTCCCGCATCAGACGCAGCCCTCGATCGGCCACACCGCCAACCTCCACTTCGTGGCGGCGCTCACCCACTCCCACTACCCGGCCGAGTACAACGGGCCGTACCAGGTCCAGGACGTGGTGTTCAAGACGCCGGTACGACCGGCGCACGGAAAGTTCTCCCTTTCCGACGCCCCGGGGCTCGGGCTCGAGGTCGACGAAAGCGAGCTGCGCAAACGCATGGTTCCATGGACGTCGTCGGCCGCGAGCACCTGATCGGCCGATCACAGAGGCTTTCCCGCTACGTGGCGCTCCACGGGGTGGATGTCAGCCGCAGGAAGCGGCTCGCATTCTCCCACATCAGCTTGCGCGTCGCCTCCTCGCCCAGCGCCTGACGCCAGGCGATCACCGTGTCGGCGTGGTCCGGGAAAATCGTCTCCGGGTGCGGGTAGTCGGAGGCGAACATGAGGGCGTGGTCGCCCAGCAGGTCGATCACCGCCTTTGTCAGCGCCACCCCTTCGGAGAAATCGATGCTGACGAAGACGCGCCCCATCTGCGCGTACTCGAGCGGGGTGTGTTTGAGCGTGGGCGACACCGAGCCTCGGACGTAGTCGATCTGTCGGGTCAAGCGCACGAGCCAGTGGGGCAGCCAGCCGTGGCCGCTCTCCAGTGCGCCGATGCGAAGACGGGGGTAGCGGTCCAGCATCCCTCCCATGAGCATGAAGGAGAGGAAGCGCTGACCGCCCCAGGTTTGGCCGGCGCAGCGACCCATCGCCGGGTTGTCCCAGATGTCGCGATAGCCCGGAAAGTACGGCGTCTCGATCGTGAAGGCGTGGTACATGATCGGCAGATCGGCTTCGTCGGCGGCCGCCCAGATGGGCTCGAGATCGGGGTCGTCTATCGGCATCCCTTCTGGTAGCAGCGGCCAGACCGCCGCGACCCAGTCCTCCCGGGCGTGCTCTTTGATCACCTGGGCGCTCCAGACCGGATCAGTCGCGAGCGCCAGGATCATGCTCTTCAGGCGGCGCGAATCCGCCGCGCAGTAGTCCGCCATGTAGCGGTGATAGGCGCGATACAGGCCTTGCGCCAGATGCGGCGCCAGCGCGGGCGCACCGTAGGCCCACGGCCCCGGAATGATGAAGTCGATATCGCGGCCTTCGAGGTCCATGTCCCGCAGCCGGCCCCGGGCGTTGTCCTCCGCGACACGCGGAGTGATGGGCTGCCGCGTGACCATCTGCGTGCGTCCGGACAGGAAGCCGCGATCTCCGTCGGCTTGCGCTGCCGGAGCCGATTTTTGGCCGGCCACCCGCTGCAGGCGAACGGGTCTGACCGACAGGATCGTGGATGAGCCCACGTCTTCGGCGTCACCCCGGCCGGGAACCGTCTTGACCGTCCGCCGGTACGGCTGGAGGTCGTCGATCCGCGCCTTCAGATCCTCGTCAGCGTAGCGCAGCAGCACGTCCAGGGACGGATTCACGTGAGTGTCCGAATCGATCACTCGAAAACCCTGTCTCATCGTACCCTCCGCGGGTCTGACAATATCACGTGCAGTCTGCTAGGATCGCCGCTGGTGCTCGGTCACCCCTCCTTCGTCCTCCTGTTGTGCTCGCGGGTCCTCGCCAACATGGGGTTCCACATGCTGGGCGTCGCGGTGGGCTGGCAGCTTTACGCGCTGACCGACAGCGCCCTGGACCTCGGGCTGGTCGGCCTCGCACAGTTCGTGCCGATGGTTCTCCTGACGCTGATCGTTGGACAGGTCGCCGACCGCTATGATCGTCGCCTCATCGCGGCGGTCTGCCAGTTCACCGAGGCCGCGGCCGCCGGCACGCTCGTGGTGGGCACCCTCGCCGGCTGGCAAAGCAACACGAGCATCCTGGGCATCGTGTCGCTCGTCGGCGCCGCGCGGGCGTTCGAGAGTCCCGCCTCGACGGCTCTGGTGTCCGACGTGGTGCCCCGGCCGCTCATCGCGCGCGCCATGGCCTGGCTGATCTCGACGAACCAGACCGCGCAGATCGTCGGACCGGCCCTGGGCGGATTCCTGTACACGCTCGGCCCGGAAGCGACCTACCTCAGCGCCGCCGGGCTGTTCGTCCTCGCCGGCGTATGCGCCGCCGTCATCCGGAGCCGGCGCGCGGCGCGCGCCACCGAGCCGCTGAACCTAGAGAACGTCTTCTCGGGAATCGCCTTCATCCGGAGCCGGCGTATGCTGCTCGGCACGATGTCGCTCGATCTGTTCGCGGTGCTGCTCGGAGGCGCCACGGCGCTCCTGCCCATCTACGCCCGGGACATCCTGGGCACGGGCCCGCGCGGGCTCGGGGTCTTGCGCTCGGCGCCGGCCGTCGGCGCCCTGGCGACGTCGATGTTCCTCGCGTACCAACCCCTGCGGCGGAGGATCGGGCCGACGCTGTTCCGCGCCGTCATGGTCTTCGGCGCGGCCACCGTGGTGTTCGGTGTCTCCACCAACTTCGCGCTCTCGCTCGCCGCGCTCTGCGTCCTGGGCGCGTCGGATGTCGTCAGCGTGGTCATCCGAGCCTCGCTCGTCCAGATCCGAACACCGGACACGATGCGGGGCCGCGTGAGCGCGGTGCACTCGCTGTTCACCGGTACCTCGAACCAGCTCGGCGCTTTCGAGTCGGGCCTGGCCGCCGCGCTCTTCGGGGCGGTACCGGCCGTGCTGCTCGGCGGGCTCGGAACGATCGCCGTGGCGGCGCTCTGGATGGTTCTCTTCCCCGAGCTGCGCCGAATCCACCGCTTCGAAGAGTGACGCGCGGTGGCCGAGGGCAGTGGGTCAGGTTGGCAGGCGCGGTGAGGGTCGAGAGGACCCACCGCGCCCGTCAACCTGACCCACTGCCCTCGGCCATCGCGCGTCGACATCGTCGATGGGGCGCGAGATAATCCGCGGAGTGAACGCGTCGGCCTCGAGTCGCGCCCGGTGCCGCTGGGTCGCTCCGGCGCTGCTGCCGGTGATCAACCTCGCCCTGGCATTGCTGCTCTCCGCGGTCGTGGTTGTCCTGATCGGCGAAAGTCCCACACGGGCCCTCTGGCTTCTCGCGAACGGCGCGGTCGGGAACGCCGAGGCGGTCGGCTACACGCTCTACTACGCGACCAACTTCGTCTTCACCGGTCTGGCCGTCGCCGTCGCCTTTCACGGTAGGCTGTTCAATATCGGCGCGGAGGGTCAGGCCTACATCGGCGGTCTCGGCGTCGCGTTGCTCTGTCTCGGGGCCGGGGGCTGGCCGACGGCGCTGGTCGTCGCGGCCGCGGTCGTTCTGGCGGCGGCCGGCGGCACGGCCTGGGCGTTCGTGCCCGCCTGGCTCCAGGCCCGACGCGGCAGCCACGTCGTCATCACGACGATCATGTTCAATTTCATCGCCTCCGCGTTGATGACGCATCTCCTCGTCAACGTCCTGATCAAGCCGGGCCAGCAGTCGCCGGAGACGCGTGAGTTCGATCCGAACACCTGGCTGCCCCAGCTCCACGACGTCGCTCGATCACTGGGCTGGGAGATCGGCCGCTCGCCGCTCAACCTCTCGGTGCTCGTCGCGCTGGCCGCCGGCGCCGTGGTGTGGATCTATCTTTGGCACACGCGCTGGGGCTACGAGCTGCGGGCCCTCGGCCACAACGAGACGGCCGCGGTGTACGGCGGCATTCTGCCGGCGCGGACGGTGATCGTGGCGATGTCGATCTCGGGGGCGCTCGCCGGACTGATGAGCCTCAACGAGGTCATGGGGGTCCAGCATCGCCTGCTCCTCAACTTTCCCGGCGGCGCCGGGTACGTCGGCATCGCGGTGGCGCTGATGGGACGCAATCATCCGCTGGGGATCGGGCTGGCGGCGGTCCTGTTCGGCGCCCTCTATCAAGGCGGGTCCGAGCTGTCGTTCGACATGCCGAACCTCACGCGCGACATGGTCGTGGTCATCCAGGGGCTGATCATTCTCGTCTGTGGCGCCCTCGAGCACGCGCTCCGCGGTCCTCTGGAGGCGTTCGTCCGATGAGCGAAACCTCGTTACTCGTCGCGCTCCTCGCCGCGGCGACAGCGCGCGGAGCCGCGCCGCTCGTGCTGGCGGCGCTCGGCGGTCTCTTCGCCGAGCGATCGGGCATCGTCGACATCGGACTCGAGGGCAAGATGCTGGCCTCGGCCTTCGGGGCGGCCGCGACGGCGGCGGTGACGGGCTCCGCCTGGGCCGGCCTCGGCGCCGGCGTCGCGGCGTCCGTCCTGGTGAGTCTGGTGCACGGCTTCGCCTGCATCACGCACAACGGTAACCAGGTCGTGTCGGGCATGGCGCTCAACATCACGCTCTCGGGGCTGACCGCGGCGCTGGGTCACGCCTGGTTCCACGAGGGCGGCCAGACCCCGCTTCTCGGCCCCGGCGCACGTTTCGGGCCCATCGACCTTCCGGGCGCCGCCGCGCTCGCGGGAATGCCGGGAGTGGGCACGGCCTACCGCGAGCTCGTGAGCGGCCACAACCTGCTCGTCTACTTAGCCGCCGCCTTCGTCCCCGTGGTGGCCTGGATCGTGTACCGGACGCGTTTCGGTTTGCGCTTGCGCGCCGTGGGCGAGAGCCCCGATGCGGTCGACACCGCGGGCATCTCCGTCTCCGCCACGCGCTACCGCGCACTCGTCATGAGCGGCGTGCTGTGCGGCGTGTCCGGCGCGTACCTGTCGATCGCCCACCACGCGTCGTTCATCCGGGACATGTCGGCGGGCAAGGGGTATCTCGCCCTGGCCGCCCTCATCTTCGGGCAGTGGCGCCCGGTGCCGACGCTCGGTGCGTGCCTGCTCTTCGCTTTCGCCGACGCACTCCAGGCGCGCCTCCAGGGAACGCCGCTGCCCCTCGTCGGCGTCGTGCCGGTCCAGCTCATCCAGGCGATGCCGTACATCCTGACGGTGTGCCTGCTGGCGGGCTTCGTCGGCCGAGCGGTCGCTCCCCGCGCGATCGGCATCCCGTACCTGAAAGAACGATGAGCGGCGTCGAACCGGTGGCGGGGTCTGGGGGAGGAGCGGCGGGCGCTCCCCCCCAGCTCCAGGAAATGCTCGATCGCGCGCGCGGGGCGCTGGCGAACGCCCACGCGCCCTACTCGCGTTTCAGGATCGGCGCATGCGTTCGAGCCGGGAGCGGCCGCCTCTACGCGGGGTGCAACGTGGAGAACGCGTCCTTCCCGGTCACCCAGTGCGCCGAGAACACTGCCATCGGAGCCATGGTCGCGGCGGGTGACCGGCAGATCGTCGAGGTCGTGATCGTGACCGAGGGCGCTGAGCCGTGTCCTCCCTGCGGCCGTTGCCGGCAGCAGCTGACCGAGTTCGCCGGTCCGGACATGCGCATTTACCTCTGCGGGCCGGAGGGCGTCCGCGTCACGGCCACTCTGGGCGAGCTCCTCCCGATGGCCTTCGGACCCAGGACGCTCACCCGCCCGACGTGATGGACTGCGACATCTTTCTGGCACCCGCCGCGGATTCCTGGAAGGTCGTGAAGCGCGCGGAGGAGCTGGGCTTCCGCTGTGCCTGGTTCTACGACACGCAGCTGCTCAACGCAGAGGTGTTCGTCTCGATGGCAGCCGCGGCCATGCAGACGTCGAAGATCCGTCTCGGCACCGGCGTGCTGATCCCGTCGAATCGCATCGCGCCCGTGGCCGCGAGCGGGCTGGCCAGCCTGAACGCGCTCGCGCCCGGCCGGATCGACTTCGGCATCTCCACCGGCTTCACGGCCCGCCGCACGATGGGGCTGCGCCCCGTGAGGCTCGGGGACATGGAGGAATATGTCCGCGTCGTGTGTGGCCTGCTCGCGGGCGAGACGCTGGAGTGGACGTTCGAG
>JAHFDK010000133.1:0-8305 GCA_023249095.1 Candidatus Rokuibacteriota bacterium | reverse complement strand
GTGACGATCCGCGCGACGGCGGCGGAGCTGATCCGCGAAAAACGCGACGGCGCGACTCTGCGCGAGGAAGAGATCGCGCGTCTGGTGGCGGGGATCGTCGACGGCTCGGTGAGCGACGGCCAGGTTGCCGCCTTCGCGATGGCGGTGTACTTCCGCGGCATGACGCGAGAGGAATGCGCGTCGCTCACGCGAGCCATGTCGCGCTCGGGCGCCGTCCTCGACTGGCCCGACCTCGGCGGCCCGATTCTCGACAAGCACTCGACCGGTGGCGTCGGCGACAAGGTCAGCCTCATCCTGGCTCCGGTAGTGGCGGCCTGCGGCGGCTTTGTGCCGATGATCTCGGGCCGCAGCCTCGGGCACACGGGCGGCACGCTGGACAAGCTCGGCAGCATTCCCGGCTACGACACGGCGCCCGACGTGGGTCGCTTCCAGGTTGCCGTGCGCGCGGCCGGCTGCGCCATCGTCGGCCAGACCGCGGCTCTGGTCCCCGCGGACCGACGGCTCTACGCGATCCGCGACGTCACGGCGACCGTCGACTCCATTCCGCTGATCACCGCGTCGATCCTGTCGAAGAAGCTGGCGGCCGGACTCGACGCGCTCGTCATGGACATCAAGGTCGGCTCCGGCGCCTTCGCCCCGTCGCTCGAGACCGCCACCGTGCTCGCCGAGAGCCTCCTGGCGGTCGCCGAGGACGCCGGGCTTCGGGCGGTCGCGCTGCTGACCGACATGGCCCAGGTCCTCGGCCACCACGTGGGAAACGCGCTCGAGGTCCGCGAGGCGATCGATTTCCTCACGGGCAAGGAGCGGGAAAGCCGGCTCCACGCGGTGACGGCCGCTCTGGCGAGCGACCTGCTGGTTCTCGGAGGACTGGCTCGCGACGGCGTCGAAGCTTCCGCCGCGGTGGAGAAAGCGCTCGCGTCCGGCGCCGCGGCCGAGCGCTTCACGCGCATGGTCACCGCGCTCGGCGGCCCGCCCGATCTCGTCGAGCGCCCGGAGCGACACCTCGCGCGGGCGCCGGTCGAGCTGGCCGTCGTTCCCGACGTCGCTGGGGTCGTTACTCGTGTCGATGCGCGAGCGATCGGACTCCTGGTGGCGGAGCTCGGCGGTGGCCGCCAACGCGTCGAGGACGCCATCGACTCTGCCGTCGGTCTCGCGGACGTGCGTGGCGTCGGCGACGCGGTGAGTCGGGACCGGCCGATCGCCGTGGTCCACGCGCGGTCTCCAGCCGACGCGGAGGCGGCGGCGGCGACGCTCCAGCGGGCCGTGACGGTGGGGGACGCGCCGGGCGCCGCGGCTCGGTCGCCCGTACTCCGACGGCTCCGACCGCTACGGTGACGTGGGCGACGCGCGGGAGCCTGGGTTATCCCTCAGAACGACGCCCCGTGCCGCCTGGTCCGCCGCCATCGTCTTCAGCGAGTCCTGCTCCACCGTGAGCACGTGCTTTGCGATCGCCCGATAGGTCCACTGCCCCGGTGCGGTTTCCGTGTTGAACTGCTCGTCGGTCAGCCCGATGAGCGAGCCGATGAAGCGCGCCCGTTCGACGAGCCACTCGGCCACCAGCCGCTCCATCGGTGAGGCTGTGATCCGAGACTCATAGCGTCCCTCGAGCACCTGTCCCGTGTGGATCTTCTCGTGGTCGATGTCATTGGTGATGAGCGTCCAGACGTCCTTGCCCTGCGCGCACCCGTGAGAGGACGGGACGGAGAGCTCGCGGTCCGGCGCCTCCAGGAGCGCGCCCATGGTGAGCATCGTCTGTTCGATCAGCTCGCGGATCGCTCCACGCACCGTTGCTGCCATGTGTCTCTCCCGTCTTGCTGGCGCCTACTTGAGGTGCCGGCCGAAGAACGCGACGACCTCGCGGATGCTATCCGCCCACGCCCCGGGATCGCCGCCCGTCGTGGCGCCGCGCCCGGTGGGGGAACTGGGGTTGTTGCGCGCCTCGACGTAGCGCACGGGGTTGTGGCTGTCGAACGAGTGGTGCGCGCCTGGATAGATCTTGATCGTGACCGGATACCCGGCCCGCTGCGCCGCCTCGGCCAGCTTTCGACACGGTTCCGCCGGCGTCCAGTCGTCCTTCTCCCCGGTGAGGATCAGCAAGGGTGCGACCGGGCGATACACCCCCGAAGCGTCGCCGCGCAACGCACCCTGTCGCGTCGCACATCTTGGATAGAGCGCCACGGCGGCAGCGAACCCCGCCCGCTTGTCCAGCGCCAGTGGCTCGCCGTCGCGTTCCGGCGCGATCATCGAGGCCAGCGTCGTCGACCCGCCGTGCGAGCCGCCCATGAGACCCACGCGTGATCCGTCGACGTAGGGCAGCGTCCGGAGATGGGCGAGGGCCGCGTAGGCGTCGCGGGCGCGGCGCTCGGGGCTGACGTCGATCCCGCGCGTCGACGTGACGGTGCAGACACCGTCGGCAAACCCGCGCGTCGTGAAGCTGTCGGGGATGAGCACGACGTAGCCTCGCCCCAGGAGCTCCCGTGCCCAGCGGTCGGGCGCGCCGCTCGAGCGAGGACCGAGACCGCTGCAGTCGTGCACGATCACGACGGCGGGGAACGGCCCCGGGCCGTCCGGCTTCGATAGAGTGACCGGGATCTGCTCTGAGAATTCGCCGGGCGCGGTCGTGGTGATCGAGGGACCGACGAACGAGCCGCTACAGGCGCTCAGGGCGGCGGCGGAGATCACGAGCGCCGCGACTGTGAGCGCCTGTCGACGTCTCACCATGAGGCAATTCTATGCCGATCGGCATCCGGTGCGCTTGACTCCGCCGCCGAGGAGCGCGATTGTGTTCTCCCAGACGGCACCGAGGAGGCATCATTGAGCGACGAGATCAGCATCCAGTTCACGCGCTTTTCGGCCTTTTACTCGCCGTTGATCGCGACGATCGCCGGCGGATTTCTCCAGGCAGAGGGCTTGCAGCCGAAGCATTCGGTCGCGCCGGCGGGCACATCGGCGATCGACGGGCTCCTGAACGGGACGGTCCACGTCTGTCAGTCGGCGCCCTCGCAGGGCTTCGGTCCGCTCGAGAAAGGCCAGGCGCCGCCGGCCGTTCACTTCGCCCAGATCAACGAGAAGGACGGCTTCTTCCTGACCGCCCGCCAGCCGGATCCGGCGTTCTCCTGGGACACGCTCAAGGGCCGGAAGGTCCTCGTCGACCACGGCGGCCAGCCGCTCGCCATGTTCAAGTACGCCTGCCACCGGCGAGGCCTCGACTACGCGGCGATCGGCGCGGTCGACGTTCCGAGCGCACAGATGGATCAAGCCTTCCGGAAGGGCGAGGGCGACTACATTCACCAGCAGGGACCGGCGCCGCAGCAGCTCGAGCACGACGGCGTCGGCCACGTCGTGGCGTCCGTCGGCGAGGCGATCGGCCCGTGCGCCTTCTCGAGCCTCGCCGCGACCCGTGAGTGGCTTCGCACCGACATGGCCCGGCGCTTCATGCGCGCCTACCGCAAGGCGCGCGCCTGGATCGTCGCGACGCCAGCGGCCAAGATCGCCGAAGCCGAGGCTCCGTTCTTCCCCGAGATCGACCGGGCCGTGCTCACCGCGACCCTCGCCTACTACCAGAGGCTCGGCTGCTGGACGCCGCACGTCGAGATCACGCGCCCGGCCTTCGAGGTGGCGCTCGACGTCTTCCAGCATTCGCGCCTGATCACCAAACGGCACCGGTACGAAGATGTCGTCGCGGCGCCGCCCGATGCGGTCTGAGCGACGCATCGCCGCGGCATCGCCGTCTCCGACCCATCGAGGACCCGAT
This sequence comes from Candidatus Rokuibacteriota bacterium, assembly GCA_023249095.1. Classification (GTDB taxonomy): domain Bacteria; phylum Methylomirabilota; class Methylomirabilia; order Rokubacteriales; family CSP1-6; genus AR31. The sequence goes on along the minus strand of JAHFDK010000133.1, from coordinate 4,551 downwards.
CAATGAACGGAGCGCTGTCGGGCATCCGCGTCGTCGATATCACGAACAATCAGGCGGGACCGTCGTGCGGCCAGATGCTGGCCTGGCTCGGGGCGGACGTGATCAAGGTCGAGGAGCCGATCAAGGGCGACCCCGCCCGCTCCATGTTGAAGGATAGGCCGGACGCGGACAGTCTGTTCTACCTGTCCTTCAACGCGAACAAGCGCAGCCTGACGCTCAATCTCAAGAACTCGCGCGGCAAGGATGTGTTTCGTACGTTGCTCGGGACCGCCGACGTGCTCCTGGAGAACTTCGGCCCCGGCGTGCTCGAGCGTCTGGGCTTCGGCCATCGCGAAGTCCGAGAGCTCAATCCGCGTCTCGTGTACGCGAGCATCAAGGGATTCGGGTCGTACGGGCCGTACCGTGACTACAAGAGCTACGAGCCGATCGCGCAGGCGATGGGCGGGGCGATGAGCGTCACCGGCTTCCCGGACAACCCGCCGACCTACGTCTGGCCGTCCATCGGAGACTCGGGCACCGGGATGCACTGCGTGATCGGGATCCTCGCCGCGCTCATGCAGCGCTACACGACCGGCGAAGGCCAGCAGGTCGAGGTCTCCATGCAGGACGCGGTCGTCAATCTCATCCGGGTCAGCCTGCGCGATCACCAGCGCCTCGGGAAGCCCGGCGCGCGGACCGGGAATCAGCTCGGTGCCGGTGTACCCGGGACGACGTATCGGTGCCGGCCCGGCGGGCCCAACGACTACGTCTTCATCTTCGTGCCGCAACAAATGTGGCTGCCCCTGCTCCGCGCCATCGGACGGGACGATCTCATCGGCGACCCGCGTTACGACACCGCCGAGGCACGCTGGCAGCACAAGGACGACGTCAACGCCCTGGTGGAAGCGTGGACGTCGCAGCGCTCGAAGCACGACGTCATGAAGATCCTGGCCGGCGCCGGCGTTCCATGCGGCGCGTGCCTGGACACCGGCGAGGTCCTGAGCGACCCCCATCTTCAGGCGCGCGACATGATCGTCGAGGTCGAGCACCCCGTGCGCGGGCGCTACGTCACCGCGGGCAATCCGGTCAAACTCTCGGCCTCACCGACGAAGATCTCGCCGGCGCCTCTCCTGGGCCAGCACCGTCACGAGATCCTGAAGGAGCTGGGATACGGCGAGGCCGACATCGGCGCGCTCGAGGCGGAGGGCGCGATTTGACGGCCCGGCGCACCGCGTTCGTGACGGGGGCGGCCTACGGGATCGGCGCCGCGAGCGCGCTGGCGCTCGCGGGCGATGGGTGCGACGTCGCTGTCTCCGAGCTGAAACCGGACGATCTCGCCGAGACCGTCCAGGCGATCACCAAGGCCGGCGCACGCGCCGTCCCGGTGACGCTCGACGTGCGCTCGCTGTCGAGCATCGAGCGCGCGATGGCCGACGTGCTCGCCGCCTTCGGACATCTCGACGTGCTGGTCAACAACGCCGGCGTGCCGCTCACCCGCCCGGCCATCGAGGTCACCGAGGCGGAGTGGAACGCGGTCATCGACGTCAACCTGAAGGGCGTGTTTTTCACGAGCCAGCAGATGGGCCGTCACCTGATCGCCAGCGGGCACGGGGGCGCGATCGTCAGCATCGCCTCGACGCACGGGGTGATCGGAATAGCGGACCGCTCGATCTACGGCATCTCGAAAGCCGGCGTGAGTCAGATGACGCGCATGCTGGCGATCGAGTGGGCCGACCACGGCATCCGTGTCAACGCCGTGGCCCCGGGAACGGTGGAGACCCGGTCGCGCGCGGCCGTCTTCGCCGCGAACCCGCAACGGCGCCAGTTCATGATCGATCGGATCCCGCTCCGTCGCTTCGGCACGGCCGAGGAGATGGCGGCCGCGGTCCGCTATCTGGCCAGCCCGGAGGCAGCGTACATCACCGGCCAGACTCTCCTCGTCGACGGCGGGTTGACCTCTTACTGATCTTGTTCGCTACATTTCGACGATCACGCTGGCGGCGGGCCGGCGGGCGGGTGCTGGAGGGGGCGCCCGGACCACGCGGCACGCGTTCGCTGCTCCTTTGCGACTGGGCTCCATCCGGGCGCGCGGCGCCCGGCGCCACTCGGAGGGAACGGGTCCCGGCGCCCCCTCCAGCACCCGCCCGCCGGCCCCTCGTTGCGTGATCGTCGAAATGACTTCGGTACGAAGGACACGGGGTGGGGCGTAGTGGCTGAGCGGGTTCGGCCGACGGTCGCGCGGGTGGATCTTGGGGCGCTGAAGACGAACTATCGCGCGATCGTCGAGTATCTGGCGCGTGAGCGGCCAGGAGGCACGCCGGGGGTCATCGCCGTCGTGAAGGCGAACGCCTACGGCCACGGCGCCGCGCAAGTGGCGCGGGCGCTCGAAGACGCGGGCGCTGACCTGCTCGCGTGCGCGGACATCGAGGAGGGCGCCGGGCTGAGGGCGGCCGGTGTCCGCGCCGAGATCCTGGTGTTCGGTGCGCTGAGCGTCAGCGATCTCGACGGCCTGTTCGACTGCCGCCTCACGCCGACGATCTCGTCGCCCGGTGCCGCCCGCGCCGTTCAGGCAGCCGCCGCGCGCTACAAGCAGCCACTCCGCTACCACCTGAAGATCGATACGGGCATGAACCGGCTCGGGTTTCGCTTCGACAACCTGCGCCGCACGCTGCCCGAAGTGCTCCGGAGCGAGAACCTCGACCTCGACGCCGTCTTCACGCACTTCGCGACGGCCGACGACCCAGCATCGCCGCTCTTCGACGAGCAGCGCCGGCGCTTCGACCGGGTGCTCGCCGACGTGCAGGCGCTCGGCGCGCGCCCGCGCTACCGGCACGCCGCCAACAGCGCCGCGATGCTGCGCGACCCGCGCGTTTGGTTCGACCGCGTGCGCCCGGGCCTCCTGCTCTACGGCATCGTGCCCCCGCCGGTGGCGCCCGCGATCGAGCTGACCCCGGTGATGACGCTCGCGAGCTGCGTCGTCGCGGTGAAGGGCATGCGGCCCCGGGAGGTCACGGGCTATGGCGCCCGCTTTTCCGCGGAGCGGCCGACGACGATCGCGATCGTGCCGGCCGGGTACGCTGACGGCCTCGACCTCAGATTGGCGGGACGCGGCGCGGTCCTCATCCGCGGCCGGCGCGCACCGATCGTGGGATCGGTATGCATGGACATGCTGATGGCGGACGTGACCGGCATGGACGTGTCGCCCGGCGACGAGGTCGTCCTCATCGGGCGCCAGGGCAGCGACCGCATCGACGCCCGCGAGATGGCCGACACCATCGGGTCGATCCCGTGGGAGATCGTCTGCCGCGTCGGCAGCCGAATCGAGCGCGTCTACGCCTGAATGCCTGTGCGCGCCGCAGCACGGCCGGGGCTGGGCCCCCGCGTGCCAGGCGCGCCTAGGACTTCGGCACGACCCAGAGATACACCTGCGACGCACGCTCCCTGACATCGATGCGCAGCGCCCGGGCCGGCGGCCAGTCGCCCATGTCGAAGTCGTGCGAGACGATGCGCGCGCCCGCCCGGAGCTCTCTGAGAAGCTTTGGGCGCAATCGAAGATTCAACGCGGGCGACAGGTAGAGTGTCACCACGGTGGCGTCGGCGAGATCCGTCTGGAAGAGGTCCTGCTCCCGGAAGGTCACCCGGTCGCCCACGCCGGCGCGCCGCGCGGACTCCACGCTCTGGGCGACGAGCCGCGGATCGATCTCGACGCCAACGCCACGGGCGCCGAAGTCCCGTGCCGCCGCGATCACGAGCCGACCGTCACCCGAGCCCAGATCGTAGACGACGTCGTTCCGGCCCACGCCAGCCAGCCGCAGCATCTGGGCCACGACCTCGTGCGGGGTCTGCACGTACGGCACGTCGGCGCGCGGATGGATGCACCCCGCCACGCCCGTCAGACCGACGGCCCAGAGGAGCGCGAGGAGGCGGACCGTCATCCCGGGCGCTTGGTCATTTGCCCGGGGTCCATGCCGTAGAAGAGTGGGGCGCCGCCGGCGCCGGGCCGCGGCCAGGGATGCTCGCGCAGCACGCGCTCATCGATGTCTGCCCCCCAGCCCGGCGCGTCGCTGAGCCAGATGTGGCCGTCGCGGATCAGCGGCGGCTTCGTGATCAGCGGCCCCTTCCACGGCACGTCGTCGATGTCGATCTCCATGATCCGCACGTTCGGCAGCACGGCGCAGAGATGCAGCGAGTGGAGATCGGCCAGATGGCTGTAGTAGTTGTGCGGCGCGATGTTGATCTCGCACGCCTCGGCCAGCCGTCCGATCTGCACGGCCTGCGAGAAGCCGTTCCACGGCACGTCAATGATCGCCACGTCCACCGCATGGCGCTCGAGGAACGGCCGGTACTGGCGAAGCGTCACCAGGCTCTCGCACGAGGCCAGGCGCGTGGACGTGGACTGCTTGATCTGGAGCAGCGCCTCCGGGTCCCAGTTGTCGTATTCGACCCATTGCGTGTCGTACCGCTCGAGGAGCTTGGCGATCCGCAGCACACCCTCGGTGCGGAAGTTGTAGTTGAGATCGAGACACAGGCCGACCTTCGGGCCCACCGCATCGCGGAAGGTGCCGATCAGGC
>JAHFDK010000408.1 GCA_023249095.1 Candidatus Rokuibacteriota bacterium | reverse complement strand
GAGAGCAGAAATGGCCAGTTCGCTGCAGAAAATGTTGAACGGTTACATTGCGTTCACCCTGGGTCTTGCGGCACACTATCAGGTCGCCCGATACACGACCCTGTTCGGGGGATACACGTTCTTGCGACAGCGCACGGGGGGATCGTCGTCGGTGCAGCTCGACGTGGATCAAAACCGAGTCAGGTTCGGTCTGCAGTTCGGGTACCCTATCAACTTCGACTGACCGGTTTCCTCTTGACACGCGCGAGGGGCACCTATAAATTTAGCCCTCGTGAGAACGAGTCCGGCCAATCTTCCAGCGTTTCGTCTCCCCGGTCGCGGCGTCTTCTGACCGCCAACCTAGCGTACTAGTCCGTTCAGTAGCAGCCCCCGAGGCGCGCGGGATCCGCCGAGGATCTCAGCGCGGTCACCGAGCGATTGCCCTCTTGGCCGTTGCCCGCGTGGGCGGCGTACGGTTCGATCCGGGAGGTACGGACGCATGCCGAGAAGTTGGCACAATGAAGATTTGCGTTGAGAAGTATCGAGGAGTGGAACAGCCATCCCACGCTCTCTGTCTGGACCAAAGAGCCGGCCGACATCATCAAGAAAGCGGTCCGCCGGGCTCGTTAACATGACTTCCCAGACGGGACACTAGCGAACCGATGAGCGGTGGAGGTCCAATCCGGAAGCTCCCCCTCGTGACTCCTTGGCGTCGGTGGTTTCTAGGTCTCGGTCTGGCACTTGGCGGAGTCCTCCTCGTGGAAGCCCCGGGAGAAGCAGGTGTTCTCGATGCCTCCTGGACTGCCCCCACTACGAATACCGATGGAAGCCCTTTGACGGATCTGGGGTCCTATCGCGTCTACTCCGGCGCCGCGACCTCTCCCTGTCCTGGACCCTCCTTTTTCCAGGTTGTATCCTCGACGACAACTCCTCCTCCGAACCAAACTGTGAGCTTCAGGCTCACGGGACTTGCCACTGGTACTCTCTATTACGTTTCGGTGAGCGCCGTGGACACGGACGGCAATGAGAGCGCCTGCTCGCTTGCCGCGAGTGGCGTCGCGCAGATCGATTTCGCCGTGAGCCCGATCGGCACCGTGAACTTCGGGAGTGTGAATCTCGGGAGCTTCGTGGACCAAACCTTCACTGTGCAGAGCACTCGCAGCGGGACAGTCTCTGGGACTGCGTCGACCTCCGCCCCCTTCAGCATCGTCTCCGGGAGTCCGTTTACTCTCGTCGGAGGGGGGGCGACCCAGGCTGTCACGGTGCGTTTCACTCCGACCACAGCTGCGACAGCGAGCGTCAATGTGAATTTCAGAGCCGACGGAGACACGATCTCACGGCTCGTGAGCGGAACCGGCCTCGGCGGCATGGATACGACGCCGCCCACCGTGACCATAACCTCGCCGACCTCCGATCCGACCTACAGCACGAGTAGCTCCGCTCTGACACTCGGCGGGACGGCGTCGGACAACGTCGGGGTGACTCAGCTGACGTGGACGAACAGCCGCGGTGGGAGCGGAACGGCCATCGGGACCACGAGCTGGACGGCCGGTGGGATCACTCTTCAGCACGGGTCGAATGTGCTGACCGTCACGGCGCGGGACGCCGCTGGCAACACTCGTACGGCCATCCTGACGGTCACCCAGACGGATACGGGCACTTTGACGTTTACCGACAACCCGCTGTTGGCTCAGACCACGAGCATCAAGGTGGTGCACATCCTCGAGCTCCGGACGGTCATTGATGCGGTCCGCGGGGCCCTCGGGCTGGCGCCCTTTGCCTGGACTGACCCCACGCTCACGCCTCTCATCACCCCGGTCAAAGTGGTCCACCTGACCGAGCTCCGGAGAGCGCTCAACCGAGCCTATCGGGCAGCGACGCGGACTCCGCCCACGTACTCCGATCCAACCATTGCTGCGGGCCTCACCATCATCAAGGCCATCCACCTGGACGAACTCCGTTCGGCGGTCCGGGCCCTCTTGGAAGAACAGTAACCGCGCTGGACTTCGCGGGCCTCCCTGAGGCGGAGCTCCTTGTCCTCGTCTTCAATCAACGCGCATGGCGCCGTTGCCTTCTGGGGCTGCCTGGCCGGCGCCTCCCGGTGCAGTGTTTTCATAGGCCGGGGCGGACCGATCTCCACAATCTTCGAGGGGGGCCTGGCCTCTTCTTGACCGCACCTCCACTGGGATCACGGCGAGCCGTCCTGCGCCGGCCCGGCCCTCGGTAGGGGATCCCAGGGGCAAGGAGAACTTTAACGCTAGGCGGCGCACCGAACGACCCCCTCTAAGGGGATGTTCAATACCGCGCGAATCCCGTTCCCGTTCGCGGCGCCCCGCCCGTTCGGCGCGCTCCTCCAGTGGCTGGGGCTCGCGCTACTTGTGGGCTGGGGCCTGGCGACACTCTGCTGGGCCCGGGCTGGCACCGGAGCGCGTTCGCCTCGCTCCTGGGGCGGGCGGATCACCGTGCTGATCTTCCGGCTCCTCGATGTCGTCGGACCCCATCACTCGGTGAAGGAAGTCGCGCAAGCGATCAACGCACAAGCCGGTCCGGCCGATGTGCTCATCGTCGAGGGGTCGCTCGAATACAGCCCGGCACTGCCTTTTTACACGGGGCGTCGTGTCCCATGGTGAACGGCGCCCTCGACTACTTCTCGTTCGCCGCGACGCTGCCCGAGGCGCGCGGAGTCTTCATCGACACCAGCGACCTGATCCGCCTGTGGGAAGGACCGCGGCGCGTGTTTCTCGTGGTGCGTCGGCCACGCGGCCAGAGCGTCGTGGCGGCGCTTCCACCGGCCCACGTTCACGAGTGTCGAAGATCATCGGAAAGCGCAGATTATGTTGTGCTCGACATAATCTGCGTTACGTTGAGCGCCGGATTATGTTGAGGACGATCGGCGCCGCCGCCGTGAGAGCGGTCGGACGCCGATCATGCTTACCATAATCAGAGGGTCGCCAGAAAGCCAAGCAGCGCATCGTCGGCCTTGAAGCGGCGCATCGTCGGACCAAGCGGCGCGAGCTTCGCCAAGGCCCGTTCCTTCATTGCGAGATCGGCCTCGATGTACATGTGGGTGCTTTCGAGGCTCTCGTGACCGAGCCACAGTGCGATCGTCGCGGGGTCGACGCCCGCTTGAAGCAAGTGCATGGCGGTGGTGTGTCGGATGACGTGCGGCGACACGCGCTTGGTGGTCTTGGACACTTTGCCGATGCACGCTCGACCGCCCGGGCGAGGATATGGATGACGCCGTGGCGCGTCAGCGACCCCGCACGGGCGTTGGGGAACACGACACCATCGGGCGTGTCGCCGGCTTCCTGGACCCAGGCCTTCAGGGCGCGCACCGTGCGCGCCCACAGCGGTACAGCCCGCTCCTTTCGTCCTTTTCCGTGCAGCTGGAGGCACGAACTGCTGCCGAAGGTGACTTCGGAGCGGCGCAAGGCGATGATCTCCGAGACCCGGGCCCCCGTGTTGTAGAGGGTGAGCAACAATGCGTGATCTCGCCGCCCGGCCCAGCGGGCGCGGTCGGGGACAGCGAGGAGCGCATCGATTTCGTCACGCGTGAGCGAGCCGACCAGGCGGCGATCGGTCCGCTTCGTGGGAATCGCGAGGACGCGAGTGGCCAGGTCGAGGCCCTCCGGGTCCGGAGCGCGACGAACCGGAAGAACGCGCGAAGGGCGGCCAAGCGCGCGTTGCGGGAGCGCACGCTGTTGGTGCGCTGTTGTTCAAGATGATCGAGGAACGCAAGGATCGTCGGGGCATCGAGATCGACGAGCTGGACGGCGGCGGGTTCCAGACCTTTCGTCGCGCGCACGAAGCCCAGGAGGAGCCGAAACGTATCGCGGTAGGCACTCACCGTCTGCGGGCTGGCACGCTTGTGGCGCAGCAGGTGCTCCACGAAGAAGGCCTGCACGAGCGGGCTGATCGGCGCCGCCGGCGTCATGTCGGCTCTCGCGGCGTCACGGCGCGTTCGAAGCGTTCCCCGGCTTGGGCGAGGAGCTGCGGCGTGGCGGTGAGGTACCAGTAGGTATCCTCGGGCCGGGCGTGGCCGAGGTACACGGCGAGTTCAGGGAGGCGGCGCGGATGTCGAGGCCCTCGCGGGACCACGCGACCAGCCTTTCCACGGCGAACGTGTGACGAAGCTGGTGCAAGCTCGCCCCGCGACCGCCCGGCCCGCGAAGCTTGAGCTGCCGAGCGAGTCGCGCGAAGGTCCGCGCCGTGACGCGGTAGTTCAGCGACGTGCCCCGCTCCGAGACGAAGAACCAATCGCAGAGGGCGTTGTACCCGAGCTGGTCGCGTTGCGCCGCGTAGTCGCGCAGCGCGGCCGCCGCCGTCGAGTGCAGGGCGACGATCCGAGATTTCCGAAACTTCGTGTGTCGGATCGTGAGATGGGGTAACGATGGCTCGAGCGCGACGTCGGCCAAGCGCAAGCGCAGCGCTTCGCCTGGACGGACCCCGGTACTCGCGAGCAAGCCGATCAGCGTCGCGAAGGTGTGGGGCCGCAAGGAGTCCCGCGGGCCCAGGGCGCGCGCCGCCGCGAT
>JAHFDK010000132.1 GCA_023249095.1 Candidatus Rokuibacteriota bacterium | reverse complement strand
CCACTCGCGGCTGACGTACAGCATCATCCCGAGCACCTTCGACTTCTTCTGGCAGCCTCCCGCCTATCCGTTCGATCCGGCCCAGGCCAAGAAGCTCCTCGCCGAAGCGGGCTACCCCAATGGCTTCGACGCCGGCGACTACTACCTGGACATCTCGTACGCGAACGTGCAGGAGGCGAACGCGAGCTACCTGCAGCAGGTCGGCATCCGCACCAAGCTCAAGCCGCTCGAGCGGGCGGCGCACTGGAGCACCTACGCCGACAAGAAGTACAAGAACATCGCGTACACGGCGAGCGGCGCCTTTGGCAATGCGGCGACGCGCCTGGAGACCTTCGTCATCGCCGGCGGTCAGTACGTTTACGGGAGCTATCCGGACCTCGACTCGCTCTTCACGGACCAGGCGGCCGAGCTGGATCGCAAGAAGCGCGAGGTACTCCTGCACAGGATCCAGCAGCTCATGCACGAGAGGGTGATGCACATCCCGATCTGGGAGCTGGCCTTCATCAATGGCCACGGTCCGCGCGTCCAGGAATCGGGGCTCGGTCTCATCCCCGGCCACGCCTATTCGGCGCCCTACGAGGACCTGAAGCTCAAGGCCAAGTGAACGCGCGCGCTACGAACGCCTACTGGGGACGCTCCGGACTGGAGCGCACGATCCTCGAGACACTGGCCGCCGCCGGCATGAATGTCGACGCGCTGACGATCGACGATCTGGCGCCGGCCGACCATTTTCACAGCGGCGGAAAGAGCGCGACCCTACGGCTGGCGCGTTTGGCGGAGCTGCGTCCGGGCATGCGCGTGCTCGACGTGGGCGGCGGCCTGGGTGGCCCCGCGCGCACGCTGGCCGCCGAGTTCGGCTGCCGGGTCACCGTGGTCGATCTCACCGAGTCGTACGTGCAGGCGGGCGAGGCGCTCACGGCGCGCCTGGGGCTGATCGATCGTGTCAAGCATCGCATCGGCGACGCGCTGGCGCTTGATGTGGGTGCCGACGCGTTCGACGTGGTGTGGACGCAGAACAGCGGGATGAACATCCCCGATAAGGAGCGCCTCTACGCCGGCTTCGCGCGCGTGATGCGCCCGGGCGGATTGCTGGCAATCCAGGAGCCGATGGCCGGCCCTGTCCAGCCGGTCGTGTTCCCGGTGATGTGGGCCCGGGACGCAGGGACGAGCTTCCTCCGCGCACCCGGCGAGATGCGCGCGGTGATCGGGGCGGCCGGGTTCCAGGTTCGTGCCTGGGACGACGTCACCGCCGAAGCGGTAGGACCGAGCACCGGGGGCCCCGGTCCCGCCCACAGCGTCCAGCGCATCGTCATGGGACAGGCCCTCGACGCGATCGTGCGGGCCGGCCAGCGGAACCGGGAGGAGCAACGCATCGTCATGATCCAGGCGGTTCTGGACCTGGCACGATCACCCAGAAGGTGATCGCCATGCCCGACGCCGAGACGAGGGCCGCGCTCGAGGTCATCAGTCGGTTCAACGACGTGTTCAACCGTCACGACGTCGACGGCGTGCTTCGCGACGGAGGAGGTCTTCGCCGTCGGGGACCGCGCCGACGTGCTCTAATCCTCCTACAGGAGAAACAGGCCATGACGTACCAAAAGCCGACCGACGAGGAGATGAAGACGAAGCTCACCTCGGCCCAATACGACGTCACACAGTGCAGCGCGACCGAGCCACCGTTCCGGAACGAGTTCTGGAACCACCACGAGCCGGGGATCTACGTGGACATCGTGTCCGGCGAGCCGCTGTTTTCGTCCACCGATAAGTTCGACTCCGGCACGGGCTGGCCCAGCTTCGTCCAGCCGATCGAGAAGGACAACGTGACGGAGCTCTCCGACACGTCGCACGGCATGCGCCGCGTCGAAGTGCGTTCAGCGCACGGCGGTTCGCATCTCGGCCACGTCTTTCCCGACGGCCCCGGCCCGAACGGGCTCCGCTACTGCATCAACTCGGCCTCGCTGCGGTTCATTCCGCTCGCGAAGCTGGAGGAGGCCGGGTACGGCCAGTACCGGGCGCTGTTGGAGAAGACGGTGGAGCCGCGTCGGTAGGGAAGACGCTCCGCCCCGGAACCTCGTCAGCGCTCGGCGCCGAGCTTCGTCGCGCCGCTGTTCGTCTTGAGATGCGTCAGATTCCCCAGCTCCTGGAGCGCGGTCAGCATCTCGACCGGGATCACCTGAGAGCTCAGCGAGCCGTCTTCGTTGATGCGGGCGTACACGCGAGTGGCCTTACCCTCGCTCACGGGCGCCCCGGTCACGGCGTTCTTCGCCTTGCAATTCCAGTGCAGGGTCCGGGCGCCGACCTCGGCGAGCGTGATGGTGTTCACGATCCGGTCGCCGTAGGCCGCCGGGCCGATGAAGCGGAAGTGGATCTCGCCCATCACGAACGTCGTGCGATCGTTCTTGATCATCTGCTCGATCGGGTACCCGATGACGCGAAACAGCTCGTGCTCGGTGTCGTTGAACCAGGCGACGATCCGGGGATAGTACACGAGCCCGAAGGGGTCCGACTCGCCCCAGTTGACCGTGATCTCCTTCCAGTACATGGCCATGATGCTCTCCCTCCGTTCGCGCACGGCTCGTCAGGCCGGTATACGGGATTTGAGGACTCGACGTCAAGTCGGCGCCCGGCCGGACGCGCGGGGCAGGTTGACGGACGCGGCGGGGGTCGAGAGGACCACGCGGCACGCGCGCGCTGCTCCGGTGCGGCTGGGCTCCAACCAAGCGCTCAACTCCCGTCGCCGCGGTGCCGGGAACGGGTCCCTTCGAGCCCCGCCACGTCCGTAAACCTGCCCCGCGCGTCCGGCTGAAGCCGCGCTCAGGGCGTGGGGGACTTCGGATCGAGTAGCCAGTTTGTCAGGGCGGCGAAGGAGGAGAAGCGGCGATCGACGTTGCCGCACACGCCGAAGCCGTAGTCGACGTACAGGAAGGGCACGCCGCATTCGCGAGCCGCCGCTTGATCTCCGGGTGTGTCACCGACGAGGAGAGGGCGGTATAGCCCGTTGCGCTCGATCAGCGTGCGGAGGTTCTCCCCTTTGGTGAGGCCGGTGCGGCCCCAGCACTCGAAGTCCCGGAAGCACGCGCCGAGCCCCGACCACCGGTGGAAAGCCTCGATGTACCCAGCCTGGCAGTTGCTCACGATGAAGAGCGGATGCCGGGCGGCGAGGCGCCTCAAGCCGGCCTCGACGCCAGGGTACATCTCACCGCCGACCTCGGCGACGAGCTTGTTGTCCTCGAGCTGAGTCTCGGCGATGAGCGTGAGAATGTGCGCCTCGGGGAGACCGGCGAAGACCTCGCGAATGCACTGGTCATGGGGTTTGCCGGTGACGCGCCTGACGTCGTGCTCGGTGATTGGCCGGAAGGGAATGCCGTGCCGGTGGAGCACGCGGTTCCACCCGCCGGCACACGTCGCGGACGTGTCCCACAGCGTGCCGTCGAGGTCGAACACGACCGAATCGATCACCGGTCGCACGACCCGCGAACCGAGTAGCGCGCGAGCGCGCTACTGTCCGGCCGGCGCAGACCTGACCCAGCCGCCGTGGACCGGATGGTGCGAGCAGATGAACTCCAGGAACGCCGGCCGGCCCTTGGCGTTCTCGTCGAAAGCGCGCTTGAGCGCCGGGATCACCTCTGACGGCGCCGTCACGTCCTCGCCATAGAAACCCACGGCCTTCGCCATGTTGGCCATGCAGGCCGAGGAGTGATCCGACACCTTCCAGGTGTAGGGATCGTGCCCGCCGCCCCAGAAGCCCGGGCCGTAGCCGGAGTAGCCGCCGTTGTTGATGTGAAGCGTCGTGATGCCGATCTTATAGCGCGCGACCGCCTCGAAGTTGCCCATCATGTAGCACACGCCCGCGTCTCCGGTGACGAGGACGCACTGCCGATCGGGATACGCGAGCTTCGCCCCGACGGCGCCGGCCAGGCTGAAGCCGAGCGTGGACACGTTACCCCAGCCCAGGTGACCCCGCGGAATCTGCGCCTCGTAGACCGTGCTGGTCTGGTCGCGCGTGTTGCCTGAATCCGCGGTGACAAACGAGCTCTTTGGGTCGAGCACCTTCATGAGGTCGCCCAGCACCCGGTACGGGTTGATCGGCGTCTCGTTCGATTCCATCCACGGGCGGAATTTCGCGAGGAACGCCTCCTTGCCCTTGCGGATCTCCTCGACGAGCTCGGGCTTCTTGCGCGCGCCGCGGGCCGACACCTCGCCGATGAGCGCCTGGAGCGTCAGCTTGGCGTCGCCGATCACGGCGTACCGCGTCTCGTAGCTCCGGTTGATGTCGAGCGTGTCGACGGTGCACTGGATGATCGTCTTCTTGTCCGCGTTGGGGACGGCGTGGCTGAACCGGTTGGGGAAGAGGCTCGAGCCGATCGAGAACAGGAGGTCGCACTTGTGTAGGAAATGGTCGGCCAGCGCGCCGCGGACTCCGACCGACAGTGGATGGTTCTCCGGGAAGGCGCCCTTGGCCTTGAGGGTCGTCAGCACCGGCACCTGGGCGAGCTCGGCGAATTTCAAGAGCTCGCTGGTCGCGTCGGCGTAGTAGACGCCCTCGCCGACGTACAGGAGGGGATCCTTGGCCGCGAGCAGCGCCTTGACGGCGGTCTTCACGTCGTCGGGATCGGGCCCGGACCGCCAGCCCTTCACCGGTGAGTAGGGGTGCTCGTCTTCCTCGTATTCGCCGAGGTCGCGAGGAATGATGAGCAGCACGGGGCCGGGCCGGCCCGAGCGGAGATGGGTGAAGGCGCGGCGCACGTAGTCGGGCACGAGCTCGGCGCGGTCGACCTTCCCCACCCACTTGGTGACCGACTTGAGCGCCTCGGCCATGTCGAAGTGCGTGTGCCGGCTACCGCCCTGGCCCACGCCTTCGGTGATGACCAGGAGCGGCGACGAATCCTCCCAGGCCTGGCCGATCGCGCCAAAGGCCATCTGAATCCCGGCGGCGTTCAGGTTCGCCATGATGGTGCACACGCCGATCTGCTTGCCGCACGTGACGCGCGAGAAGGCATCGGCGACGGCGACGGCGAAGCGCTCCTCCCCCATCATGAGGATGGGCACGCCCTCTTCCCCGAGCGCGTTGTTCACGTGGTTGGTCGGGTAGCAGCTCACCCAGGGAATGCCCTCGGCCTTGAGGGCTCGCGCGAAGCCGTTCGCCGCTTTGACTTTCATGGACGTTCTCCTCCCCGCCACGTCCTATCGCGACGAGGCAGTCCTGTCAAGAACCACGCGTGGTAAGCTTGCGGCACTCCGGCGGATTTCGCGCTCAACGCGGAGAGGAGACAGTCCATGAAGGCTCGGCGCCTGATGACGATCCTGGCCCTCACCCTGACCCTGCTCGCGATTCTCGTCCCCGTTCCCGCAGCGGCGCAGGGACGCTCGGACGCGCCCGCGGGGCAAATGACGTGGGCGGTGCACGTCTCGCTCGCCCCGGTGTGGTTCGACCCCGCAGAGCACACGGGGATCATCACACTGATGAAGGTGCTCTACGCCGTGCACGACGCGCTGGTGAAGCCGATGCCGGGCAATCCGATGGCTCCGTCGCTCGCCGAATCCTGGACCGCGGCCAAGGACGGTCTCAGCTACGAGTTCGTCCTGCGCAAGGGCGTCGTCTTTCACAACGGCGATCCCTTTACCGCCGACGACGTGAAGTTCTCCTTCGAGCGGTACAAGGGCGCGGCCGCCAAGCTGCTCAAGGACAAGGTCGCCGCCGTCGAGGTCGTCGACCCCTTCCGCGTGCGCTTCCGCTTGAAGGAGGCGTGGCCCGACTTCATGACCTTCTACGCGACGCCGGCCAGCGGCGCGGCCTGGATCGTGCCGAAGAAGTACGTCGAGAAGGTCGGCGACGAGGGCTTCAAGAAGGCCCCCGTCGGCGCCGGCCCGTACAAGGTCACATCGTTCAACCCGGGCGTCGAAATCGTCCTGGACGCACACGACCGCTACTGGCGGAAGACTCCGGCCGTGAAGCGGCTCGTATGGAAGACCGTCACCGAGGACCTGACGCGGCTGGCGATGCTCAAGCGCGGCGAGGTCGACGTCGCGTACTCGCTGCGCGGTCCGCTCGGCGAAGAGGTGAAGCGCACGCCGGGGCTCAAGCTGGTCCCCACCGTGATCTCCGGCACCCAGTGGCTGAGCTTCGGCCCGCTGATGTGGGACCCGAAATCCCCCTGGCACGACCGGCGAGTCCGCCTGGCGGCCGCGCTCGCGTTCGACAAGGACGCCATCAACCAGGCGGAGACGCTGGGCCACTCCAAGCCGACCGGCAGCATCATCCCGTCGGCCTTCGAGTACGCCCTGGCGATTCCGCCCTATCCGTACGACCCGACGCGGGCGAAGAAGCTCCTGGCCGAGGCCGGCTATCCGAACGGCTTCGACGCCGGCGAGTACGCGTGCGACGGGTCTTACTCGACCGTCGCCGAGGCGATCGCCAACTACCTGGGCGCGGTGGGGATCCGCACCAAGTTGCGGCCGATGGAGCGCGCGGCCTTCCTCGGCAACTGGAAGGACAAGAAGATCACCGGGATCTTGCAGTCGGGCGCGGGCGGGCTCGGCAACGCGGCGACCCGGGTCCAGAACTACTTCGTCAAGGACGGCGTCTACACCTGGGGCGGCTATCCCGACATCGACGACCTCTTCATCCAGCAGGCCCGCGAGCTCGACACCAAGCGCCGTGAGGCGCTCCTGCATCAGATCCAGCGTCTGGCCCACGAGCGGGTCATGCACGCTCCGCTGTGGGAGCTCGGATTCCTGAACGCCGTCGGGCCGCGCGTGGAAGAATCAGGGCTCGGCCTCATCGCCCTGCACCCGTACTCGTCGCCGTACGAGGACCTCAAGCTCAAGAAGTGACCCGAGACACCGGGAGGAGCCGCCACTCAGAGCCTCACAGAGAGAGGAGAACCATGAATCGAAGCGTGAACCTCGGGATCGTCGCCATCGCCTTGGGCGCCTTCCTGACCCACGCGGCGCCGGCCGCCGGGCAGACCTCGGGTAAGGACGCGACGCAAAAGGTCGGTGAAGCGGCGGACGCGATCAAGGGCTACACCGTGGACAAGAAGAACGAAGCGGTCGTGTACGCGAAGAAGCTAATGAGCGACCTCGACGCCAAGATCAAGGATCTGGAGGCTCAAGTCGCGCGCGATACGAGCGCCGCCAAAGCGGATGGGCAGCGGCAGCTCAAAGAGCTGAAGGCCACGCGGGACAAGACCGCGAAAAGGGCCGACGAGCTCGGCCGCGCCTCGGCGGAGTCCTGGGACAGCGTCAAGCACGGCTTCGCCGACTCGTACAAGGACCTCAACAAGGCATACGAGGCCGCGGTCGCCAAGTTGCGCAAGTAAGCGAGGGAGGGACAGCGATGCCGGCAATCAGCCGTCTTCTGTCGTTCGGTCTCGGCCTTGTTTTGTGCGTCGGCTGCGAGCAGGGGCCGGCGCAGAAAGCCGGAGAGAAAGTGGACAAGGCCGTCGAAGGAGCGGGCAAGGCGATCGAGAAGGCCGGCGAAAAGGCCGGAGAGAAGATCGACGAGGCGGCGAAGAAGGTCAGGGACGCGACGAAGTAGCGCCGCCCGGTCAGGCGTCGCGGGGGGGCCGTCCCCGGCGGGCGATGAACTCGGGGAAGGCCGCCTCGGCCTTGGCGCCCCTGACGACGTTCATCGTGTAGTCGCGCTCGTTCGCCCACTGCTCTTCCAGGTTGCAGCCCATGTCGCGGAGCAGGAGGGCTTTCACGCCCATCACCGCCTCGCGGCGATTCTTGGCGATCGTCGTCGCCAGCCACATCGTCTTGTCGCGTAGCTCTCCGCACGGTACAAGGTGGTTGAGCAGGCCAATGCGATAGGCCTCCTCCGCCTCGACGACACGGCCAGAAAACAGGAGCTCCTTGGCGACGGGCCAGCCGACCTGGTTCGGCAGGGTCCAGGTGCTGTTGATGCGGCCGTACGCGGCGGCCAGGAAGCGGAAGCTCGAGTGCTCGCACCCGATGCGCATGTCCAGGGATGAAGCCAGCACCCCGGCGCCGCCGTACGCCAGACCGTTCATCATCCCGATCGTGGGCTTCGAGCAGGCGCTGATCTCGTAGCTGCCGCGGGCGCGAACGGCGTTGCGGGCATCCAGCTCGGCCTGGGTGTACTTCTGATCGTCCTCGCGCTGCTCGTGGATGTCGCCGCCGGCCGAGAAGGCGCGGTTCCCGGCGCCGGTGATGACGATGCATCCGACCTCGTCATCGGCGCTCATGCGCTCGACCGCAGCGCGCAGCTCGGTACTGAGCTGGGCGTTCATCGCGTTGAGCTGCTCGGGGCGGTTCATGGTGAGAATCGCGACGCCTTGCGCCTTCTCGACGAGGACATAGTCAGCCATGCCTACCTCCTGCGAAGTGGACCGCGAGCGACGTGCGGTATAGCATACGCCATCGTGCTGACCCGGATCGACCACGTCATGATCTGCGTCCGGAATCTCGAAGAGGGCATCGAGGCGTACACGCGCATCGGATTCCACGTCTATCCCGGTGGGGCGCACACGGGCGGGGCGACTCACAACGCGATCGCGTTTCACCAGGAGGACTATCTCGAGCTCCTCACCCTGCGGGACGGGCGTCCGGCCGCCGCGTTGATCCCCGGCAGCTCGGATGCCCGCCTCAGCGAGTTCCTGGCTCGTGGCGGCGGCTTCCGCTACGTCGCCGTGCAGAGCGATGATCTGGCGGCCGACGTGGCGGCGATGCGAGGGCGCGGCGTCGACGTCGGCGACGCCACCGAGGGCTCGCGGCGAACCCCGGCCGGCCAGGAGCTTCGATGGAAGGCCGCGGGACTCGGTCCGCGCAACCCCCTGCCGATCTTTTTCGTGCAGCACCTGACGCCGCTGGACGAGCGGCGCCGGCAGGTGGCGCGGGCCGGCGATCACCCCAACGGCGCCCTGCGTCTGGATCGGGTCTACATCGCAGTGCCCGACGTCGCCGTGGCGGCGGCGTCCTATGGCCGGGTGCTCGGCATGTCCGTGCCCAAGATCCAGCGCGGCGCGGTCATCAAGGCGGACATGGCGGTCTTCGATCTGGGCCCGACGGGCTTGACGGTGGCGCAGCCCGCCGAGCCCGGGCCCGCCGCCGAGGCGCTCGCTCGGCGCGGGCCCGGCCCCTTTCAGGTGCTCTATCGCACGAGCAGTATGGACGCCGCGGTCCGATGGATGGAGAGTCACGGCATGCCGCCGCCGGCGCGCGGCATCCGCAATACCGGCGAGCAGGCGATCATGGTCGGGCCGGATCAGGCCTGTGGCGTCTATATCGGTTTCGTGGGCCCGGCGTAGAATCCAGCACCCGAGCGTCGCGGCTCAGCCAAGGAGGCGCGCATGGACTACGGATTGTTCACGATGCCGTCGCATCCACCCGAGCGCAGTCTGTACGACGGCCACCAGTGGGACCTGCAACAGCTTCGCTGGGCGGACGAGCTCGGCTTCAGCGAGGCGTGGATCGGCGAGCATCACACCGCGCCCTGGGAGCCGCACCCGTCGCCGGACCTGCTGGTGGCCCAGGCGCTGATGCAGACCAGCCGCATGCGCATCGGCCCCGGCGGGTTTCTGATGCCGTACCACCACCCCGCCGAGCTGGCCAACCGAGTGGCGATGCTCGACCACATGGCGCAGGGGCGGCTCAATTTTGGCGTGGCGGCGAGCGGGCTGCCGAGCGACTGGGCCATGTTCAATGTCGACGGCAATGCGGGCCAGCACCGGGAGATGACGCGCGAGGCGCTCGACATCATCCTGCGTCTCTGGAGCGACGAGCCGGAGTTCGACTACAAGGGCAAGTACTGGCACGTCACCAAGACCGGCACGATGCTCGACACATTGCGGCCGCACATCAAGCCGCTCCAGAAGCCGCATCCGCCGATCGGCGTCGCCGGCGTGAGCAAGGGCTCTGACACGCTGAAGCTCGCCGGCGAGCGCGGCTTCTGGCCGATGAGCCTGAACCTGAACCCCACCTACGTCGGGAGCCACTGGGAGGCCGTGGAGCAGGGGGCGGCGCGAAGCGGCCGCACGCCAAAGCGCGCCGAGTGGCGCCTGGTCCGCGAAGTCTTCATCGCCGACACCGATGCGGAGGCGATGCGGCTCTCCGCCGGCGGCATGATGGGCCGCATGATGCAGGAGTACTTCCTGCCCCTCCTCGCGTCGTTCCAGTTCACCGAATTCCTGAAGCACAAGCCGGACGTGCCGGACTCCGACGTCACCCCCGAGTACTGCGCACGGCACAACTGGCTGGTGGGCTCGCCGGCCACGGTGGCCGACAAGCTCCACGAGATTTACGAGGAGGTCGGCGGCTTCGGCACGCTCCTGCTCTTCTGCTTCGACTATTCGGAGAATCCCACGGCGTGGCGCCACTCGATCGAGCTGCTGGCGAAGGAGGTCATGCCGCGCTTCAAGGGGCTGGTGCCGAAGTAACCCGGCGAATCTGCTCGGGCGTGTAACCCAGCAGCGCTCCGAGCACGGCGTTGTTGTCCGATCCGGGGTGCCGCGACCAGCCGGTGAGCTGCCCCGGCGTTCGCGAGAGCAATGGCACGATCCCCTGCGTCACGATCTCGCCCAGCTCCGGATCGGAGCGGAGCACGAGATCGCCGCGGCTCCACAGGTGCGGCTCTCGGGCCAGATCGGCCACCGAGTTGACCGTGCTCGCGGCGAGCCCGGCCTGGCGCAACGTGCACACCGCTTCTTCGGCCGCGAGCGGGCCGACCAGCTTCGCCATCTCCTCGCGCACGCGCACCGGGTCATCGACGCGTGGGCGCCCCAGCCGTTCGAGCGCGTCGGCGAAGTCGTCCCAGCACGCGCTCGACGCGGCGACGAAGCGTCCGTCCAGGGCCGCGACGGTGAGGCTACACGGATAGGCCGGCCAGTCTCCGCCGGCACGCTCGCGACGGATGCCCAGGGCGCTCCGCACGGCCAGCAGATCGCCGGTGAGGCGCAGGGCGCACTCGAACATGGCCGTGTCGACGACCTGCCCCGCGCCGTCGAGGTCGCGGCGCAAGAGCGCGGCGACGAGACCGAGCACGTTGAAGAGCGCCGTCGAATAGTCGCCCGCGGTGACGCCGTCGCGGAGGGGCGGCCGGTCCGGCCAGCCGTTCAGGTACGTCATGCCGCCGAAGGCGAGACCCACCGGGTTGAACGCGGCGCGAGCCGCGGACGGGCCGCTCTGTCCGAAGCCGGATGACCGGAGAATCACGAGGCGCGAATTGATCTCACGGAGCACCGTCGGGCCGAGGTCCCATCGCTCGAGCGTCCCTGGTCGGAAGTTCTCCACGATCGCGTCGCTCAGCCGGACCAGCTCCAGAAACACCTCGCGGCCGCGCGGCGAGCGCACGTCGAGCGTGATGCTCCGCTTGTTCCGGTTGGTGACGGGAAACCCGGGGCCACGGCTGCCCGGCCCGTCCGACGGCGCCGTGCCGGTCGCGGGGAGCTCGACCATGATCACCTCGGCGCCGAAGTCGCCGAGCAGGGCGGCGGCGGCCGGACCGGCGAGCCACTGCGACAGGTCGAGGACCCGGACGCCGGCGAGCGGCCCTGCGCCGGTCACGTTGCCGGACTTCACGTCCGGTCTTTTCCGATCCGCGATCTGCTCGACGCTCGCGCGCACGGTCGCCGTGTGCTCGCCGAGCCGCGGAGCGCTCACCGGGGGGCGCGCCGGAGTCCGCGACAGCTTGGGGACCGGCGCGGGGGCGAGGAAGTCGTGCCCGGACGACGACTGCAGACGCAGCACAGCCTGGCGCGCCCTCACGTGCGGATCCGCGATGATCTCGTCCACCGAGCGGACAGCGGTGCCGGCCACGCCGGCGGCGGCGAAGCGCGCCTCGATGTCCGCGAGGTCGTGCCTGGCGATCCAGGCCCCGACGAGCTCATCGGCGGCCGCGCGGTTCTGCAGGCGCGCGGCGCTGGTGGCGAACCGCGGTTCCCTGGCGGACTCGGGGGCCTCGATCGCTTCGCAGAGACGGGCGAACGGCTGATCTCCGGCTCCGGAGAGCGCGATCCACCCGCCGTCTCGCGTCGGGTAGACGTTGGCCGGGACCACCGTGGGCGATTCGGTGCCCATGCGCGTCGCCACCGCGCCCGTCCGGTGGTGGCGGATGACCACCTCTTCCTGCATGCGCAGCCCGGTCTGGTAGAGGCCGAGGTCGACCGTCTGTCCGCAGCCGCTCCGCCGGGCGTGAAAGGTCGCCATCAGGAGCGCGCTCGCGCCGAGGATGCCCGTCCAGGCGTCGGCGAGCGGCACCGTCACGGGAATCGGCGGGCGATCGGGGAACCCCGTCGCGAACTGCACGCCGGAGTACGCCTGGGCGATGCGATCGTCGCCGCGCTCGCCCGCCAGTGGCCCGGTCTGGCCGAACGGTGAGACGCGCAAGACGACGAGGCGAGGATTCCTTTCGTGGAGCGCGTCCGGCGACAGTCCAGCCGATTCGAGGCGCCCCGGGCCGAGGTCCTCGACGAGGGCATCGGCGGAGGCGAGAAGCTTCGCGAGCCAGGGCTCGCCGGTGAAGTCCGCGAGATCGGCGAGCACCGAGTACTTCCCGCGATTCTCCGACTGAAAGTAGAGGGAGTCTTCTCCGGCGATGCCCGGGCCGCGCTTTCGGAGCGGCGATCCGTCGGGGGGTTCGACCTTGATGACGGTCGCTCCCAGGTCGGCGAGCAGCCCGCCGGCGAACTCGCCGGCCAGGGTCCGGGCCAGCTCGATGACGACCACTCCCTCGAGCGCGCCTTCGCGGTCCGTCACTCGAGCCCGAACACCCGCGCGGCGTTCTTGTAGAGCCACTTCTCCTTGACGGTGTCTTTCAGCGGCAGGCCCATGTACTCCTGGATCAGCGTCTCGTACGGCTGGCCGACCAGCCCTGCCGACAGGCCCACGAGCACCTTGTCCTGAATGAGCGTGTTGCCGAACTGGATGAGCATTTCCCAGCCGGAGCCCGGCTGCCCCAGGTACTTGGCCCGATGCGCCGAGGTGTCGACGTGGAGGTTGGGATGCCGGCGCACCAGCGCGACCATCTCGTTGACCCACGGCCAGCCGCCCAGGCCACCGATGATCCGGAGCTCCGGGAAGTCCATCGCGACCTGGTCGAGATGCCGCGGATGACCGAGGTCGTACGGTCGGTCGTTCGCGTAGTTCATGGAGGAGTAGATGCGCACGGGGATGCGAAGCTCCGCCGCCTTGGTGTAGAGGGGGTAGTAGCGCCGGTCGCTCGCGGGAATGCAGTCGACCAGCGCCGAGACGCCGAGCGCCTTGAATCCCTCGTCGCGGACCAGCCGCTCCAGCTCGCGGACACCGCTCATGCCCTTGAAGGCATTGATGCTGATCCGCGCCAGCCCGAGGAACCGATCGGGGTACTTGCGCACGAGCGCGGTCGACTCCTCGTTCGAGACGCCGAACGGCACCGACCGGACGATGCCGAGCTTCGCGAGCTTGCCGACGTACGCGTCCAGGTCGATGTCCGGGCGGTGGTCGGCGCCTTCGCGGCGAGAGCGGAAGATCCGGCTGTAGTTTGCCATGCCGTAGCCGGCAGGCTGACCCGCGCTGGTCGACTCCGTCGCTGCCGGGGCCGGGTCCGCCTCGCCCGCGGGGCGCGGAATGCTGCATTCCATGTCGATGATCCGTACCATCAGAATCTCCTCGATTGTTCGACACCGGGTTGAGCGCCGTCCACCGCGCCGGCGACGTGATCAGGTCGTCGAGCCACGCGCCAGCGTACTCCGAGACGCGTCGCAGGGGAATGGGCGCGTCTTGACTCCGCGTCCCCGGCGGAGCAGCATCGCGGGGCGGAACGGAGCACGCGGTCAGGGACGAGGGGATGGCCACGGGGCGATCGAGCTTGCCGGAAGGACACGCTGAGATGAGTGATTTCGACGCGGCGTTGCGCGGGTTCGCCGCGCTCGGCGACGAGGCGCTGGCGCGCCCGTGGTCGTGGCGCGGGCGGGAGATGGACGTCCGGTACGCCCTCTATCGGACGCTGGAGGACGCGCAGGAGGTGCACGCGCGGGTGTCTGCCGGCCCGCATCCCGAATCGCGTCGCATTTTGGCCCTGGCACAGCGCGCCTTCGGCGACCTCTGCGGCTTGCTGGCCGGGCTGCCGGCGGACCTGCTCGACCGTGCGCCGCGAGCGGGCGAGTGGCCGGTCCGGGAAACGCTTCGCCACATGCTCCTGATCGAGCGACGCTACGCCGTCCAGACGCGCTATGCGCTCGACCGGAAGGATTCCGAGCCGGTGCGCATACCCGAGGACCAACAGCCGACGGCGACCCAGACGGGTGTCGACGGCGAGATCAGCGCGATCCTCGCCCGGATCGGCGAGGCACGGGCGGAAACCAACCGCTGGCTCGGCGACGTCGCGGTCTCGGCGATGACCCGGCCGACCATCTGGGCGGGCCACGACGTCGACGTGCGCTTTCGTCTTCACCGCTTCGCCGCCCACATCGTGGAGCACACGATCCAGTGCGAGAAGACGCTGTTCGCACTGGCGTGGCCCTCGACGGAGGGCCGGCGAATCGCGCGGCACGTCGCGGCGGCGATCGGCGAGGTCGAGGGGCTGGGCGCGCTCGCGGACGCGCGCCAGCTCGAGGCGAGCCTGACCGAACGCTTCGCGTCGGTGAAGCCGTGAGCGCCGCCCGCCGGGGTATGGTCCCCGAGGATCTGACGCGCCTCTTGTTCGTGACCGATCCGCAGCTCTCGCCCGATGGCCGGCGGATCGCCTTCGTCGTCACGTCCCTGTCCGAAGAGCGCGACGAGTACCTCTCCAATATCTGGGTCGTCGACGTGGCCGGTGGGGCGCCCCGCCGCTTCACCGCCGGTCCGCGGCGGGACATCGAGCCCCGGTGGTCGAACGACGGCACGCGGCTCGCATTCCTCTCCGAGCGCACACCGCGGGAGAAGCCCCAGCTCTACGTGATGCCGGCCGATGGGGGCGAGCCGACGAAACTCACCGCGCTCGAGAACGGGGTGGGGAGCGTGGTGTGGTCGCCGGACGGCTCGCGACTTGCCTTCGTGTCTCCGGTCGGCGGCCAGCGCGAGCCGGAGAGCGAGGAGGAGAAGCGGAAGTCCCGGCCGGCCCGGGTCATCACCTCGCTCAAGTACCGGTTCAACGGCGAGGGCTTCATCTACGATCGGCGCCCGCACGTGTTCGTGGTCTCGAGCGACGCGTCGGCCCTGGTTCAGCTCACCGACGGCGACTTCGCCGACGCGGATCCGGTATGGGCGCCGG
>JAHFDK010000131.1 GCA_023249095.1 Candidatus Rokuibacteriota bacterium | reverse complement strand
CACGACCCGGGGTTCCGTCAGGCCGGTCCAGAAGGGTTAAGGCCGGGGGATGAACCCTGCGAAGGGGACCCTCAAGGCATCACAGACGGTCACGTGCCCAGCGGCGCTCGCTCCCCCCGATGCGGGTTAATAACTCCGCGGCATCCCGAGCACGTGCTCGCCGACGTAGGCGAGCACGAGATTGTTGTTGACCGGCGCCGTCTTGTAGAGCCGGCACTCGCGGAACTTGCGCTCGACGTCGTACTCCTCGGCGTAGCCGTAGCCGCCGTGACAGTCGATGCACGCGTTGCCGGCCTCCCACGCTGCCTCGGCGCCGAGGTACTTCGCCATGTTGGCCTCGCCCCCGCACGGCTGGCCCGCGTCGAAGAGCGCCGCCGCCTTGTCACGCATGAGCTGCGCCGCGTCGGTCGAGATGTGCGCGCGGGCGATGGCGAACTGCACGCCCTGGTTGGCGCCGATGGGCCGGCCGAAGATGACGCGCTGGTTCGAGTACGCCACCGCCTTCTCGATGAACCAGCGCGCGTCGCCGAGCGAATCCGAGGCGACCAGGATGCGCTCGGCGTTCATCCCGTCCAGGATGTAGTGGAAGCCCCTGCCCTCTTCGCCGATCAGGCTCTCGACCGGGATCTCGACGTTGTCGAAGAACAGCGCGTTCGTCGAGTGGTTCATCATCATGCGGAGCGGGCGCACCTCGAACCCCTTGAGGTCGCGGATGTCGATCAGGAAGACGGACAAGCCGTCGGTCTTCCGCTTCACCTGGTCCACTGGCGTCGTGCGCGCGAGGAGGAGCATCAGGTCGGACTGGAGCACGCGCGAGATGAAGATCTTCTGGCCGTTGACGACGTAGCGGTCGCCCGTGCGGATCGCCGTCGTCTGGAGCTTCGTGGTGTCCGAGCCCGAGTTCGGCTCGGTCACGCCGAAGGCCTGGAGCCGGAGCGCGCCCGTCGCGATCTTCGGTAGATACTCCCGCTTCTGCGCCCCGGAGCCGTGCCGGAGGACGGTGCCCATGATGTACATCTGGGCGTGGCAGGCCCCGGCGTTGCCGCCGGAGTAGTTGATCGATTCTAGGATAAGGCCGCCCTCGCGGATGCCGAGTCCCGCGCCGCCGTACTCCTGTGGGATCAGCGCGGCGAGATAACCCGCCTCGGTGAGCTCGGTGACGAACTTCTCCGGGTACTCGCGTCGGGCGTCGAGGTCGCGCCAGTATTCGCCGGGATACCGCTTGCAGACCTCCAGCACGCCCGTGCGGAGGGCGCGCTGCTCTTCGCTGAGGGCGAGATCGATCGACGCCATCGTCACTTCCCCTTGAACTCGGGTTTCCGCTTCTCGTTGAAGGCGCGGACGCCCTCCAGCCGGTCCTCGGTCACGACGGTCGCATTATAGGCCTCGATCGCGAGGATCATGGCGGTGTCGAGGTCTGTCTCGGCGCCGTAGGCGATGGCTTTCTTCGCCTGGCGCACGGCGATGGGACCGTTCTTCGCGATCGTGGTCGCGATCTGGGTCGCCGTCGCGCGCGCCTGGCCGGCCGGCACGAGGTGGTTGACGAGGCCCACCGCCTTCGCCTCGTCGGCCCGCATCCGGCGCCCGGTGAAGATCAGCTCCTTGGCGAGCGGGGCGCCGACGATCCGCGGCAGGAGCTGGGTGCCGCCGATCCCCGGGAAAATGCCGAGCGTCGTCTCGGGCACGCCGAAGACCGCTGTCTCGCTCGCGACGATGAAATCCGACAGGATGGCGAGCTCGCACCCGCCGGCGAGGGCGAACCCCTCGACCGCCGCGATCACCGGCACCGGACACCGCAGCACGCGGAACGCCGCCTGCTCGAAGATCACATGCTGCGCGCGCCACGCCTCGTCGGTCATCCCGTTGCGCTCCTTGAGGTCGCCGCCCGCGCAGAAGGCCCGATCGCCAGCGCCGGTGAACACGACCGCGCGCACGTCCGGGTCGCGCTGGAAGCCGTCGAAACATGCGAGCAGGTCCTCGCCCATCGCGGTGTTCATCGCGTTCATCTGCTCGGCGCGGTTCAGCGTCACCGTGACGACCCGCGCGTCGTCCGAGCGCGTCACCAGGAGGTGGCGGTAGGTCACTGGATGACGCCGTTTCCCCGGAGACTGCGAACGTCGTCGAGCGTATAGCCGAGCCAGGTGAGGACGTCGCTGCTGTGCTCGCCGAGGAGCGGCGGGACGCGCCGCACCGCCGGCCGGACACCGTCCCAGGTCAGCGGTAGGCCGATGCTCCGGTAGTCGGGCAGGCGCGGGTGGCTTGCGCCGACGAGCACGCCGCTGTCGCGCGTCTGCGGTTCTTCCAGCATCTGATCCACAGTCAGGATCGGCGCCGCCGGCACCCCGCTCGCGCGGAGGGTCTCGACGAGCTCCGCCGCCTTTCGCTCGCGGGTGCGCTTGGAGAGCGTCTCGACGAGGGCGGCGCGATTGCTCACGCGGGAGGGGTTGTCCTTGAACCGCTCGTCGGCGGCGAGCTCGGGACAGCCGAGCGCCGCCGCCAGGCGGGCGAACAGCGCATCGGAAGCCGCGCCGACCATCGCGAACCCGTCAGCGGTCGGGAAGGCCTGGTACGGCGCGATCATCGCGGTGCCCGAGCCCTGCGGCTGAGGGACCGCGCCCGAGGCGAGGTAGCCCATGGCGTGATACGACATCCACATCAGCGCCGTCTCGAAGAGCGCTGTCGTGACCTCGACAGCGCGCCCGGTTGCGTCGCGCTGGCGGAGCGCGGCGACGACGCCGAGGGCGGCCCACATCCCCGTGCCCATGTCGACGATCGACGTTCCCACCCGCGCGGGCTCCTGTCCGGGGTGGCCATTCACCGACATCAAGCCGCTGTACGCCTGCATCAGCGGATCGTATCCGGGCAGGTGGCGGAGCGGTCCTCGCGTGCCGAAGGCGGTGATCGAGCAGTAGATGATTCTCGAATTGAGGCGAGCAGCGCCCGCGAAGTCGAGTCCGAGTACTTCGATGGCCCCCGGGCGCAGGCTCTGGACGAACACGTCGGCGCGTCTGACCAGCCGCTGCAGAATCTCGAGCCCGCCCGGGGACTTGAGGTCGAGAGCGAGGCTCTTCTTATTGCGGTTCAGCGCGATGAACGTCGCGCTCTCCTGGCCCCAATAGGGCGGCGCCCACGCCCTGGCATCGTCGCCGCGCCCCGGACGCTCGACCTTGATGACCTCGGCTCCCATATCCCCGAGGATCTGCGTGCAGAATGGGCCTGCGACATTCTGTGTCAGGTCGGCAACGATGACGCCTTCGAGCGGGTGCGCCACGCCAGGAGTCTATCACCGCGGGACCATGGGGCACCGGGCCGCTCCGGGCTCGGGGAGGTCCCCTCCCGGACTGTTTGACACGTTCCGGGGCGGCCCGCGTTAGAATCAATTTCATCCCATGGCGCTGAATGCCGACGAACTGAGCAAGAGTTTCGCAGCACTAAGTGAACGGTTCTCGGGCCTGGCAGAGACGCTCGCCCAGACGGCGGGACAACTCCAGGGGTCCGGCACCCTGCCGGCCGAATCGCTGCTCGATGAAATCGCCAAGGTCCGTACGGACTTCGTGGACGTCCGCCAGCGGGTGCTGGAGGCTGCGCGCTCACTCTCGATCAACGCCCCGGGGATGTCGGAGATCGACAGCCTCAAGGCGCTCGGCCCCGTGCTCGAGACAGTGGTGCAGGCGCTCGCCGTTCAGGAGAAGCGGGCGGCCCTGGCCGAAGCGCGCACCCAGGTGATGGCGGTGCTCGACCGCGTCTTGACCGTCTCCCACGTCGACGGACCGAACTTCGGCGCGCTCGTCCAGTGCCAGGCGAAGGCGCGGGAGATCCGCCAGGCCGCGCTTGACCCCAAGGCATTCGACGGCGAGAACGCCCCAGCGTTCCTCGAAAGCACGCCCTCGTTCGCGGCTCTGCTCTCGATGATCGAAGGGCGCGAGGCGCTCGACGACGAGAAGTTCGCCACCCTCGAGGACAACGTGACGCAGTCCTTCGGCAAGACGCTTGCGGTCGCGGCGACGCGCGGCAAGCTCGTGGTCGGCGCCCCGCCCGCACCGGTCGCGGCACGGCCGGCCCAGCCTGCTCCGAAGACGCCGGAGCCGGCGGCTCGGCCCGCGGTGGCCCCGCCGTCGCCCGCTCCAGCGCCAGAGCCTGTGGCGGCTGGCGCTCCCACGGCGAGGGCCGGAGCGGAGCAGCGCGAAGCCGCCCAGGCGGTCGAGCACGCGGCGCAGGACGAAGCGGCGCAGTGGTGGGTCTCGGCCTGGGCCCGCTGGACGAGCTGGAAGGGCACGCTCTCCTTCGCGGACGCGGTCAAAGAGGAGCTGGGAAAGTACAACTACATCCTCAGCGTCCCGATCCAGAAGAGCACGGACTACGAGGAAGGACTCCTTGCGTACGGCTACTCGATCCTCCTCGAGCACATCGAGCACCGCCACGCCGGATTCGTCAACAAGGCGCTCAACAGCCTCAAGACGTTCCAGCCCGGCGTCGACGGCCAGTCGAAGTCCGTGGGCGCGCACCTCTACAACGTTCTCGTGAGCGAGGGGCGGCTGGCCGAGGAGTACCCCGAGTTCGTCAAGAGTGTTCTGCTCGCCGCCGTGCCCGAGCCTGGCCTCTGGACCCATGCCCGGATTCTCGAGTCGACCACCGAGACCCGGATCTTCACGCACCCGAGCAACCGGATCGGCGATCCCGAGCACAATTCGCAGCGGCTGACGCAGGAGCGACAGCGGTTCGCCGACCACCGGTTCCCGATCGTGGTGGCACCGATCACGGCACGATTCTTCGCGATCGCCGCCGACCTTCGGGAGCCGCGATCGATCGACGTGAAGCTCATGGACGGCCGCAACGACTCCGATCACGCGTGGCTCTTGACCATGCCGCCGGTCGGAAGAGCCGACCTCAAGTCAGAGATGTTGCGGCTCTTTCCGGAGGGAACGTCGGTGCCGGGGCTGGGGAGGGACTACGCGACCCTGTGGGTGGCGGTGTTCAATCCCGATCCGCACACGGAGAAGAAGTACGACCTGACGCTGAGCCTCAAGCAGTCGGCCAAGCAGGCGGCCGGCACCTTCCGCTCGGCCAGAACCGCGTAAGCCTCAGGGCTTCGCGGGATCGGAGGCCTTCGGCTGCTCCGCCGGCCTCGGGGGCTCGGGCAGTTTCACGTGGTCGGCTAGCTTCGGCGGCTCGCCGGGGATCCCCCGCTCGAATGGGCTCCTGCGCGGCGTGATCCCGAGCTTCGCGGCAATCTGGGCCATCGCCTGTGCGATCTCGTCCTTCTCGAGCCGGAGCAAATGGTTTTCCCGCTTGAGGTCCTCGACCTCTTTGTGGAGCTTTTCCGCTTCGTTCTGCGCCGCGGTGGCCCGCTCGCCCGCCTGGTGGTCGCCCACCATGAGCTCTGGCAGGAGACCGAAGATCTGGCGTGCCTCTTCGATCCACTTCGCGACTCGCTCTCGCGCTTCAGCAGCGGATGTTGGGTCCATGACCCTCCTCGTCTGCTCCGGGGCGCGTTCCGTCTCCGCCGTGGCCGGCGGGGTGACGGTGGCCTGCCGGCGGGTGGGTTACAACACGTAGAGTATCAGCCTAGCATCTGCGTTCGGAAATTCGCAAACCGGGCCCGCCGGGTCTTAGGGGGTGGTGGGTGCGTCGAGCAGCGCCTCGATGAACCGGCGTCCGGCTGGGCTGTCCCACGGTCGGGGGCCGGCGGCCCGACCGACCAGCCGCCCCTGCCGATCGACGATGTACACCGTTGGCGGGCCCCAGACGCCGTACACTTTTCCCGTCACATCGCCGCTCTCGTCGAGCAGCACCGGCGCCGTGTACCCACGCTCCTTGACGGTCCGCCTGACGCGCTCCGGGTCCTCCTGGAAATCGATGAGGAGGACTTCCAGTCCCTTGCCCCTCAGGTCTCGGTGGAGCTTCTGGACGGGAGGCAACTCCTCCCGACAGGTCGTTCACCACGTGGCCCAGAAGAAGAGCATCACGACCTTGCCTCGAAGCTCGGCGAGCGTGACCGTCTTGCCGGCGAGATCCGGCAGCGCGAACGCGGGGGCTGCTTTCGGCGGCGTGTACGGCTGCACCTGAACACTCGCGAAGTCGGGCGGGGCAGCCGCCCGCGGGGCCAGCACGGCGGTGGCGACGAGCGCCCCGGTCAAGCTCGCAACCCTGACCCACTGGCTCATGCGTCGCAGCGTACTCCAGGACACAAGCGGCAGCTATCTCTTTTGCCGGAGCGCCCGCATGACGCGCTCCGGCGTGATCGGCTGGTCGGTCAGCATCACGCCGAGCGGGGCCAGCGCGTCGTTGACCGCGTTGAGGATCGCGGCGGGCGCCCCCGTTGCGCCCGCTTCGCCAGCGCCCTTAAAGCCGCCCGCGATCCCCGGCGCAGGGGTCTCGAGGTGGTGCGTCTCGATCGGCGGAACGTCGGCGAAGGTCGGCAGGGCGTAGTCCATCAAGGTGGCCGAGAGGAGTTGTCCGGCGTCGTCGTAGACGCAGTGCTCGCTGAGCGCTCCACCGAGTCCTTGAGCGATCCCGCCGGCGATCTGGCCCTCCACGAGCGCGGGATTGACGATCCGCCCGCAGTCATCGACGGCGACGTAGCGCAGTACGCGCACCTTGCCCGTCTCGACGTCGATCTCGGCGACGGCAAGGTGCGCGCCGTTGGTGAAGGTCCACGCCGATGGATTCGTGTAATGCACGGTTGCCTCGAGGCTCGGCTCGACGCCGCGGAGCTCGTTCGACCGGAAGTGCACGGTGCGAGCCAGGTCTCCGAAGCTCAGGCCTCGCTCGGGACTCCCGCGGACCACCGCGCACCCGTGGGCGAGCTCGATGTCGGCGGCGTGCGCTTCCAGGAGCGTCGCGGCGATCGTCCGGATCCTCTCGCCGAGCGCGCGCGCCGCGAGCAGGGTCGCGCTGCCGCCGATCGATATGCCGCGACTCGCCCACGTGCCGCCGCCGTACGGCACCACGGCCGTGTCGCCGGAGATCACGGCGATGTGGTCGAGCGGCACGTCGAGCTCGTCGGCGATGATCTGCGCGAGCGCCGTGTGGGTGCCCTGCCCCTGGGTGGTGACGCCGACCAGCGCCGTCACGGGGCTCCAGCCGCACCGTTGTTCCCTCCTGGTCCGAGATCGGCGCGCCGCCGACACCGTAGAACTGCGCGCCCGAGCCCGTCACCGTGTTTCGCGCGGGGCGGGTCTCGTCGGGCTCGTTACTTCCGACCGCCGGTGACCATATTTCCCTCGGCGTCCAGGATGAGGCCCGTGTCCTTGGCCTGCTCCAGCACCTGAGGCGCCCATGTGACATGACCGGCGTCGGTGCCACCCAGGATGGCCATGAGGTAGCCGTCCGCCGTCCC
This sequence comes from Candidatus Rokuibacteriota bacterium, assembly GCA_023249095.1. Classification (GTDB taxonomy): domain Bacteria; phylum Methylomirabilota; class Methylomirabilia; order Rokubacteriales; family CSP1-6; genus AR31. The sequence continues at coordinate 7,881 of JAHFDK010000131.1, read as the reverse complement.
GGCGTTGCGGAACCCACGCATGACGCCGGGCGGCATGGAGATGGTGTCCCACTGCTCGAGCACGATCTCGTGCTCCCCCCGGTCGCCCCAGTAGACTGACCAGCGGCCCGACAACGCCATGAAGACCTCGACGGTCGGATGCGCGTGGAGCGCCGCGCCCTTGCCGGCCTCGGCGTGGACCAGGGTGAGGTTGAAGTCACGGGCGTCGGTGATCGCCGGGCTCAGCGACGTGTCTTCGGTGACGCCGCGGCCGATCACGTTGAAGATCTCGCGCTCGTGGCCTGGGATCAGGCTGTCGACGAAGGCCTTCCGGCTCGGCCGCAAGTCCTTGAAGCGGGCCACGCGCCTGAGCATCTCATCCATTCCGATCTCTACCGTGTTCATGGCGGCCTCCACGGGCGCGTCCTCGCGCCCCTTGCGGGCGCTATTGTACTCAAAGCGGGGAGGCCCTTGGCATTCCCGCGAAGCTATGATACGCAGTGCTCACCCGGCGCCCGGAAAGGGAGGAAACACATGAGACGGAACCGAAGTCGCACTCGTGCGTGGGCCGTGGTCAGCCTCCTGATCGGGGCCTTGTTCGCCTCCAGTGCCTGGCCCGGCGCGGCAAGCGCCGCCGACCCCATCAAGATCGGCTTCGGCATGGCGTTGACCGGAGGCCTGGCCGCCAACGGCAAGGCCGCCCTGATCGCCATGCAGCTCTGGGAAGCGGACGTGAACAAGAAGGGCGGCCTCCTCGGCCGGCCCGTCCAGCTCGTCTACTACGACGACCAGACGAAAGGCGCGACGGTGCCGGGCATCTACACGAAGCTGCTCGATGTCGACAAGGTGCATTTCGTGGTGTCCGGCTACGGAACCAACCTCATTGCGCCGGCGATGCCCATCGTGATGGAGCGTAAGCTCGTCTTCCCCGCGCTCTTCGGGCTCGCCAACAACGAGAAGCACAACTACTCGGGCTACTTCCAGATCATGCCGGCCGGGCCGCGCCCCGCGATCGACTGGACCGGCACGTACCTGGAGGTCGCCGCTAGGCAGACCCCGAAGCCGCAGACCCTCGCGCTCGTCGGCGCCGACGCCGAGTACCCGCACAACGCGCTCGCCGGGATCAGGGAGAACGCCAAGCGGCTCGGCTTCAAGGTGGTCTACGACAGCACCTATCCCCCGAACACGGTCGATTTCACGCCGATCGTCCGGGTGATCAAGGCGCAGAACCCCGACGTCGTCTTCGTCGCGTCGTATCCGCCAGACTCCGCGGGCATGGTCCTCGCCGCGCACGAGGTCGGGCTCCAGCCGAAGATGTTCGGTGGCGGGATGGTCGGCCTCCAGTTCGCGGCGCTCCTGACCAAGCTCGGCCCCAAGCTGAACGGCATCGTGAACTATGACTTCTGGGTGCCCGAGCCGACCCTCAAGTTCTCCGGCATCGAAGATTTCCTGAAGCGTTACCAGGCGCAAGCCGAGAAGGCGGGCGTCGACCCACTGGGCCACTACCTGCCGCCGTGGGCGTACGCCTATCTCCAGGTGCTCGGTCAGGCCATCGAGGGAACCAAGAGCCTCGACCAGCAGAAGGTCGCCGACTACGTCCGCACCCAGGAGCACGACACCATCGTCGGCAAGGTCAAGTTCGGCGCGAACGGCGAGTGGGCGACGTCCCGCGTGCTCCAGGTCCAGTTCCAGGGCATCGAGACCACGGACATCGCCCAGTTCCACAAGGCGGGCAAGCGCGTGGTCGTGTGGCCGGAGCAATACAAGTCCGGGAAACTGATCTACCCGTACTCGAGCGCGATGAAGTAATCGGGTGGATCGCCGCGCGGAGCTGAGGGCGCTTCGCGATCAGCGCGCGCCCTCGCGCATCCGCCGCGCGTAGACCGTGGTCTGGCTCGATCTCCTCCTCAACGCGCTTGCCGCCGGCATCCTCCTGGGCGGATTCTACGCGGCCGTGAGCCTCGGTATTGCCCTGGCCTTCGGCCTGCTCGACATCGTCAATATCGCGCACCCGGTCTTCGTCATGCTGGGCTCCTACGTCGCCTACGGCATGAACGCGCGATTCGGCTTCGACCCCATTCTGACCGGGCTCCTCTTCACGCCCGTCTTCTACGCGCTCGGCGTCCTCCTGTACCGCGTCTACTACGTGAGCTTCGAGCGCAAGGGTGCGGAGTCGCTCCGGGGGCTCGTATTCTTCTTCGGCGTCCTCTTCATCGTCGAGGTCTCGCTGCTGCTCGCGTTCGGCGTGGACTACCGGATGGTCGAGGCCCGTTACATCGGCGAGACTTTCCAGATCGGGCCGGTGGGCATCGCATTCAGGCTGCTCGTGCCATGCGTGGTCGGGGTGGCCCTGACCGGCGCGCTCTACCTCTTCCTCTCGCGCACCTTCTACGGACGTGCGATCCAGGCGGTCGCGCAGGACAGCTTCGCGCTGCGGTTGATGGGCGCCAATCCGTTCAGGGTGAAAGGTATCGCCTTCGGGCTCGCCATCGCCACCGCCGCCCTCGCGGGAGCGCTCTTGATCATGATCGGCCCCGTGGAGCCGGCGATGAACCGTGAGTACATCGGCCGCGTCTTCGCAGTCGCCGTGCTCGGCGGCATGGGATCGATCGGCGGAACGCTCGTGGCCGCGATCATCGTCGGCGTCGCCGAGAGCCTCACCTCCACCTTCTACGGTCCGTCGTGGGGCGTCGCCGTGTCGTTCGGCGTGCTGCTGCTGGCGCTGGCGGTGCGTCCCTCCGGGCTGTTCGGACGGTAGGAGTGGGCGCGCGATCGTTCGGCGCCGTCGCCCTCGCGGTCGTCGTCGCGGGGCTCGCCGTCACTCGCGTGCTCGACAACCAGTACTACTATTTCGCCGGGTACGTGGTCCTCCAGTACGTCGTCCTCGCCACGGCGTGGAACATCCTCGGCGGCTACACGGGTTACGTGAACTTCGGCACCCCGGCGTTCTTCGCCCTCGGCGCGTACACCGCGGTCGTGCTGATCCAATCGCTGAAGGCGCCGCTCGCGATTCAGCTCGTGGCCGGCGCCATCATCTCGGGCTTACTCGGGCTCGCGCTCGGATACCTCACGCTCCGGCTACGCGGCGTCTTCTTCTCGATCGCCACCCTCGCGCTGGCCGTCGTGCTGCAGACCATGTTCATCAACTGGGAATACACCGGGGGGGCGCGCGGCATCACCCTTGTGCGGCCGGCCTCGGCGCCGCTGTTCGGGAACTACGTGCAGTTCCTCTTCGTCGTGATGCTCGGCCTCGCGGTGCTGGCCGTCGCCACGGCGTGGTGGATCGAGCGGTCCTGGATCGGGCGCGGGCTCACCGCCATCCGCGACAATGAGGAGGCCGCCGAGTGCATGGGCGTGCCGACCCTCAGGCTCAAGCTCGTGGCCACGACGGTGAGCGGCGTCCTGATGGGCCTGGCGGGCGCGCCCTTTCCCTACTACGTGACGTTCGTCGAGCCGACCTCCGTCTTCGACCTCAACTACGCGGTGAACAGTCTCGCGATGCCCATGATCGGGGGAAGCACCACCTGGATCGGGCCGGTCATCGGCGCGGTGCTGCTCGGGACCGCCCAGCAGATCGCGACGGTGACGATCTCCTCGGCGCTCAATCTGCTCCTCGTAGGCCTGATCCTCGTGGCGTTCGTGATCCTGGCGCCCGAAGGCATCGTGGGACTCGTCCAGCGGCTCGCGCGCCGGAGCGGCGAGCGGACTCGCCGGAGCGGGGTGTGAGCGCGGAGGCGTTCCTCGACGTCCAGGGGGTGACCAAGCGCTTCGGCGGGTTCCAGGCGCTCAGCGCCGTCAGCCTCCAGGTCCGGCAAGGCGAGCGGTTCGGTCTCATCGGCCCCAACGGCTCGGGCAAGACGACGCTCATCAACTGCATCAGCGGGACGCTCAGGACCGACGGCGGACGGATCGTGTTCGCGGATCAGGACATCACGACCCTCCCGGCCCACCGGCGGACGCGGCTCGGCATCGCGCGCAGCTTCCAGATCCCGAAGCCCTTCACCAGCATGACCGTGCTGCAGAACCTCATGATCCCCATCGAGTACGCCGGGCGCGGCCATCGCGACGGCGTGGTCGACGAAGCGATGGGCATCCTCGGGCTGATGGGACTCGCGGCGAAAGCTCACGTGCCCTCCGCCGCGCTGACGCAGATCGAGATGCGCAAGCTCGAGCTGGCGCGGGCGATGGCGGCGCGGCCGAGGCTCCTCGTCTCCGACGAGGCCATGGCGGGACTGTCGAGCACAGAGGTCGACGACATCCTCGCCATTCTCTTCGAGCTCAACCAGCGCGGGATCACCATCGTTATGATCGAGCACATCATGCGCGCCGTCATGCGATTCTCCGAGCGAATCGCCGTCCTCGACGCCGGCGAGAAGATCGCCGAGGGCGGGCCGGACGAGATCCTGGCCGACAAGCGCGTCGAGAAGGCCTACCTTGGCGAATAGGCTCGTCGTCCGGAACGTCGAGGCGGGCTACGGGGCGGTGCGCGTCCTCCACGGGGTGTCCATCGAGGTGAACGACGGCGAGACCGTGGTGCTTCTCGGGACCAACGGAAACGGCAAGTCGACGCTCATCAACTGCGTCATGGGTGTCGTGCGGCCGGAGCGCGGTGAGATCTACCTGGAGCGCGACGGGCAGCGGATCGACCTCGTCGGCCGGACACCCGAGGAGATCGTGCATCTCGGCGTCACGCTCGTCCCGGAGGGGCGCCGGCTCTTCCCGAAGCTGACCGTCGAGGAGAACCTCCTGCTCGGCGCGTTCCGCGCCGACGCGCGCCGGGACATCGCGAAGAACCTCGAGTTCTGCTTCGAGGCCTTTCCCGTGCTCCGCGAGCGGAAGCGGCAGCTCGCAGGCAGCATGAGCGGGGGCGAACAGCAGATGCTCGCGATCGGCCGCGCGCTCATGGCGACGCCGGCGATCCTCCTCGTGGACGAGCCGTCGGTCGGGCTCGCGCCGGTCCTAGTGAGCCGCGTGATCGCCAAGATCCGCGAGCTGAAGGAGCGGTACCATCTGACCGTCCTCATGGCCGAGCAGAACTTCAACCAAGCCGTCAAGATCGCCGACCGCGGGTACGTCATCGTGCACGGGCAGATCGCCTTCGAGGGGCGCACGAAGGACCTGACCGAACACGAGCTGGTGAAGAAATTCTATCTAGGCGTATAGTCACCCGAGAGAATCTCGCGATGCCCGATTTCACCGAGCAAACCCTGACCGAGAGAATTCTCCGGAAGCCCAGGGCGACGGCCGACCCGCGACTCGAGCGGAGGCCCGTTGGCGTCTCCACGCTCGTCGACGCCATGAACCATCCGCAGCGGGAGTGCGCGATGACTGAGTTTGACGTGGCGCTCACACCCCGGTGACCGCCACTCGGCGCGCCGTCGTCGAGACCGCGGAGCGCCTGGCGCGCGAGACGCTGGCGCCGCGGGCGCCGCTGTACGACGACCAGGCGCGGAACCCCATCGAGAGCTGGCGCGCCCTCTGGCGCGAGGGCCTTCTCGCCGGCACCATCCCGACCGCGTACGGAGGCCTGGGGCTCGACACGTCCACGTACATTGGGGTCATTCGCGCGGTGGCCCACGGCTGCGCCAACACCGCCATGACCGTCCACATGCACTCGACGGTCATGCGGTTCATCGACAGCGTGGGGACCGCCGCGCAGAAGCGGCGGTACTTCGACGAGGTGGTTCGGCACGGCAAGCTCTTCGGAAGCTGGGGTAGCGAGCCCGCCGTGAGCCTTTCGCGCACCCTGTTCATGGAGACGGTGATCCGCCAGGGCGGCGCCGGCTACGTGGTGGACGGCGTCAAGCACTTCTGCACGATGGCCCTCGGCGCCTCGTACTACATGGTCTGGTGCGCCCTCGACGGGGGCACCGACATGGCGAAGTCGCTGCAGCTGGCCCTGGTGCCCGCCGATGCGCCGGGCATCACTACCGACGGCAAATGGGACACGCTCGGCATGCGCGCGACCTTCAGCCCGTCGGTCACCTTCACCGGCGTGCCCGTTCCGGCCGACGGCATGCTGGGAGATCCGGGCGCCTCCCTGCGGGTCGGCGTCATCGAGAGCTTCGCCCTCGGCTACGCGGCGGTCTACCTCGGCATCGCCGAGTCCGCGCTGGCCTTCGCGATGGACTACGCCAAGAAGCGCATCGTGAAGCCGGAGAACATCGCCGTCGCGATGGATCCGACCGTGCAGCGCCACGTCGGAGAGCTGGTCGCCTACCTCGACGCCGCCGCGCTGGTCCTGGCCGACTCGGCTTCGCGCTGGGACGCGGCCGATCTCGTCGAGCGGGGGCCGCTCGCCAACCGGGCCAAGTACCTGGCGACGGAAGTCGGGCTGCAGGTCACCTCGAAGGTGATCCAGGTCGTGGGTGGCCGCGGCGCGTACAAGGACTATCCGGCCGAGCGCGCGTTCCGTGACCTCCGCACGTGCACGCTGATGCCGCCCACGGTCGATCGAATGCTCGAGGCGATCGGCAAGAGCGCCCTCGGGCTCGATGCGGCGATGTTCAACGTCGCCGGGACCAATCCCGACGCCGGGCGCTGATCGCTCCTCGCCGAATAGTTCCCGGGGGTCGCCGGTCTAATCGGGCCAGAGGGAAGGCCAGCGGCTAGGCCCCCCGGGAGGCACTGAAATGAAAACGCTTGTCGCTGTTGCGATCTCGGTGGCGATGCTCGTCCCTGGCGCAGCCTTCGCAGGGTCATCCACCGATGCCGCACTGGGGCGCGGCGCCTTCGCCGTCTTCAACCAGATCATCTCTGGCACCGGCATCTTCGGCGCTTTCCATCCGGCGCCCCAGCCGGTCGTCGTGCATCCGCTGGTCCAGCAGCGGGTGGTCGTGCGCGAGTACTATCCCGTCTACGTTCAGCCCCCGACCTACTACGCGTATCCGCCGGTACACTACGCGCCGGCGCGACGAGTTGTCGTGATCAAAGAACGCGGCTGGTCCCCGCCGGGCCACGCCAAGAAGGGCTACTACGGCCGCGCCGGGTACGAGCGCTAGTTGCATGGGGGGACCTCGATGGCCCCCCCAAAGTCCCTACAACGGCGGGCTCGGAGCGCCTCGGGGGAACCCGGGGCGCTCTTCGCATTTTGGCTCCAGGAGGTCCCGATGCTCGCCCGCCGGGACGCGCGCCTCGAAGTGGATCCGCCCCTGGTTCCATGACGGAGAGGCGGTGAGGAGCGCCAGCGCGACTTCGAGAGCCTGCTCCACGAGCAGAATAGTGGTCACGGTTGATCACGCCGCGCATGTCGGCGAGGTTTCTTCGACGAGACGAGGGGCCAGGCCCTCGCCGGCGGGCTCGCGGCGGCGCTTCTCGCCGCGGGAGAGGTGCGCGGCGAGCATGTTGACTCTCCCGCGAGCGCAACTCGCCCCGCCGAACGTTGAGGTCGAGGCCCGATGCCGCCAGCCAGCTGCCGTACGCGCGCATGCGCCGCTCGGCGCGCAGCAGGACGGAGTCTGGCACAGCGGAGATCCGTGGAGGCTTTCGTCGTGTCAAGGCGCCGGGCATGTGCTATCGTGCGCGGCCACACGGCACGGAGGACGACATGGCCCGTCACGTGGTGCCCACGCGCTGGAAGAGCGGGATGATCGAGATCGGCGCCAAGGTCTTCGCGTACGTCCAGGCGTCTGGGATCGACCCGACGGGCGACACCGGCGTCGCCAACTCGGGGCTCATCGTCGGCACCGAGGCGGCGGTGGCCGTGGACGCGCTGATGGTCCCCTCGATGACGATGAAGCTCGTGGCGGCCATCAAGAAGGCGACACGCAAGCCGATCGCCCAGCTCATCAACACCCACCACCACCTCGACCACACCGGGGGCAACCGCTTCTTCCGGGGCGCGACGATCGTGGCCAGCGAGAAGTGCCGTGAGGCGCTGGCCCCCGGATTTCCACCGGTCCC
>JAHFDK010000130.1 GCA_023249095.1 Candidatus Rokuibacteriota bacterium | reverse complement strand
CTCTTGCGACGCTGGTATTGCTTCTAGTCTCTCCCGCTCTGGCCGGGCGTCCCCTTACGACCGAGGACACGGGGACGCTGGATCCTGGGAAGGTAGAGCTAGAGCTGAGTGTCGACTACAGCAAAGACGGTGGTGCGGAAGCATGGCTGCTCCCGGGCGGCCCGTCGCTGAACGTCGGTCTCCTCCCACGCCTCGAAGTCACGATCGGCACGGGGTTCATCCTGCTCAGTCCGGAGCGCGAGCCGCCGCGCGCAGGCTTTGGCGACAGCCTCGTGGGGCTCAAGTGTCGATTCTTCGACGAGGGGCCTGCGACGCCCGCGCTGATGGCCGCGGTCACCGTCAGGTTACCCACCGGGGACCAAGGCCGTGGCCTGGGCGAAAAGGAGGTGGATGTCCAGGCGCTCGCCGTAGCCAGCAAAATGTTCGGCCCCGTGACCCTAACGGCCAACGCTGGCTATACCTTCGTCACTCGCGACCGGAACCTCGACGTCGTGAATCTCAACGCGTCGGTCGAGGTCGGGGTCACCAGGGCGTGGTCAGTCGTAGGGGAAGTGGTGAGCGCGTTAACCACGAATCATCGGTCCGACAATCACGTTGTCCTGCGGGCCGGGACCGTGTACGCGGTCAGTGAGCGTGTCAGACTCGACGCGGCTGTCGGGTTCGGCACCACCCGCGCAAGCCCCGACGCTCTCTTGACCGTCGGCGTAACAATCACTTTCAGCTGAGAAGCGCCCTTCCTTTGGATGCCGTTGTCAGGTAGTCTGCGCGAGCGCGCTCGCCTCCGCGAGGTCACCGTGCTGTCGGCCGCGCCTATTTGCCTTCACCAACGGGGTCGCTTATCGTTGCCCGATGGGCTCACCGACGGCTCCGCATCCCGTTCTCAAGAAATATTACGAGAGCGAAAGCGAGCGGCGGCCTTTCGTCAGGGCGCTCTTCGACGACGCCGCGGAACACTACGACTGGGTCTGCGCGCTGGGATCCTTCGGCTCGGGCCAGCGCTATCGGCGCTCGGTCCTGGTGAGGTCCGGCCTCTGTCCCGGCATGAGGCTCCTCGACGTCGCAACCGGCACCGGCTTGGTGGCCCGGGCGGCCACGCGCATTCTTCGTGACCCCGGGGCCCTGATCGGGCTCGATCCGAGCGGCGGCATGTTGCGGGAGGCGCGCCGGACCCTCTCGATTCCTCTGGTGCAGGGGACCGTCGAAGAGCTGCCGTTCGCGAACAACCACTTCGATTTCCTCTCCATGGGATACGCGCTGCGCCACATGGCTGACCTCGGCGTCGCCTTCGGCGAGTGCCTCCGGGTCTTGAAGCCGGGCGGTCGTGTTCTGATCCTCGAGATCACGCTGCCGAGCTCGCGGCTCGGCCAGCGGGTCTTCCGCGTCTACTTCGAGAAAGTCTTGCCGCGCATCGCACGGATCAGCACCGGGAGCGCGAAGGCCGAGCTGCTCATGAAGTATTACTGGGACACGATCGCCGGGTGCGTGCCGCCGGACATGATTCTCGGAGTGTTGAAATCGAGCGGCTTCATCGACGTCGAGCGCCGCGTGCTCGGCGGGCTCCTCAGCGAGTACCTCGGGCGGAAGCCCGTGTAGGCTCGCCTCGGCCGGACTTTTAGCGGCGGATTTTTCCGCTCGGCGTCCGGGGGACTGCGTCCACAACGGTGAACTCGAGCGGCACCTTGTAGGAGGAGAGCAGGCGCGCGCAATGCGTCTTCAGGGCGTCCAGATCGCAGCCTCGAGAGTCCAGGACAACTTCGGCGCAGGGAACCTCGCCCATGCGAGCGTGCGGCCGGCTGAACACTCGGGATTCCTTGACGCCCCGGAACTGGTTGATGCAGTCCTCGACTTCCTCCGGGAAGAATTTGAGCCCCGCCACGAACATGACGGTCTTTTTCCGGCCCTTGAGGTGAAGGGCGCCCGCCTGATCCAGCCAGCCGAGGTCGCCCGTCAGGAACCAGCCGTCACGCGTAATCTGCTCGCGAAGCTGCCACGGCGAATAGTACGCGGAGAAGAGTCCGTCGCCCCGCACGGCGATCTCGCCCAGGTCTTCGGTGGACAGGCGTTTCCCGTCGTCGGAGAGCACCGCGACTTCGTAGCCGGGAACAGGGCGGCCGACGGAGGTGGACGGAAGGCCTTCGGTGCCCAGATTTATGCAGGGCAGGCCGGCCTCGATGATGCCGTACGCCTGGCCGATCGGAACACCGTAGACGGATTCGAAGCGATCCATGACGGCAGGCGAGATCGGCGCGGCGGTGGAGAGAATGACCCGGATGCTCGTGAGGGGCTCACTCGGCCCGAGGTTGGCCATCCGCTCGAAATGCAGCGGCGCGGCGTACAGCACGCTCGGCTTGAGACGCTGGACCGCGTCGACCATGGCCCGGGGGAGCGTGTCGGGGCACATGAGGATGTGGGTCCCGGCCCGAACGTAAGCGACGATCGTGACGGCGAAGTGATAGGCGAGCGGCAGCACCCACAGGATCCGGTCCTCTTCGCTGAACGCGAGCACGCGGTCGGCGGCCTCGACTCGCGCGGCCGTGGCTTCGTGCGATAGGACCACGCCCTTGCTCCTGGCGGTGGTCCCGGAGGTGAACCGGATGAAGGCGGGGTTCAGCGAGTCGAACTCGGCCGGGGCCTCGGCGTCACGATCGAGCCACCGGAACGTGAAGTTATCGCACTCGCCGCCCTGCACGACCGCGCCGCTCGCGCCCGGGAGCACGTCGGCCTTGGGCCAGGCGAGGCAGCCGTTCAGCTGGACATCGCGGACGATCTCGGCGGTCTCTGCAGGCGTGAGGTTGCTGGCCAGCGGGACCATGCACGCGCCCGCGGCCAGGAGGCCGAAGGCGGCGGGCACGTACGCCAGGTCGTTCGGGGCCAGCAGCCCGATCCGCTGACCGCGCTCCACACCCTCGGTCTTGAGGAGCGCGGCGACCCGTTGCGTCTCTCGCGCGAGCTGCCCGTAGCTCAGGGAACGGCCCGACCGCACGTCGGTCAGCGCTCGTCGCGACGAGTGCCGCTCGACCGACGAATAGAGGAGCTCGACCAGGTTCATCGCGCTTCGGCGTAGCGGGCCGCGGCCCGGCCGGCCGCCTCACCCGTGGCCAGGCAAGTCCCGATCACACGCGCGGATCCCAGGGCCTCGTGTGTCGCGCTCATGCAGCGGCCGGCGACGAAGAGATTCTCGACGTCTCGCGCCTGAAGGCAGCGGAGCGGGATGTCGTAGTGCGTCCCGTCGGAGAGAAACTCGTAGGTGGCCCCGAGGCGCCCTTCCTCCCACAGCTCGATGGGCCAGCTCGCCCGGGCGATTCCGTCCGCGAACTTCCGACCGGACAGGACGTCTTCGCGGGTGAGCTGGTAGCGCCCGATCACGCGGCGGCTCTCGCGGACGCCGACCTGCGGGGCGGCATGGGAAACGAAGGCGCGGGTGAACGCAGGCAATGTCTTGAGAAATTCCGTGACGGCGAAGGCGCGCCTCCGTCCTTCCTGCTCGGCGACCGTCAGAAAATCACGGCTCGCGAGCAGCTCCTCGGCGATCCCGCTCAGCGTGAGCTTGCAGACGACCTCGCCGGGCTGCGGCGACGGTGCCAGCGCGAGGTTGGCGGCCCCCTTCGGGAGCCGTCCCTCCTGCTCGGCAGTCGCCAGCAGCCTCAGGAGCGCGACGCGGGGGCCCGGCCCGAGGGCCTCACTGTCGACGTGCTGGAGGACGAAGACCAGCGAGGGCAGCTGGCGCTCCGCGAGCGGCGCTGTCACCGCGGCCACGCCGGTGAGATGCGCGACGATGGCGTCGCCGCTCGCGTCCACGATAGCCCGCGCCGTCAGCTCGACCTGCCGCTCCCAGGTCGCGATGCGCACCCGCTCGATCCGCCCGGGGCCGGTGTCGAGCCTCACGAGCAACGCGTGGAGATACACATCGAGTTGCCTGGCCGAGGCCGTGAGCTCGTCGGCCAGGCAGGCGAACGCGAACGGCGTGTAGGGCAGGACGTAGGTCCGACCGCGGCGTACCGGCGCGCCGCAGCCGGGCATGGTCTCCAGCTTCCGGGCGACGGTCTCGGCGAAGCCGGCGTTGAGCGCCTCGGGGGGCCCGGACGACGAGGTGTGGTAGAGCCCGCAGATAGTGCTCACCATGCCCGCCGTCGCCATGCCACCGAGAAAGCCGTAGCGCTCGACGAGCGCGGTGCGCGCGCCCGAGCGCGCGGCCGCCACCGCCGCGGCCAGTCCGGCGGCCCCACCGCCCACGACCACGACGTCGTAGCTCGGCGGGTGCTGGTCCACCCGAGTCGGATCGTTAGGACTGGCTCCCACGTCGGCAAATGTACGCCGCCATCGCCCGCGGGGTCTTGATGTTCTCTTCCACGAGATCCTCGTCTGGCATCCAGAAACCAAACTGAGCCTCGATGAAGAGAAGAACCTTCAGCAGCGCCATCGAGTCGAGGCCGGCGAGCTCGAGATCGTCGTCGGGCTGAACCGGATGGCTCCGGGCCATGATGGTGGTGTTGATGAAGGCCGTCACGGCTCTGGCGACCTCCTCGGGGTCGAGCCGGGACATTGCGGGCTAGACACTACCGTCGGCGACGGCATGAGGTCAAGCGTCAGCTACCAGCCGCGGGGCCGACTGACGGCGGCGGGTGGGGTCGCGCGACCACGCGGTACGCGTCCGCTGCCCCAGTGCGGCTGGGCTCCATCCGGGCGCGCTGCGTCCGTCGCCGCGTTGTCGGGAACGGATCGCGTCGACCCCACCCGCCGCCGTCAGCCGGCCCCGCGGCTGGTGGCCGCTTGACTCGGTTCGTTGGGAGGAGATAAGGAACAAGAGATGCTTGGCGCGCCGTTCGACGGCTATCACCGTCGCGAAGTTCCTCCGCCCGATCCGGAGCTGACGCAGGTGGGCCCCGGAACGCCGTGCGGCGAGTACTTGCGCCGGTTCTGGCAGCCGGTGGCGTTCGTCCGGGATCTCGCTGCCACGCCGCTGCGGGTGCAGATCCTGGGCGAGGATCTGGTGATCTTTCGCGATCGCGGCGGGCGCGTCGGCGCGCTGCACCTGCACTGCGCCCATCGCGGGACGTCGCTCGAGTTCGGGATCCCGGTCGAGCGCGGCATCCGCTGCTGCTACCACGGCTGGGTCTACGACGTCGACGGCCGATGCCTGGAGACGCCCGGGGAGCCGACGGGCAGTCGGCTCAAGGAGCGCGTCTGGCAAGGGGCCTATCCGACGCTCGAGTTCGCTGGCCTGGTGTTCGCCTACCTGGGACCGCCGGACCGACGTCCGGCGTTCCCGATCTACGATAGCTACGACGTGCCGGGCTACCGGCTGATGCCTGCCGCGAAGTTCGTGCTGCCGTGCAACTGGCTCCAGGTGAAGGACAACAGCATGGACCCGGTCCACACCGCGTTTCTGCACGCGCTGAGCAGCGGCTACCAGTTCACGGAGGCATTCGGAGTCGTGCCCGAGATCGACTGGCACCTGACCGAGGCCGGCATGGTCTACGTGGCGACCCGGCGCGTGGGCGATCTCGTGTGGGTCCGCGTGGCCGACTTCATGCCCCCGAACGTGCACCAGTTCACGCGCGAAATCGAAGACGCCGTGGAAGCCAAGCCGGCCAGCCGGCCGGTCATCATCCGATGGGCCGTTCCCAACGACGACACCCACACGACCAACTTCGAGCTCGCGCAGGTGGACCCGGCCTGGGGGCTCACGGCCGACCAGGTAGGCCAGCCGGGCTTCGGGCAATCCGACGACCGTACCTACGCCGAGCGGCAGCGCTTCCCGGCAGACTTCGACGCTCAGTCCAGTCAGCGGGAGATCGCCGTCCACGCCCTCGAGAATCTTGGATCGGCGGACCGCGGCGTGATCATGCTCCGGCGCATCGTCCGCGACGGAGTCCGAGCGGTCGCGCGGGGCGGCGATCCCGTCGGGACCCAGTGGCCCGAGGGAAAAATCATCCGGACTTTCACGCAGGACGTCGTGCTCCGCGTCGCGCCGGCGCCGAGCCCGGAGGCCGATCGGCGCCTCCTGCGCGCCACCGGGCGCTCCGTGATCGCGACCGGCGGGGACTAGAGTCTCGCTTCGTCAACCTTCAGGCCGAGCGCGTGCCGGCCCACCAGCTCGTAGTGCGAGAAGCGTCCCTGCAGGTGCTGCGTGATCACGTGGATGTCCTGGAAGTGCCGCTGGAGCAGGTGGTCCTCGTAGGCGGCGGTCGCGCCCGCGAGGTTGTACAGGCTGTCGATGATCTGGGCCGCGAGCCGGATGCCGTGCGTCGTGGCCAGCCGCATATTCGCGCGGTGATCGAGGGTGATCGCGCCGTTGACGCTCGCCGCCCAGATCTCGCGAACCGCCTCGATCAGGAACGCCCGGCCGGAGCGCAGGGAGGCTTCCGCCTGGCCGACGGTCATCTGCACCATCGACTGATCGCGCAGCAGCGCCTGCATGGCCCGCGGAGTCTTGGCGCCGGCCAGCTCGCCGAACGTCTCCAGGCACGTGCGCGCCATGCCGAGCGCGACCGCGGCATCACCCGAAGCGAACAGCAGTGTTCTCGGAATGCGGTAGAGCGGTGCGTTCTCGAGCAAGGGCGCGGTCTGCGAGAGCACGGTGCGCTCGGTCGGCACGAAGGCGTCGTGCACCGCGAAGTGGTGCGTTCCCGTGCCGCGCATGCCCCGGACCTTCCAGGTGTCGAGCAGCTCGGCCTCGGCGACGGGCACGAACATGTAGCGCGCCTCGGGCTGACCGTTCTCGAGTCGGATCTGGCCGTTCTCGATGATCTGCGCGTGGGCGGCGACCCAGGCGGCGTGCCGGCAGCCGGTGCTGAAGCCCTGGCGGCCGGTGACCCGGTAGCCGCCGGGGACCACGATGGCCTTGGCGGTCGCGGCGGGCGTGTTCGACACGACGGCGCGCGGCGTGTCGAACCAGATCCGGCGCGCGACCTCCCGCGGCATCCGGGCGGCGTAGGTCCCGAAGATCGCGCCCTGGTTGAGGCACCAGCCCGTGCTGGCGTCGGCCTTGCCGATCTCCTCGATCACCTGGACGTACGTCGGCAGGTCGAGCTCGCCGCCGCCAAGAACGCGCGGGACCGCCAGGTGGAACAACCCGGCATCCGCCATCGCCTCGAACAGCGGTCGCGGGAGCTCCCGCCGCGCGTCGATCTCGTCGGCGCAGGATCGAATCTGGGGCACGAGCTTCCGTGCAGCGTCGAGCGGCGAGCGGCCGTCGGTATCCAGGGCGAAGAGCTCGCGAGCTAGGAGCCGGCCGCGGCGAGCGCGGGCTGCTCGATGTCGAGGGTCGTCACCCGACGGAGCTCGCGGCGATATTTCGCGTCGTCGAACGGCCGCGCGCGGTGCATGGTGGCGCGGTTGTCCCAGATGACGAGATCGCCGACGCGCCAGGCGTGACGGTAGACGAACTCCGGCTGGGTCGCGTGCTCCATCAGATCGCGGAGGAGCAGCCGTCCCTCCGGGATGGGCCAGTCGATGATCCGCGACTGGTGCGACGCCAGATAGAGCGAGCGCCGGAGCGAGCGCGGGATGGTGCGGACGAGCGGATGGATGGCGCCCTTCAGCTTCTCCTGCTCCTCGGCCGAGAACTCGAAGCCGAGGACGTGGCGCGAGTATGCGACCGAGTGATGGGCGCGAAGCCCCTCGAGCTGCGCCTTCATGTCCGCCGGCAGCGCATCGTACGCGGCGCGCATGTCGGCGAACTCCGTGTCGGCCGGAACGGGCGGGACGACCCGCGCGTGGAGCATCGAGTACCGTCCCGGCGGATTCACGAACGAGGCGTCGGTGTGCCAGAGGCGATTGCCGAGCGTGTAGTGGCGCCGGCGATCGTCGGCCTTCATGATCTCCCCGTTCGCGGCGAGGTTCGAGATGTCGGACAGCGCTTCGTTGTCGAGACGGCTCTTCGTGAAGGCGCGGCTCCCGGTGCCCTGGTGCAGCCGGCCGTCGAGCCGCTGCCCGAACGCGAGCTGCTCGGCGTCGGAGAACGCCTGATCGTGGAAGACGAGGACGGCGAACTCGTCCATTCCGGCGCGGATCTGAGCCAGCGTCTCCTCGTCGTGAGCCTTGCGAAGCTCGACCGGGCTCGATTCGCCCACGAAGTGCGGGTGGAGTTTGCGGAATGTCAGGGCCATGGCCTCATGAGACTAGGACGACGGGGGGCGGCGAGTCAAGCGTCGGGGTAGAGGGCGAGGCCGCCAGCGCGAGCCGCAGCGGCCAGCCGTGCGTCGAACGTTGCCAACGACGCGGCCCGCGCCGACGTCGCGAGGGCCAGGTGGAGAGCGTCGGCGGTGCGCAGCGAAGTCGCTTTCAGCGTCAGCAGGTAGTGCTCCGCTCGGCGATGCACGTCGCGGGTCAGCTCGACGCGGTGGTACACGTCCTCGTCGAGGCGCCCGAGGATAGCGTGCTGAAGTCGTCGCGCGGTTTCCCTCGTGAGCGACCCCTGGTGCAGACGACGAGCGACCGCGGAGACGATCTCGGTTACGGCCAGGTCGGACACGAGAACATCATCCCGGCCCTCCACGACTTCGTTGAACTCGTCGCTGCCTGGCTCGGGCAGGTAAAGCTTCAAGAGAGCGCTGGTGTCGCAGTAGAGGGGGCCGGGCAGCCTCGCGCGGTATCCTGCCCGTCGCTCGCGGAGCCGTGCCGGCGCGCGCCTCCTAGAGGCGATCAGCGCGGTCCCTGGCGACAGTGGCGGACAGCGGGGGATGGAGAACCGGCATCTTGCGCCGGAACGCCGCCAGGTTCGGCACGGCCTTGCCCCGCGGACGGTCCGGCGGCACCAGCTTTGCGACGGGCCGCCCCCGCTCCGTGATCACGACCTCGCGTCCCTTTCGAACCTCGTCGAGAAGAGCCGAGAGGTTCTGGCGGGCCTGGCGGACTCCAGCGGTGCGCACGACGCGATTGTGCTACATGTAGCACATGGCGTCAACCGCGGCGGAATTCGCGCTTGCCCGCGAACTACCCGAGGCGTTTGTCCCCTCGGTACTCGCTTCATGCTCTAGTGCTGTGTCCCAAGAGTTCGATCAGCGTCTGAGTTTAGATACGGCCTTGCTCTTCGTAGTCGATGATCATCCGCGACGGCGTGTCCCTTGCGATTTTTCGCTTGACAGCTTTCGGCCTGCGTCGTCGCCGCGGGTCGGCAGCACGTGGTGAATACCGCCCCAGCGGTCCACAGAAGCCCGGAGATGTCATCGCGGGTGCGTTCGTCGAAAAATCTCGCTCGGGCCGCGATCGCCGCTTGTGGCGCCTCGGAGGTGGCTCGAAAACTCAGGTGTAGAGTCGCCCCAGCAGGGGGACTCGCCATGGAAACGCGCTCACTCGACCGGTTGGGTGACGAGATCGCCGAGCTATCGGCCCACCTCGACGCCGCGACCGCGCGCCTCCTCGATCTCATCCGCGAGTTCGACGCCCGCGAGGGCTGGAACACCGGCTTTCGCTCCTGCGCCGCCTGGCTGAGCTGGCGCGTGGGGCTCGACCTGGGGGCGGCCCGCGAACGCGTCCGCGTGGCGCGCGCCCTTGGGACGCTGCCACTGCTGGCCCAGGCCCTGGTGCGTGGAGAGCTCTCGTACGCCAAGGTTCGGGCCCTGACCCGCGTGGCCACGCCGGAGACCGAGGAGCAGCTGCTGGCGGTGGGACGCGCCGGCACGGCCGACCATGTCGAACGCATCGTGCGAGGCTGGCGCCGGGTGGACCGGAAGGCCGAGGCGGCCGAGGCCGCCCGGCGGCACGCGAGCCGTGCGCTGCACGTGTATCAGGATGAGGACGGCATGGTGACTTTCCGAGGGCGGCTGGCGCCCGAGGTCGGCGCGGTGCTCGTGCAGGCGCTGGCCGCGGCCCGCGAGACGCTGTATCAGCGGGCGCGCTCGCAGGACGGGGACGCTGGCCCGGTGGACGTTTCCTCGGAAACGCCGACGATGGCGCAGCAGCAGGCCGACGCGCTCGCACTGCTCGCGGAGACGTCGCTCCACCACGGCATGGATCCCGGCGCGCCGGCCGAACGCTATCAGGTTGTCGTCCACGTCGATGCCCCGGTCCTCGCGGATCCCGACGAGCCCGGCCAGTCTGTCCTCGAGGACGGCGCCCACGTTCCCGCGGAAACGTCTCAGCGCCTGGCGTGCGACGCGAGCCGGGTGGTGATGCAGCACGGTCTCAACGGCCGTGTGGTGGAGGTCGCTGCTCGGACCCGCACGTTTCGGAGCCGGGCCGTGCCTTCGTGATCTATGTGATGACCCGGAAACATCTGCTGAAGGCGCGGAACATCGCGGAGAATCCGAATATCTCGCTGGTCGTCCCTTTGACGAGAAGGCTTCTGTGGTTTGTCCCGCCACCGACCATCCAGTTGCACGGTCAAGCCCAGATCGTGGACTGGACTGACGAAGAGGGGACCGATGTCTTCAGGCGCTTCTGGATGGGTCGTCGAATCCTGAAGGCTATCGAGAGTCCCACCGTCGCGGCGAAACCAGGATCTGCTTCCTGAAGATCACTCCCGATCCCGTGGTCTACACCTACATGGTCGGCTACAGCATCTGGCAACTCAGGAAGCGCATGGAATCGGGGGCGGCCAAGGTCGTCATCCCGCACTAGAATGACGGCCCGTACTTCTACCGCCTTTCTCACCCCGCCGTCTTCTCGAGCCACGCTCGGACGGCCCGCGCGAACTCGCTGAAGCGCGTCGGGCTCACCTGGAGAGAGCGAGCCACCCGGTCGGGGTCGACGCGGAGGTAGCCGTGCACGAGGATGTTGCGGAACCCGCCAAGCCCCTTCAGCTCCTCCCGGAGAGGGGCGCCGATCACGTTGTGGGCACCCAGCTGGGCGATGATGTCTTCGTAGTCCTGAGCGCTGACGCCGAAGTGCGCGCTCAGGATGTGGTTGCCGACGTCGAGGACGATCTCGGCGCCGAGCTGGAGGCCGCGCTCCACGGCCCAGGCCTCGCGGAAGCCCTCGCGCAGCGCGCGGGCGTCGAGCCGACGGAGCTCCTCGAGGCGCGAGATGACCTCCTCGAGTCGCAAAAGGCGCTCACGGATCGCGTCGGGCCTAAGAACCAAGTTGGCGCTCCGCCAGCCGCTCACCCGCCAGCCGCCATTGCTCGTCCCGGTACGGGCGGAAGTCCCAGTATCGCGCGCGGGCGCGCGTGACGAACTCGGTCTCCATGTCGGGCGTTCGCGCATAGAGGCACACGCCGCTCTCTACTACCTCGTGCGCGAGCACGATCGAGGCGTCGTTCAGGGAAACGAGATCGATGGGGGCGCCCGTCACCGACATGACGTCCGCCTGTCGCTTCGTGAGATCCTCCAGAGGAAGTGGCGGATCGGTCAGGATCGCGAGGTCGATGTCCCGCACCGTGGCTCGTTCCGGCTGGAACGCGGACCCGAATCCGTAGACGAGCTGGACGCGCGGGTCGCCGGCCAGGCATTGCGCGGCGCGCTCCGCGCTCTCGCGCGCCCCGCTAGCCGATCGGCGCCTTCTCGCGTCCATCGCACCGAGGATAGCATTCCCCGGACCTCCAAGTAGGTCGTCTCCCCCGAAGAGAACGCGCAGGCTCAGCGGCGCGCGGCGCGCTTGCGCTGACGACGGGAGTTAGACCCCCGCACGTCGCCGTACGCAGCGTCTGGTAGTTTCCGCCACCGGCCCTATCTACTGCGGCCCGAAAGAACTCGATCACCGTGTTGTCGAGGCGAATCGAGATCTTCGTCTTCCCCGGCTCGGGCTTTACGACGGCTCCCCGCTTCGCGCGCGAGAAACTGATGTCGCGATACTTCTCAGCTACGGCCTTTTTCATAGGCTTCCCTCTGACGCGTGTGACCGCCTCCGCAAAGCTCACGCCGTGCGCGCTGAGATTTGCCTCCGCTTTCGGCGGATCCCACTCGAACCGCGTCGCCGTAGCGTATAGACAAGTGTCCTCCCACCCAAGTGAGAAGTTATGGGGCGACCACCTGTCGCCAGCCGAAGACCGGATGTACACCGTATTTGCGGCGCGAGTCATCCTGACCTACGACGACTACGCCGCTTTGCCGGACGACGGCCGCCGGTACGAGCTGTACGAGGGCGAGCTCGTCATGACGCCGTCGTCGTGGCCGCGCCACCAGGTGGTCATCGGCAACCTCCATATGCTCATGGCGGAGCACGTCCGCGGCCACGGGCTCGGCCAGGTCTACCTTTCCCCGATTGACGTCATCCTGAGCCGGATCACCGTGTTGCAGCCAGACCTCGTCTATATCGAGCGCGCCCGGCTCGGGATCGTCACCGAGCGAGCCATCGAAGGTGCGCCGACGCTGGTCGTCGAGGTTCTCTCGCCATCGACGGACGCCTGGGACCGCGGAGTGAAACAAGCGCTCTACGCGCGATACGGTGTCCCGTTCTACTGGATCGTGGACCCTGAAGCGCGCACCGTGCAGGCGTTGCGCTTGAGCGGAGAGTCATACGAGGCGGCCGCCAGGCTCGACGAGACGACGCCCGCGGCCTTGCCGCCGCTGACCCACCTGACGCTGGATCCGATCGCCGTCTGGCGGTGAAATCGGCGTTCCTACACCTTCAGCACCCCGGTATGAACGGCGCGCACCTCCACCTCGGCGCCGTCCGCGACGGCGAGCATACGTAGCGCGACCGGCGCGAGCTCGGCGACCGCAGCACCGTCGGCGGCGGCGGCATGCAGAGCGGTGAGGCTCGCGACCCAGGCTCGCAGCGGAGCTCCGCGCGGATTCACCAGCTCGACGACCGCGCCCGGAGCCACGCCGAGTCGCCCCGCGGCGTCGGAGCTCAGGCGAACCTCGCGCCCCCGCGTGGCGTCGAGCCCGGCGCCCGCGACGACGCGGATCCGGAGCCGGGCGGCACGCAGCTCCGCGCGCCGCGCGCCGGTCGCGCCGGTGTCGGGCGCGCCCTCGTGAAGCACGACGCCGTAGACCGCTTCCGCCGCCGCCGGCGTGACGTAGCCTTCGAGGACGTCGGCGACGACGCCGGAGGGATCGCGCTCGAGCGCATCGCCGAAGCCGCCGCCGCCGCTCGAGTCCATGACGAGGACGTCGCCGGGCTCGAGGGGAAATCCGCTGACTTTGCCGGGTAGCGGCGACGGCTCGACGCGCTGACCGTCGCGCCGCACCCAGAAGCGATTCGTGGCCCCGGAACCACCGCCGCAGACGCCGAAGGGCGGCAGCACGCACTTTTCGGCGAGCACCGACAGCTGTGTTCCAGCCGTCTGAATGAGCACCTCGCGCGTGAGCCCGAGCCCGCCCCGCCACCGCCCCGGCCCGCCCGAATCTTCGCGTAGCGCAGTGCGCTCGATGCGCACCGGGTAGAGCTGCTCGACCGCCTCGATGGGCTGGAGCGTCGTCATGTCGCTCTCGGTCCACGTGCGGACCGTGTTGCTCCCGTCGCCGCCCTCGAAGCCGCCGGTGCCGCCGGCCGGGTACTCGTAGAAGATGAACGTCTCGCCCGTGCGCGGGTGAGGCCCGCCGACGTAGCAATGGTTGCCACCGCCCTTGAGGTCGCCGGCCACCTTGCCGTCGAGGGCCTGGGCCAGGGCGCCCATCACCGCCGACTCGACGCAGTACTTCACCTCGACCATGCCGCCGCACGGCGCCGGGGGATCGGCGTTCACGATGGTGCCCGGCGGCGTGATGACGGTCAGGGGGCGGAAGGCGCCGGAGTTGACGTCGGCGCCGGGACCGAGAAAGGACTTGATGATCGTGAAGGCGCCGGTCGGCGCCATCGCGGGGCCGACGTTGGTGGGACCGGCCGTCTGCGGCGAGGTGCCGGCGAGGTCCACGGTGATCGTGTCGCCGGCCACGACGACCTTCGCGCGCACCGTGAGCGGCTCGAGACGGTCGGTGCCGGCCTCCAGGTGCGCCTCGTAGACGTACTCGCCCTCGCGAAGCCCGCGGATGGCGCGGCGCATCCGGCCCTCGGCGCGGTCCATCAGCTCGGCGACAGCGGCGCGGATGGTCGCCGCACCGTAGCGCGCGATCAGCTCGTCGATCCGCTCCGAGGCCTTGCGGCAGGTGCCGAGCATCGCCTGGAAGTCGCCGCGGCGCTCGCGGGGCCCGCGCATGTTGCTGAAGATCAGGTCGAGCGCCGCCTGGTTCGGCCGGCCGCGATCGGCGATCTTGATGGGCGGGATGCGGACGCCCTCCTGGAAGATCTCGGTGGCGCGGCCCGAGAGGCTGCCGGGGCTCATCCCGCCCACGTCGCCCCAGTGGGCGCGCACCACCGGAAAGACGAAGAGGTCGCCATCCGGCCCGAAGAGCGGGTAGATCATCGCGACGTCGTTGAGGTGCGTGCCGCCCGTGTACGGGTCGTTGTGCAGGAAGATGTCGCCGGGGTGGATGTCTTCGCCGAACTTCTCCCGCACCGCCTTCACCGACCAGCCGATCGGCACGATGTGGAGCGGGTGGTCCTGCCCCCGGGACATGGCGACGATCTGGGCGTGGCCGTCCATGAGGACGCAGGAGAAGTCCTCGCCCTCGTAGAGGATGGACGAGTACGCCGTGCGCACGAGCGTCACGCGCATCTCGCGGACGATCGACACGAACGCCTCGCGGAGCACCTCGAGGGTGATCGGGTCGATCACGCCCGGGCCTCCCGCTCGAAGCGCAGGTTGCCGTGCTCGTCGATGACACCATGCCAGCCCGGCAGGACGACGGTGGTCGCGCCGAACTCCTCCACGACGGCGGGGCCGCGAAGCATGGCCCGCTCGGGCAGCCGCTCGCGCTCCCACACCGGGCAGTCGTGCGGCGCGCCATCGAACCAGACGGGCCGGCGTGCGCCCAGCGCGTCGTCGATCGACGCGACCGCGCTGCGATACCGCTCGCCGGAGGGCTTCAAGACGAGGCCGTAGGCGGTGAGCCGGGCGTTCACCATCTCGATCGCGGCGTCGGCGCTCGCGTGACCGTACGCCGCGAGATGCTGGCGGTGGAACGCCGCCTCGATGGCGTCGAGCGCGAGCCCGTCCGCGCCGATCGCCACGTTCAGCTCGAAGGCCTGGCCGCGGTAGCGCAGGTCGAGCGAGCGGAGGACCCGCTGCTGCGGCGCGGTGAATCCCTCCAGCTCGAGCTGATGCCGCGCGGTGCGCTCCATCTCAGCGAACAGCTCGCCCGCGACCGTGAGGCGCTCGCGCAGCGGCCCCACGCGCGTCCTGACGTCGTCGTGCTTGATGTCCGACGCGAGGAGGCCGAGCGCCGAGAAGTTCCCGGGGTGCCGCGGCACGAGCACCCGCGGGATCCCGATCTCCTGGGCCAGCGCGAGCGCGTGCATCGGCCCGGCGCCCCCGAAAGCGATCAGCGTGAAGTCGCGT
>JAHFDK010000407.1 GCA_023249095.1 Candidatus Rokuibacteriota bacterium | reverse complement strand
GCCAGCGCGGTCGCGAGGACGAGGAGCAGTCGGACAAGAGCGACGGCGCGGCGGTCATGGGACGTCATGGGTGACTCCTCCTTGGGCGCTCGAGGTCCAGATCCTTGCTTCTACCTGATCCGGCGGAACTTCCGGAAGCACCTCAGGT
The DNA here is from genome assembly GCA_023249095.1 of Candidatus Rokuibacteriota bacterium. GTDB lineage: Bacteria > Methylomirabilota > Methylomirabilia > Rokubacteriales > CSP1-6 > AR31. The sequence goes on along the minus strand of JAHFDK010000407.1, from coordinate 4,404 downwards.
GCCGGGGCGGAGTCATGTGGCGGCCCCTGATGGTGAAGGCCACGTCGCCCACGTAGAGATCGCCATACGAGTCCACAGCGACACCATGTGGCGCGATGAACTGGCCCGGCCCTTCTCCCTCTTCCGGCTCGCCGAAACGGGTCTGCAGTCGGCCCTGGAGGTTGTACACGCTCACGCGATGACCCAACCCCGGAGCGTCATCCACCCCCGCCATGCCGTTCAACTCACCGATGAAGAAGTTCCCTTCCGCGTCCAGACAGATGCCGTCGGGCCGATGGATGTTGTTCCACATGGTGATGAATTTACCGTTGGCATCGAACACCTGGATGCGATGGGCCTCCCGGTCGGCGACGTAGATGTGGTCATCCTTGTCGATGACGACATTGTGCGGCCGGATGAACTGGCCAGGATCGATGCCGGGCTCGCCCCACGACAGGACGAGCCGGCCCTCGGGGGTGAATTTGTGGATGCGGCTGTTGCCATACCCGTCCGAGACGTAGAGGTGCCCGGTGACGCGTGACACCGCCACGTGGGTGGGCCGGTTGAAGGGTTTGCCTTGCCACTTGGGTGCTGGTTGGTTGGGGCTGCCCAAGGTCATCAGCAACTTGCCGTCCAGAGTGAACTTCTGGATCGTATGGAGTCCGTCATCTACGCAGTAGACGGAGTCGTCGGGGCCGGTGTGGATCCCGTGCGGCCGCTGGCTGAATAGGCCCTCGCCGAACGATCTCAGGACGTTGCCATCACGATCGAAGACGACGACGGGATGTTCACCCCTGTTGAAGACGTACACGTGGTCCTTGCCGTCCACCGCCACGCCAGCTACGTCGATGAAAGACCACCCTTCCGGGAGCTTCTCCCAGCCCTCCACCGGTTCGAACAACAAGTTGCCACTGCCGAGTCTCATAGCCATTTTGCGGCTCCTCTCGTACTCTAGGCCAAGTTATAGAGTCGGGCCGCGTTCTCACGCACGATTTGCCGCTTTTCGTTCTCCGGGACGCCTTTGAAATCCCGCTCGACGACCTCGCGCGAATGCGGCCAGGTTGAGACGGTATGGGGATAGTCGGAGGACCACATGATGTTCTCCATTCCGATGAACTCTCGGCTGGCGACCCCTACCCGATCATCGATGAACGTCGCGAAGATCTGGCGCCGGAAGTATTCACTCGGCGTGAGCTTCAGCGGCGTCGGATAGAGATACCGGTACTCTTCCTGGGCCTGGTCCAGCTTCTGCAGAAAGAAGGGCAGCCAGCCCACCTCGTTTTCTGCCGAGACAACCTTGAGGTGAGGGAACCGCTCCAACACGCCGGAGAAGATCAACACGACCAGCGTGCGCTGCACTTCATGGCAGAGGACGCTCGAGCGGACGTAGCGGTCCAGGGGCTGTTTGATCGCCAGGCGGCTCTCGGCGCCCATGCCCGTGATGCTGTGCAGGCTGATCGGCATGTTGAGCTCCTGCGCCTCAGCCCAAAAGGGATCGTAGTCAGTCGAGCTGTAGGGCCGGTCTTCAGGCGGGGAAGCCCAAATGAGGGCACCCTTCAGGCCTCGACTGGCACAGCGTCTCAGCTCCTTCGCCGCCTCGTCGACGTCATACAGTGAGATCAGCGCAAGCCCGGCGAGCCGCTTCGGCGCGTAGGCACAGTACTCGGCCAGCCAGTCGTTGTAGACACGGAAACAGGCGCGCTGCAGCGCCGCATCCGTGAGCCAGAACTGGCGAAACCCCAGGGTGGTGTAGATCACGTCCGCCTCGACGCCGTCGAGATCCATGTCCTTGACGCGCTCGGCCGGGTCCCAGCCACCGGGACGCACGTCCTTGTACGTGGAGGCTTGAAAGAACCGTGGGAGCTCCTCGGGCTTCTTCCCGGCTCCCATCCCCTGGGCGAGATGAGTGGGCGTAACGCCCTCCAGCACCAGATAGGCCCCCGGTCGCTGCCCGGGCAGGTTTTCCACCACGCGTGGCGCGCGCTCGCGGAACTGCTTGTCGATGCGCTCCACCCAGAGATCGCCCGGCTCGTTCACGTGCGAATCGGCGGAGATCAGCTTCGGCTCGGCCATGATCCACCTCCATCGCAGCCCGGTTGATCGGTTGTCCTACGCGAGCAGTCCGTACAGTTTGGCGGCGGTGTCGCCGACCATCTTCGACTTGACGTCGTCCGGCACCCCCTTGAAGTCCCGCATGATCACGTCGCGCGAGTGTGGCCAGGTCGCCAGCGTGTGCGGGTAGTCAGACGCCCACATGAAGTTGTCGCGGCCCACGAACGACCAATTGGCGATCCCGACCGGGTCGTCCATGAAGGTGGCGAAGATCTGCCGCTGGAAATATCCGCTGGGCAAGAGCTTGATGGGAGCCGGGTCGGTGTAGCGGAACTTCTGGGCCGTGAAGTCCGCCCGGTACAGGTAGTGCGCGATCCAGCCGATGTCGTTCTCGGCCGAGACGATGCGCAGACCGGGAAATCTCTCCAGCACGCCCGAGAAGATCAGCGTCGTCAGCGTGCGCTGGGTCTCATGGGGCAGCGTCATGGCCCGCATGTATCGATTGACGTTGTAGCGGCTCTCGCGCCCGTGGCCCGTCGAGGTATGCAGGCTGAGGGGCATCCCGAGATCCTGTGCGGCCGCCCAGAAGGGATCGTAGACCGGCTCACTGTAGTCCCGTCCCTCGGGGGGTGAGGCCATGATCATGGCGCCTTTGAGTCCCATCCTGGCGCATCGCTGGATCTCCCGAACTCCTTCGTCGACCTCCAGGAGCGAGATCAGAGCCAGCCCGGCGAACTTCCTCTGGTCGTACCGACAGAACTCGGCCAGCCAGTCGTTGTACGAGCGAAAAATCGCGGCCTGGAATGGGGCATCGGTGAGCCCAAACAATCGGAAGCCCAGCGTGGTATAGAGGACCTCCGCCGCCACCCCGTCAATCGCCATGTCCTTGAGGCGCTCGGCCGGATCCCAGCCGCCTGGGCGTGCAGCCTCGTATCCAACCTTTTGAAATGCCGCCAGCTCTTCGGGAGTTTTCCCCGCCGCGAAGGTGCCCGCCACGGAGCGCGGTTCCAGGCCCTCGCAGACGAACCAGTGTCCCGATTTGCCCTGGTGCTCGCGCACGACCCGCGGCGCGCGGTCACGAAAGGGCTTGTCGATCCGCTCCACCCACAGGTCGGGTGGCTCTGTCATGTGCGAGTCAGCCGAGATGATGACGTCGTCTGGCATGGATGCCTCCTTCGCGGCGTCCTCCAACGAGCCGGGTCGATGCAGGTCGGATCGGTGGGCCGAAGGTAGCCCGATCACTCCCCGGAGGCAAGCGCCAGGATCGCCGGGAACTCTCGATGCCTCCGGGCCGTGCGCCACCTCTTCAAATACGACAGGTGGCTGCGCGACGAAAACTGTCGTTGCCTCCCGACCCCAATAGCTATGGCGTATCCATCTCTGGGCATTGCCGGCGTTCTCATCCCGAGTGTATGTCGCCGCTATGCCCCTCAGCGTCGCGGACTACCGGCCGTGCGATGCCGAGCACCTCGAGGCCTTCCTCGAAACGGCCCGGCACAACGCGGACGGCTCACCGCTGCCGGAGTTCGTGGAACAAGAGTTCAGAGACTTCCTGACCTGCGGGGTGCTGGCGCACGGCTGCGCGCGCCTGCGGTGCACCGACTGCGCGTTCGAGCGGCTCGTGCCGTTCTCCTGCAAGGGGCGAGGCTTCTGCCCGAGCTGCGGCGGCCGGCGCATGACGGAGTGCGCCGCCCGCCTCGTCGACGACGTGCTGCCGCGTGTGCCCATGGGTCCTGAGTCTTCTGTACCGTCTTCGCTATCTCCTCGCGTGGGATGACGCGCTGGCGCGCGCGGTGCTCGGCGTGTACGTGCGTGTGCTGTTAGGCTTCCAGCGCCACCGCACGCGCCGACACGGGATCCATGACGGGCGGTCGGGGTGCGTGACCGTCATCCAGCGCTTTGGCGGCGGATTGAATCTGAACATCCATTTCCACACGCTGCTCTTCGACGGCGTCTTTTTCGCTGAAGGCGAGAAGGGCACGCTCGGCTTCTGGCCTCTGCCCCCTCCGACGGATGAAGAGGTCGGCGCCGTGCTCGCGCGGATCGCCGCGCGGGTGCAGCGCTTGCTCAAGCGCTGCCGCCGCGATCCGCGCGACGCTGACCTGTCGCCGCCTGACCCAGTGGTGGAAGAATCTCCCGTTCTGGCCGGCATCAGCAGCGCCTCGATCCAGGGGCGAATCGCTCTCGGTGCTCGCGCGGGCGCGCGCGTGTGGCGCGTGGGGGACGATCCCGACGCGCCGTGGGTGCTCTCGACCGCTCCGCGGCACGCGCATCTGGCGGGCTTCGATCTCCACGCCAACGTCGCGGTGCCGGCAGCTGATCGCACTCGGCTGGAGCAACTGTGCCGTTTACGCGGAGCTCCGCATAAACGGC
>JAHFDK010000129.1 GCA_023249095.1 Candidatus Rokuibacteriota bacterium | reverse complement strand
CCGCCTTTCTCCCCATCCCCGCGCGGGGAAGCACATGCACTTCACCCTCTCGACTCCGCCAATTCCCGCCGGGGGATTCCCTCCGGAAGTACATCCATCACACCCCCACCGGCCGTGACAAGTGCCGCACGCCCATGTCGAGGAAGTACTTCGCCTGATCCGCGGTGGCGATCTCGGCGCGGGGCGGCACGCCCATCTGGATGGCTGTTTCGAACACGCGGCGCTCCACCTTGCGTAGCTCCGGGGAGTAGCGCTCGCCGGCCCGTCCGATGCCCATAGAGTAGTCGGAGCCGCCCCACTGCACCATATCGACACCTTTGACGGACAGGACTTTTTCGAGCGTGTCGACCGTCCCCGGCTTCTCGATCATGATCGCCACGACGATGTCGCGCAGCGCCTGGACGTACTCCTTCGTGCCGCCATACCCCATGTAGGTGAACCGACGGGTGGCGACTCCGTAGGTTCCTCCGTCCTCCGGGGTCTCCGCGCGCACGATGCGTACGCACTCCTGCACGTCGGCGGCGGAGCGACAGTCGGCGAACAGAATGCTGTGGAAGCCAGACCCGATCGCCCGTTGCGCGAGGAAGCCCCGCGGCTCCTGGTCGACCTTGAGCTGCATCGACATGTTGTAGATGTCCCCGGCTCGAGCGAGGTTGTCGAGGTCGTGCAGGTCGAAGGGGCCGTACTCGCCGACGAACTCGACGTAGTCGTAGAGGCCCGTGTGCCCGATGGCTTCCACGACGGACGGCCACGTGGTGTGAATGTGGGTGGACAGCGTAGGCTTGTTGGCCTTCAAGAGCTCGCGTAGCTTGTTTGGTCTCATGGCGTATCTCCCAGCGCGTTCAGCAGTGCGCGCTGCCGGCTCAGGCGCTTCGGACGCTCCTGAGCGAACCGCTGCACCCCGCCGAAGATCGAGTCCGGGTCCAGGTGTGCCTCGGCGATCACGTCCGCCTCGGTGCCGCCGGTGAGCCACACGTTGTCCTGGTCGGCGGTGAGGGAGTACTCATCGGTCAGCGAGCCGACGTTGCGCAGCGGCCACATGCGGCGCGTTCCGCTCATCACGAACATGAGGTCCTGGCGGGCCTCGGGCGGCAGCACGTCGTTCCGATAAGCTTCGGGCTGGCGGTCGAACAGCTCCTCGCTGATCGCCGCGATGACCTTCACGTTGATGCCGGCCCTCGTCAGCTGCGGCATCACGCTCACGAGATTGAACGTCGAGCTCGATCCCTGGGCCACGACGTAGCCGTGTCGGGGCTGGCCGGGCGCGAAGTCGCGGATGATGTAGAGACCCTTGGCGGCGGCCCGGAGATCGGAGTCGGCGAACGTGTTGCGGTCGGCGACGCGGAAGTCGGGGCGTGCCACCTCGATGACGATGACGCCGACCTTCTTTTCGCGCGCGGCGATCTCGGCGGCGGCGAAGTAGCCGGGGGCCACGTCGTTGTAGTCCCAGAAGCTCAGGTTGATGACCTGGTCACGCGGGAACAGCTTCCACACCTGGGGAGCGAAGATCCCGAAGTGCGTGCGCGCGTCGGCGGCGGTCTCCGGGCCGGAGTGCCCGGCGAGGATGTGCAGGACGCCGGTGCGAAACTTACTGTCCTGGTTCTGCTGGCTCCAGACGCGCGCGGGCAGGTACATCAGCGGCGTGAAGGCGCCGTAGGTGCCGCTGAACGCCCACACCCCGGCAAACTGGTCGGGGTCCAGCGACGCGCTCTGGCCGACCAGGCCGATGGCGCTCGACACGTTGCCCACTTCCTCGATCGCGGCCTTGAGCCTCGTCCCCAGCGGGTTGGTTTCGGGATCGTAGTGGCCCCAGATACTGCCGTGCTCGAGGTTGATCGATTCCGAGAGGTCGGCGGCCAGGGTCAATACGCGGTTGTCGGTGACGTAGTTCGCCCACTTGACGATCTCGGACACGGCCCGTCGGGCGCCCGCCGTCTCGCCCGCCTTGCGGAACAGCGCGATCTTGAGCTGCTTGTCCTTGCCCGAGATCGAATTCCTCACGGTGAGCGTCTGCGGCTCCGCGGGGAGATTGGCGACCTTGAGACGATCGTCCAGGAATGGGTCGTGCTTCACGTCGACGCGGAGCGGGATCTCGGCCGGCACCGAGTCGCCGATCTCGACCAGACGATCGGCCAGCCAGTCCCCGAGGCCATCGCGCTCGAGCACTGACATGACGACGTCGATGTTGGTCTTGAACTGGATGAGCCGCTCCCGCGGGTCGGTTACCGGTCCCTGGCTGATCCCCTGGAACTCGACACCGTAGCGCGCCTCGAAGGTGCGCGCCAGGGCGACGAAGTATTCCGAGTTCATCTTCATCCCGTACGGATGGCTCGGGTAGCCCACCACCTGGTCGCCCGCCCCGGGGATCTTGCCGTTCACCGCGCCGGGCCAGTACCCCTTGGTGGTCGTGCCGATCACGATCATCGGACGGCGATCCGCCGGGTCCCAGGCCTCCATGGTCCGGAGCGCGCCCACGATCTGGTCGTAGTCGTGACCATCCGGCAGCAACAGCACGTTCCACCCGTACGAGGTCCACTGGTCGATCAAGCGATAGCCCGTGAACCGGCTGGACACCACGCCACCGATCAAAGAATCGTCGATGCCGGCGTTGTTGTCGGACAGGAAGATCCGGAGCCGCTTGCCGACCTGCAGCGCGATGGCCTGGGTCTTGAGCTCCTGGGCGTGTCCCTCGGTCATGGCGAACTCGCCCTCGAGCGCGATGACCTTCGGCGTCCCCATGGGGGCGCCCATGATGTCCCAGAACGCCGCCTTTCCCGCGGCCGTCGCGACCCCGATGCCCGAGGGGCCGCCGTTGACGTCGTTGGTGAGATCGGTGGACTCGATGTGCCCGGACAGCGCCCGGATGCCTCGCCCCTTGGCCTGCGCGAACAGCGGATGGTCCGACAGCCCCTGGTCCGCGAGCAGCGTCCTCAGCGCGCCGGCGCCGCGGCGGAATCCCAGCGCGTCGACCGGCAGCATCGCGACGTCCGGCGCCACGTGATAGCGGGGATCGCCCGTCGCGTGATGCTTCCGGTACAGCGCCTGGCCCAGGATCATCCACAGCGCGTAGCAGGTGGGTGCGCAGTGTCCCGCCGCCAGCATGAACTTGTCACCGTACGGATGCTTGGGGCGCCGGTAGTCGTAGCGGAGCCCGCCCAGCTCGGGCCCGGCCAGGTGCGCCGCGACGTTGAACGGCGTGTAGGCCAGCGGGCCGCCGAAATGCCCGGTCTGGGCATAGTTGCCGAGCAGGGTGAGGGTCATGCAGGTCATGTAGCCGACGTCTTCCAGGCGGCGCCGCTCGTAGGGAAGCCCAGGCGCCGTGCCCGACCGTGGCGACGTGTGAACGCTCATCGACGCGTCCCACCTTCCAGGCCGAATTCCTCGCGGAAATCCGCCAGGACCTTGTCGCGGGTGCGCGTCTGCCAGCGCTTGCGCTGGCCGATGGGGACGTTCTCGACCTCGGGGACGACCTTGAGGGCGACGAGGACGGGTCCGGGCTCCCCGAGGATGTCCGGGAGCTTGGCCTCGAACTCGTGCAGGTCGTCGAAGGCGAAGGCGCGCGGGTAGCCGCAGCCGCGCGCGACGACGTCATAGGCCACGTTCTTGGCGTTCGGCACGGGCTGCCCGCCGGTGGTCGCGTAGCACTCATTGTCGAGCATGAAGTGGTAGAAGTTGGCGGGCGCCAGCTCGGCCACGGTGGGCAGGATGCCCAGGCTCATCAGCAGGTCGCCCTCGGAGTCGAACAGCACGACCTTATTCTGTGGTAGGGCGAGCGCGATGCCGAGCGCGAAGCCGGCGTGGCCGCCCATGGCGGGGTCGCCCATCGGCAGATCGCGGCTCGGCCGCGTGGAGATCTTCCCCCAGTGGCGGCCGCCGCGGCCCGGCACCACGATGGCGTCGCCGCGATGGGCGTGAAAGATGCGGAGCAGATCGTCGGTCCGGAGCATGGACTCTCCTTTATCGGTTGAAGCCGTGGTACTCGTCGGCCATCAGCACCGCCACCGGCCGTCGCGTGCGCGCGGCCTCCTCGAACGCGATCGAGATCCGCGGGGCGTCGGCCGAGCTCTCACAGAGGTAGTAGCTGATGCCGAAGGCGTGGAGGAACCGTTCCGTGTAGGTGGCGGCGGTGTCGGTGTTGACGCCGTGCCGCGTCCACCCGCGGTAGCCGATCATCATGACCACGGGCACGTTCAAGCCGATCGCCCAGCCCCGGAGCGAGTCGCCGGACTCCATGAGCCCCGTGTTCTGGATCAGGATGATCGGCCGCTGGCCGCCCGCGGACAGGCCCGCGGCGATGGAAAACGCGAGCCCCTCGCGACTGACCGGCACCAGCCGTAGTGAGGGCTCGGCCTGCATGAGCTGGTACAGGAAGTTCGTCTCGCTGTCGGGGAGCCACACGACGTGGGTGACCCCGTTCTTGGTCATCTCGGCCAGGACCACCTCGGGACTGAGCTGGTCCTCCGCGGTCTTCTGCATGATCGGTACGCCTCCTTCAAGCCGGCTTGTCGGGGAGACCCGCGAGGGCTCCCCACGTCTCCGGATCGTGACACAGTAGGGTGTCGAGGTAAATCGGTGAGGATCGTCGCGCACGTGGACATGGACGCCTTCTACGCCGCCGTCGAGGCACAGGGATTCCTTTTTCAGCAGCTCCGGCCTTTCCGAAGCTGTACCCCACACCCCCTCTACTTCGTTAACGACTCCAATGCCCGCGCCTCGTAGAACTTGACTGACTCGTTCAACTGCGCGGGCTGGATCGGCGCATAGACTAACGGCGTCGGCATCGCACATGGCGACAATCTACGTCCTTTCACGCTTGATTCCGCTAACGTAGCAATCAACCTCTTCAATATCGACCGAATGAAGTTTGTTGAGCGAGCGCCAGTGAAGCATCAGTGTTCGCGTGATTATTTCTACGGGGAGGATCCCGCTCTGGAGAAAGCTCTTCAGGCCGAAGAGGGTCTGTATGCCGCAGCTGCGCGAGATATTCTGACGCCCGACTATACGCTTACGGATACCCATCGAGCTGTTCTTCGACACTTTTGGCTCCTGCAGCACATGCGAACCGAGGCTGCATCACAACGTGCTGTAGAAATGCCGCGGAAACGGGCGCTCTCATCGGTGTTAAGGGGCCCGAGTTCAATCTCGGTATTCGTCAAGCCGTACTTCTCGCGATGAGAGTATTCGTAGATGTCATGCGCGGAGTCGATGACTTGAAGGTCTGCCCTCTTAGAAATCTGACAGAAGTTCCTTTCATCACGTCAGACGACCCGGCGGTACTCTCTGAACGTTGTGATTAATGCTGACTACGCTCACTCGTGCGCGACTATCGCCGGTTTGTGGCCCAACGCTCGGAGGTTGTGACTCTGTTGGTTCGAGTATACGGAACGAGACCGCGCCAACCCGATCGGTCACGGCCATCCATATCGAGTCAAGATTCTACGTCAGCTTGAGGGGGGGAGCATAGGCGACTGGAGGCGACGGGGAGCCGCCTGGGGAAATTGTTCCTCGTGGCGCTCGTTGTCGATGCGTCCGGGTACCGGGCCGCCGCGGTTGGCGCCGGCCACGATGGCCTCCTGCAGGCGGAGCGCCGTCTCGTAGTGTGATGAGGATCAGAACGCGGGGCGTCAGAACACGCGCGGATTTTTCGGGGGAATGAGCTTCACATCGCCGGGCTCGCGCGCTAGGGCTCGACGCGCTCGATCTTCACGCTCCGGCGCGTGCGCGCGGACTCGATCATCGCCAGCGTGACCTCCACGACGCGCAGCCCGTCCAGGCCGGTCGCTGCTGGCTGGCCGCCGGTGGCGACCGCGCGCTGGAAGTCCTCGATCTCTGCCACGTAGTTCGGCAGCAGCGCTTCCGGATAGTCGGCGGCCTCGTTGACGGTGTCGCTCGTGATCTCGAAGCGGCCCGTGCGCGCTTCCCACATGGAGTGGTGTCCGGCGATGAGCCCGGTGATCCCGTACACGCGGAAATCGTTGCGCGAGTCTGGAAGAAGGCGGCTCGCGACCACCTGGCCGAGCGTGCCGTTCCCGAAGCGCAGCGTGAGGCAGGCGAGTTGCTCGAGCGGGCGCGCGACCGTCTGGCCGTCGGTGACGGCCGTGATCTCGTCCACCTCGGCGCCGAGCACGAAGCGCAGCAGGTCGACCGAGTGCACGCCGGTGCCCATCATCGTGGACGCGCCCCCGATCAGCTCCGGCGTGTCCCACCACTGCGTGAGCGGCTTGCGCGGCGGCGAGCCGTCGCGGCCGCGCACGCCGAACGCCCACTGCGCCTGGGCGAGCACGATGCGCCCCAGCGTCCCGGCGGAGACGAGCTCGCGCGCGCGGATATAGGCCGGGTGCTGGCGCAAGTTGAAGGCAATGCCGAGCGTGACGCCAGCGCGGCGGCACGCCTGCAGCATTCGCACGGCGTCGGCGATCGTCGTGGCCATCGGCTTCTCGCACAGCACGTGCTTACCGGCTTCCGCCGCCTGGACGACGTGCTCGGCATGCAAGGCGTTCGGCGAGGACACGAAGACGCCGTCGACACGCGAGTCCTTGAGGAGGTCGCCGAGCTGACTGTACGCGGCGCGTGCGTGGTGCTTCTGCGCGAATGCCTCCACGCGGTGTTGATCGCGGCTGTAGACGCCGACGAGCTCGCCGCCGTCGGCCGCGGCCATCGCCGGCGCGATCTTGATGTCTGGATGCTTGCCCGTGCTGACGATGCCCCATCCGAACGGCATGGGATTCTCCTCAGTCGCGTGAGTACTCGAGCCACAGGCGAAGTCCGATGCGCATGGCGAGGCCTGGTTGGCCGGTCACCGGAAGAACTCGACCTTCGCCTCGCGGACGAAGAGGAAGTTCCCCGGTGCCGCCGAAATCGGCCCGTTGATCGCAAACACGGCGATCTCGAACCTGTCGCCGGGAGACACGGCGCCGTCGGCCAGCACGACGCGGTTGGGCATGTTGAAGCCCTGGATCGCCCCTGGGCTCGGCCGGCCGGGGGTGCGCGGCATCGCGCCGTTGATCCAGACTTCCGCGTAGTCGTCGACGTTGACGCGGAACACCGCCTTGGCGCCGGCGGTGTCGAAGCCCGCGACGTTCGTGGGGATCGTCAGGGTGGTACGGAACCAGATGAACGACACCAGGCCACCACCGCGCCTGACGCCGAGATCGGCGGGCGCAATCATGGCCCAATCCGAGTCGTCGAAGCCGAGCAGCTCGGCATGGGGTTCGATGTCGTAGGTCGTCTTGAACTCGGGCAGCGAGTTGGTCAACGCGGGACACTCGATGAGCTTTGCTTCCTTCACCCGCCACCGCGCGCCGAACGCCGCCGATCCCGCCTCCGTCATCAGGTCGACGACGTGCACCGGCGGGATCGACGGCGCGAGGGGCGGCTGCGGCTGGAGCACCGCCGAGACCGCGGGCGGGACCCACACCGTGGGGCGGACGTACTTGCTCGCCGGCATCGGGATCAGGCCGGCCGGTTCGCCTTGAGGAACGTGCGCACGTGCCGCACCGCGAGTGGGATCTTCTCCTTCGTGTCCTTCCACGGGAAGAAGGTCAGCTCGGATTTCGGGGCCAGCATCGCCGACTCGATGGCGGGCTCGTAGGGGTGCGATGGGGTCTCGTCCGGCATGACCAGCACGGGCGCCTGGCAGCCCTGGACGACGTCGCGCGGCACGCTGAACACGAAGTCGGCGTTCGTGACGTACATCCGGGTTAGGAAGTTGTCGATCATGTCCATCGTGAGGTCAGGCCGCTGCTTGACCAGCGCCGGCCCCCAGGTCTGCATGCTGTTGTCGTACATGGGGTTCGATTCCTTGCGGAAGCCGACGGGCTGCGACACGACCGCGGCGACGATGCGCTCCGGCGCGCGCTGGACCAGCTTCCAGATGAACGGGCCGCCGATGCAGTAGCCGATCACCATGAAGCGCCGGATGCCCAGGTGATCCATGAGGGCGAGGTGGTCGTCGGCATAGGAGTCCCACGGCCGATCGATCTCGAGCGGCCCGGAGGACTGGCCGCTCGGCGCGTTGCGCAGGTCGGCCGTGATACAGCGGTACTCGTCCTTGAATTCCTCGGTCGCGTTGAACGGCGCCCGGTCCGACATGAAGCCGATGGTCGAGTTCTGGCCCCCGCCGGGGATGACGAACAGCGGGAAGCCGGAGCCGGCCTCCTGGTAGTGAATGCGGACGTTGCCCTTCTCGTAAAACGCCATGGTGTTCCCCCTTTCGCGGCTGGCTGCGAGAATGCGTGCGATGGGCCGTGGACTCCACAACGGAGCATACAGGAAACGAGGGGAAGAAAGTCATGCGCATCGTCCTGATCGGGACATCGCACTGGCACACGCCGTTCTATTCCGACCCTGTGCTGGGGATGAAGGACGCGACGATCGTCGGTGTGAGCGACCCCGACGCCGAGCGCGCGGCGCCGCTCGCCGCCCAGGCGAAATGCCCCGTCTTCACCTATCCCGCGAGTCGGAACTCGAGCCGCCATCTAGTGGCGGCTACGCGCCGCCGTCGACCAGACGGCGTTCGAACCAGCGCTATTTTGGTCCGAACACATCGATGGCGACACGGCCAGCGTTGACCGCGCAGGGCCAGCCGGCATAGAACGCTACGTGCGTGATCAGCCCCTTCAACTCGGTCTCCGTCACCCCGTTGTCGAGCGCCCTCTGCATGTGGCCCCGCATCTCGTCGGTCCGATAGAGCGCAGCCAGCATTGCCACTGTGATCAGGCTACGGTCACGCTTGCTGAGGTCAGGGTGCTCCCACACGTCGCCGAACAGTACGTCGTCGCGGAGCTGCCCCAGCTTGGGAACGAATTCGTACACCGTCGGTTTTTTCTGAGCCATGTGTCGATCTCCTCGTGCATGGGTCGCGATGGCGATGGAGAGCCGTCGTCTCGTTGTGCGGGCTCCCGGCAAAGATATCAGAGATGCTGCATCCCGTTGTTGGGGAACCAGGCCCGGTCGACGATATCCGAATCAGCTTCAGTAAGGCAAGGTGGGTTGTTAGAAATCACGCGGTACGCGTTTAGCTCTTGGGAGCGCGGAAGTCCCGATAAGACGACACCAGCTAAATGACCGGATGCACGCTCGAGCGTCTCATGTCGTGTCGATCGAAATCTCGTTGGAACCGCTAGGCCATCTACGCGGCAAGGCGCCGACACCGCTGAAGTCCACCTCGATGTAACGCAGCCGAGTCCCCTTGAGGCCACCACCACCGATCAGCAACCAGGGACTAGGCAGTCCGCCGCAAGACTCCGCGCACCGGCACGACTCCCCACATAGGCGCGGCCCCTTGGGGCCAGATCCGAAATCATCGGAGTTTCGTGCGTTAACGCGGAGCCACCCAGACGCCCAGCACATGCGCGGCGGTCCACGGACGGAGGACACGCGCTGGTGGCCGCACCCGGACCAGGTTTTGGCGCAGGACAGGTTCGACGTGCGTCGCGTCGCGCCGGCGACCGCCGCCGAATAGATATCCAAGGCCGACGTGTGCGCGGAGGCTCCGTAAGTCAGCCCCGAGGCATCGCGGGACCGGATCAGAGGCCCGCGACGGGAACCCCAGGGTCAGCTCAGGCCGTAGAAGCCGAGGGCGCCGCCGGCGAGCACCTGGTGCTTCGCCTCGGGGGACAGCGGCCCGAGCCGCTCGCGGAGCATCTGCGGCGCGCCCGGGAAGAAGCCGTCCGAGTGCGGATAATCGGTGGCCCACATGATCTTGTGCGGTCCGATATAGTCAGCCAGCACCGCGATGCTGCTCTCGACCGGCTCGAACGAGATCCAGCAATTGCGCTGGAACAACTCGCTCGGCCTCGTCTTCGGCGCGGACTCGTTGAAGCCCTGGTCATCGAAGTGCCGGTCCATGCGGTCGAGCCACGGCGCGATCCAGCCGCCGCCCGACTCGAGGAACGCGACGCGCAATCGCGGATGACGGTCGACGACACCGCCCCAGATCACGCTCAGTGCGACCAGCATCATCTCCATCGTGTGCGAGACCATATGGCGCGCCGCGCGGTCGTCCTCGAAGCGGTCGACGCCGACGGTCGGCATCGCGTTGGTCGATCCCTCGTGAAAGCCGACGGAGAAGTCGAGTTCCTCGGCCATCGTCCAGAACGGCTCGTACATCGGGTCGCTGATCATCTTCTTGCCGTGATAAGGGTTGGGCCGCAGGAACCCGCCGCGCATCCCGAGCTTTTCGCGGGCGTATCGCATCTCGTCGACTGCCAGCTCGACCGACTGCATCGGCAGCATCGCGACCCCGAAGAGGCGCTCGGGATACGGCGTGCAGTAATCGGCGAGCCAGCGGTTGTACGCGCGGCACATCGCGGCGGCCAGGCCCGGATCCTCGACCGCGCCCGCGAACAGGCCGAGACTGGGATAGAGGAAGGCGGCATCGATGCCGTCGACATCCATGTCAACGATGCGCGCGTGCGGGTCGAACCCGCCCTTGCGCCCCTCGGCATATTTCAGGGTGCCGGGCTTGACGATCCCCTGCCGGGCGCCGACGGACCCCAGGCTGCCGATCCCCCGCGGATTGCCCAGCAGCTTGCCTTCGACGCTCAGGCGTTCCTTGCCGTTCTCGTCGATGACAAACCGCGGCCGGCGCTCGCGGAATCCGGGATCGATGTACCTGTCCCACAGGTCGAGCGGCTCGAGGATGTGCCCGTCTGCATCGACCACGTTGTACGCGCGCGTCATCGGCAATCCCTCCGAAGGCGATCGAAACAGCCACATACTACCGCAGCCGCGCTATCCTACGCACGGAAGCGAGAGAGCCCACGTGACCCGGATCGCCAGCGTCAAGCCCCATCCGATCTCGGTGCCGTTGAACGATCCAGTCTGGACGGCACACGAGGAACTGACATCGTCGAGCGTCATCGTGGTGGAAGTGCGCACCGACGACGGCCTCACCGGCTACGGGCAGATCCACGGCTCGCCGATGAAGGCGATCTGCGCCTGGGTGGAACGGTTCGGAGAGATCGTCCGCGGCATGGACGCGCTCGCCCATGTCGCGGTGTGGGACCGGCTCTTCTCCCTCACGTGCCCGCGCCCAGGAGGCATCGCCGGAGCTGACGGCCTGCCGCCGCCACTGCCGCGCGGCGAGCGGCCGCAGATCATGGCGGCCATCGGGGGCATCGACATCGCGCTCTGGGACATCAAGGGCAAGCACGCGGGCCTGCCGGTCTGGCGGGTGCTGGGAGGCGAGCCGCGCCCGATTCCGACCTACGCGACGGGAGGCTACTACCGTCCCGGAGCGCCGGACAAGGTCTATGCCGAGGAGCTCGCAGGCTTCGTGCAAGCCGGGTATCGCGCCGTCAAGCTCAAGACCGGCGCCGGCAGCCCGGCGGACGAGGCGAGGCGGGTGCGGACGGTGCGCGAGGCCATCGGCAAGGACATCTCCCTGATGCTCGACATGAACGCGCCGTACGACGTCGACGGCTGCATCGAGTTCGCCCGCCGGGTCGAGCCGCTCGACATCTACTGGCTGGAAGAGCCGCTGCACTGGTATTTGCAGCCGGCGGATTTCGTGCGGCTGGCCGCCGCACCTCGATACCCCTCGCGCACGGCGAGCGCGAGCTCACCCGCTTCACGGTGCGCGACTTCATCGCCACCGGCGCGATCCGCTATGTGCAGTTCGACAGCACGCGCGCTGCGGGTTTCACCGAGGGCCTGCGCGTCGCCGCGCTGGCCGAGCAGCACGCGGTCATGATCGCGCCGCACACCGCGCCCGAGCTGCACGCGCATCTCGTCGCGGCCCTGCCGCGCTGCGGCTTCGGCGTGGAATCGCACGGCGATGCGGCGCGCAACCCCCTGTCGCACCACCTCCTGGTCGGCGGCCCCGAGACGCGCGACAGCTTCGTTCACCTCAGCGACAAGCCGGGCTTCGGAGTGGAGATCGACTGGGACTACGCCAAGCGCTACGCGGCCTGATCCGGGTCGCGCGGCTGCTACGCGGGGACCCAGCGTGCAATGGCCAAGCGGGCGAATTCAACGATTGTCGAAGTCAAGGGCAGCCACGCGATCTATGTTTCGCAGCCCGGAGCGGTCGCGGCGCTGATCGAGCAGGCGGCCAAAGGCGGCTCCTAGCCGGCGTCATCAAGCCTGAAGATCGCTACGACCCTCGGCCTCGCGATCCCGCAGACGACTCCTTGCCGCGCGCCGTCGAGGACGCTCGCGTGTGGATGACGTGCACGTGCGGGGCGGTGATCGTTCGGGCGCTGGAGCCCCTAGCCTGAGCCCCTCTGCTAGACTCTGGCGCGCGACCTTCTACAGACCGGGATGGAGCACTCGCCGACGAGCGCCACGGGCACCGGATGGGAGCGCACGCCGTGGCACGCGACGCAGAGGGCGGCGTGGGGAGTGGTGCGTCAGGACGCGTCAAGGGGGTCAGCATGACCGTCGCCGAAGACCTGTTGCATCGACACATCGAGACGCTCGTCGCCGACAACGCGCGCTGGCAGACGATGCTCGCCGATGATGTCGTGTGGGAACTGCCGTTCGCGCCGGCCCTCGGGCATCCGGCGCGCGTGTCGGGCCGCTCGGAGGTCGTGCAGTTCGCGGCTTGGTTCGTGGGAGCCGTCGAGAACTTCCGCTTTTTCGAGGTGAGGGTCCAAGCCTTCGCCGACCCGGAGGCGGCCGTCGCGGAGGTCAAGGGCGAGGGCCGGATCAAGGCAACCGGGCGGTCCTACCGTCAGGAGTACGTCGTGTTCCTGCGTGCAATTGGGGGCAAGATCGCGTTCCTGCGCGAGTACTTCGATCCGACCCGGGCGGCGAAGGCGATGAACGCGCCCATCCTTGACCGCGACTCCTGACATGCGGACAGGGATCTGCGGCCGCGCCAGATCAGGGCCGAAGGGCAAGTGATCGGCACCGACGCCCGGCTCTGGCACCCATGGCTCCGTATCAACCGCGCCTGTGGAGATCACGCCAGGTCGAAGCGATCGAGGTTCATCACCTTGGTCCAGGCCCCGACGAAGTCCTGGACGAAGTTCGCCTGCGCATCCGAGCTTCCGTAGACCTCGGCCAGGGCCCGGAGCTGGGAGTTCGAACCGAAGACGAGATCGACACGCGTGCCGGTCCACTTGAGTTCGCCCGTTTTGCGGTCGCGCCCTTCGAACACGTCCTTGGCGTTGGATGCCGCCTTCCACTCCGTGCCCATGTCGAGCAGGTTCACGAAGAAGTCGTTGGTCAGCGCTTCCGGCCGCTTGGTAAAGACGCCGTGTTTCGTTTGTCCGACGTTGGTGTTCAAGGCGCGCATGCCGCCAACGAGAACCGTCATCTCGGGCGCGGTCAGCGTCAGCAATTGCGCCCGATCGACCAGCAGCTCCTCGGCCGATACCGGGTACTGGCCCTTGAGGTAGTTGCGGAAGCCATCCGCGACCGGTTCGAGAACGGCGAAGGAGTCCACGTCGGTTTGCTCCTGCGAGGCATCCATGCGTCCCGGCGCGAAGGGAACCGTCACGGCGTGACCGGCATTCTTCGCCGCCTGCTCGACGCCTGCGCAACCGGCCAGAACGATCAGGTCGGCGAGCGAGACCTTCTTGCCGCCAGACTGCGCGCCGTTGAACTCGCTCTGGATGCCCTCCAGCGTCTTGAGCACCTTCGCGAGCTGGACCCGCTGGTTGACTTCCCACTCTTTCTGCGGCGCGAGGCGAATGCGCGCGCCGTTCGCGCCGCCGCGCTTGTCGGAGCCGCGGAAGGTGGACGCCGACGCCCAGGCGGTCGACACCAGTTGCGAGACGGACAGCCCCGAACCCAGGATCTTGCGCTTGAGGGCGGCAATGTCCTGTTCATCGATCAGCTTGTGATTGACCGCCGGGGTGGGGTCTTGCCAGAGGAGATCTTCGGCCGGAACCTCCGGGCCGAGGTAGCGTGGGCGCGGGCCCATGTCGCGGTGCGTCAGCTTGAACCACGCCCGCGCGAATGCGTCGGCGAACTGATCCGGATTCTCGAAGAAGCGCCTCGAGATTCTTTCGTAAGCAGGGTCGAACAGCAGGGAGAGGTCCGTGGTCAGCATGGCTGGCGCGTGACGCTTGGCGGGGTCGTGGGCATCCGGAATGGTGCCGGCGCCGGCGCCACCCTTCGGTTTCCACTGATGCGCGCCGGCCGGGCTCTTCGTCAGTTCCCACTCGTAGCTGAACAGGTTCTTGAAAAAGTTGTTGCTCCACTTCGTGGGTGTGACGCTCCAGGTGACCTCCAGGCCGCTGGTGATCGTGTCACCGCCCATGCCCGTGCCGAAGGTGCTCCTCCAGCCGAAGCCTTGCTCCTCGATGCCGGCCGCTTCGGGCTCACGCCCCACATGGGACTCCGGGCCGGCGCCGTGCGTCTTGCCGAAGGTGTGGCCGCCGGCAATCAGCGCGACGGTTTCTTCGTCATTCATCGCCATGCGAGAAAAAGTCTCGCGGATATCCCTGGCCGCCAAGATCGGATCCGGATTGCCGTTCGGGCCCTGCGGGTTGACGTAAATCAGCCCCATCTGAACGGCCGCGAGCGGATTTTCGAGATCCCGGTCGCCGGAGTAGCGCTTGTCACCCAGCCACTTATCCTCGGAGCCCCAGTAGACCTCGTCCGGTTCCCAGACGTCCGCACGCCCGCCGCCGAAACCGAACGTCTTGAACCCCATCGATTCCAGCGCGACGTTGCCCGCGAGGATCATGAGGTCGGCCCATGAAATCTTCCGGCCATACTTCTGCTTGATCGGCCACAGGAGCCTGCGCGCCTTGTCGAGGCTCACGTTGTCGGGCCAGCTGTTGAGGGGCGCGAAACGCTGCTGGCCAGCCCCGGCGCCGCCGCGGCCGTCGCGGATGCGGTACGTGCCGGCGCTGTGCCAGGCCATGCGAATGAACAAGGGTCCGTAGTGGCCGAAGTCCGCCGGCCACCAGGCCTGCGAGTCGGTCATCAGCGCCACGAGGTCCTTCTTGACGGCTGCCAGGTCGAGGCTCTTGAACTCTTTGGCGTAGTTGAAGTCCTTGCCCATAGGATCCGACAGGGGCGAGTGCTGGTGCAGGATCTTGAGGTCTAGCTGATTTGGCCACCAGTCTCGGTTCGACGGGCCGCCGCCAGCCGTGTGCGTGAACGGGCACTTTGCTTCGGGTGACATCTGTTCTCTCCTTTGGTCGTCTGCACCCGCCCGCAGGGCGCGAGCCGGCGCGAGCAGGCCCGGACGGCGGTGCGGGACGCCCGACATGACCTACGTGCCGAGCTGATGAGCATCTCCGAATCGATCTACCGATCTTTATTCCGGCGGAACACCGTCATCGTTTACAAATTCATCTCAACTATCGCTGCAGGGAGTTTCTACCACGAATTACGGCGTTCAAGAAAAAGCTCGCTGCCTTCTTTTGCCGCCGGCGCCAACCGGCGATCTTGGGGTGGACACCAAGTAAGAGCGCTGTTGTTGACAGCGCCCCGTTACCCTGGAATCTCAGCTTCGACGAGTTGCGC
>JAHFDK010000406.1 GCA_023249095.1 Candidatus Rokuibacteriota bacterium | reverse complement strand
TCGATGAGGAGGGGCGAGAGACGCGTGATGGTCCATTCGGCGAATGGACACCGGCCCGAAAGGGCGGAAACGGTGGGGCGCCGCCGGACCTGTACACGACCGCGCTCGCCCTTCACTCTACACGGCACCTGGTCGAGCTGTGCATCAAACCTACTTACTCGGAGACTTCTCGGATCGCTGCGACCCAGTCTTCAGTGGCCGGTCGGCACCACACCAGCTTTTTCATCACGAGGTGCCGCGACCACATGCCCGATGGCATACGGAAGAAGCGTCAGAGTGATCCAACCGCCTGTAGCGATGTAGTAGCTGGCGGAGTTCCAGTCGACGCCCGTCCCCGCGGTTGCCAGCAGCGCACCACCCCAGTCGAGCTGTCTGGGCACCGCGAGGCCCGAGGAGCCGATGATGAACTCGGTCGTTGCATACAGGCGCAGTGGGACCACCGCGCCGCTGGCCTCCAGACGACGGGCTAGCCGCTCGCCGCCCCAACTGCCGAACGCCAGCCCCGCCATGAACACCGACAGCACGATGGAGACGAAGGGGCGCCAACGACGCTCGGGCCCGATGGCGGGCGGCCTCTGCATCCCAAAAACGATCTGGCGCCGGATGGGCGAACTGGGCTTGCTCGGCGTCGAATACGACGAGGAGTACGGGCGGGCGCCGACTTCCTCACCAGCGCCGTCCTCCACGAGGAGTGCGCGCGCTCGCGCTCCGGGTCGTTAGCGCCGGCGGGCGGGGTCCACACCGACATGGCGTCGCCCCACCTCTACTGGACGGGGAGCGAGCCGCTCAAAGCGAAGTACTTGCCCGCCATCTGCCGAGGCGAAGCGCTAACGGCGATCGCGGTGACCGAGCCGGGAGGCGGCAGCGACGTGGCGGCCATCCGCACCCGTACCCTGCGCGACGGCGACCACTACGTGCTCAACGGCTCCAAGATGTTCATCACCAACGGGGCGATGGCCGATCTTCATTTCGTGGCGGCGCGCGTGGAGACGGCCGAGGCGTCCCGCCGCCACCGGGCATCTCAATGTTCCTCGTCGAGCGCGACAGCGCCAGCTTCACGGTCAGCTGCACGCTCGACGAGATGGGGATGCGTGCCTCCGACACGGCGGAGCTGGTCTTTCAGAACGTCCGCGTGCCAGCCGAGAATCTGCTCGGCCGGGAGGGCGTCGGTTTCTACGAGGTGATGCGGGTCGTCGTCGAGGCGCGTCTCGTCCTCGCGGATCTCGGGCACGACCTCCGTGGCTCAGGCGACCGTCATCTGCGGGGCGATCTCGCGGACGAGGTCGGCCAGGCGCCGCTCATGGACCGGGTTCACGTAGGCGTGCAGCAGGCAGATCGCAACGGCTTTCACGCCCTCGGCGACCCAGCTCGCCGATCACGCGCTGCGCGGCGTCCTCGTCGAGCGGAAGGACCGAGCCGTCCGGGAGGAGCCGCTCGCGGACCTTGCGCCGAAGGCGCCGCGGGACGAGCGGCGCCGGCGGGTCGATGAAGAGGTCGTACATATCGTAGCGGCCCTCCTGCGATGGTGACAGGACAGGTAAGATGAAGGGCGTGAATGTGCGGCCCAGGGGGACATCATGAAGCGATCCGCAGCTATCGCCCTCATCGCCGGCCTGGCTGGCGCTCTCGCGTTTTCGACGGCGCTCGCGGCCGCGCCGCGCCGGCTCACCATCGCCTCGGGCTCGGTCGACGGCGTGTACTACCCGATCGCTGGAGCGCTGTCGCGTATCGCCTCCGACGACCGGGACCTCAACGCCCGCGTGACGGTCGCGACCTCGGGGGGATCGGTCGCGAACGCCCAGCTCATCCGCTCGGGCGAGGCGGACTTCGCGCTCCTCCAGAACGACATCGCCTACTACGCGTTCAACGGCGTGACGCTCGACGCGTTCGCGGGGAAGCCTGTGAAGAACATGGCCGGCGTCTTTTCTGTGTATCCCGAACTCGTGCACATCGTCGTGACGCGGGCGTCGGGCGTGAAGTCGGTCCACGATCTCAAGGGCAAGCGCGTCGTCCTCGGGCCGCCGGGCTCGGGTACCGAGCAGAACGCGCTCCAGATTCTGGGCGCCCACGGGATCGGCGAGGCCGATCTCCGTGTGGCCGCGCGCCTCCCGTGGGCCGCGGCGGCCGACCAGCTGAAGGCCGGCGTCGTTGACGCCGCGTTCTTCACGATCGCGCGCGGTTCTCCCATCATCGCCGATGCGCTCGGCTCGGGCAGTCTGATGCTGGTCAGGGTGGGGCGCAGCGCCGGAGAGACGCTCGCGAGGAAGTATCCCTTCTACACTCTCGGAGAGATTCCGGCAAACACCTACAAGGGTCAGGAGCGCGCGGTGACGGCCCCGGCAGTGATGGCGATGCTGGTGGTCCGCTCCCGCTTGTCCGAGGAGCTCGTGTATCGGTTCACCCGGGCCGTATTTGAAAATCTGTTCCAGTTCCACGCCGCTCACGCAGCCGCCAGAGGCCTCACGCTGCACACGGCGCTCGTCGGGATGGCGCTCCCACTGCACCCGGGCGCCGAGCGATTCTTCAAGGAGAATGGGATCGCCAGGTAGGTGTCGGGACTGCTACCTGACGAAAGGTGGAACTCGGATGAGGTGGACACCGACGATTGCGATCGTGATCGCGCTGACCGGCGCGTTGAGCGCCGCGAGCGGTACGGAGGATCGGCTGGTGATTGACCCCGACGTACGCGCCGCGGCGCGTGGCGGCACGATCCGCGTTATCGTGGAGCTTCGCGCTCCCCACAACGATCCGTCCGCTCTGCGAAACGCGCAGGACGAGGTCTTGCGCCGCTTGGCCGGCACCGCTACCCGCCTGGCTCGCCGCTATGCGACGGCACCGTTTCTCGCGATCGAGATCGATGCTGCGGCGCTCGCCCGGCTCGAGGAGATGCCCGCCCTCGTGATGCGTGTACGAGCGGATGATATTGCTCGTCCCTACGAGGGCCCCGCGCCCCGCCGCTGACCATCCTCTCCGGGTGACGTCCTAGGTCACTCGGGCTGCCAAACCGTCAATCGGTGATGGCCGAAACCCTTCTGCTCAAAGGTCTTGCGGCTGGCACGCTGGTTGCCCATCATATCCGGACATGTCACCTGGACCCGATCGCAGCGCCTGCTGGATGTACCGGCGCCTCGCCGCGAGCCTGTTGCTGCTCGGCATCATCGTGCCCACGCTTGCGGTTGCGGCGCCTCGTGACGAAAAAAGTCGCGTGGTGCCGACCAGGATTCACGACCGCGCGCTGGCGGAAGGCGAGGTGCGCGTGCTCGTCGAGCTCGCGCTTCCCTCTGGCCGCTTCGCCGAGGGTGCTCTCACGACTCAAGCGCGAGCCGCATACCGGCAGGAGATCACCGACACCGCCGCGCGCGTGCTGAGCCGGCTGACGCAGTCCCCTCACCGTGTCGGTCGCCGATACCTGACGGTGCCACTGATCGCGCTGGAGGTCGGCCCAGCGGCGTTGCAAGAACTGGAAGCGGCGCGCTTCTTGATCAAGCGGGTCGTGGAAGACAGGATCCACAGGCCGGTCCTCATTGACAGTGTGCCGCTCATCGGGGCCGACCAGGCCTGGGCTCAAGGCTTCGACGGCACCGGTTTCGTGGTGGCAGTGCTCGACAGCGGAGTCGACTCCGCGCATCCGTTCCTCGCCGGCAAGGTCGTGGAGGAGGCGTGCTACTCCACCACGTCCGGGCAGCAGAGCACGACGCTCTGCCCGAATGGCGCCGCGGAGCAGATTGGTCCCGGGGCCGGGGTGCCTTGTCCGCTCGAGCCCGAAGGCTGCTGGCACGGCACCCACGTGGCGGGCATCGCCGCCGGCAACGGGACGCCGTCCGATCTGCCTATCTGGGGCGTCGGGCGAGGCGCCAACATCATGTCGGTCCAGGTCTTCTCACAGATCAACGGGTTTTTCGATTGCGGCGGCGCGCCACCCTGCCTCGGGGCGTACACGTCCGATATCCTCGCCGCCCTCGAGCGCGTCTACGACTTGCGAGCGACTTACGCCTTTGCCGCGGTCAACATGAGTCTGGGCGGCGGACTCTTCAGCGCGACCTGTGACGGCGAGCCCTACAAGCCCTTTATCGACAACTTGCGCTCGGCGGGTATCGCGACCGTCGTGGCCGCCGGAAACGACGGATCTACCGACCAGCTCAGCGCACCCGCGTGCGTCTCTACCGCTGTGAGCGTCGGCGCGACCACGAAGGATGACCAGGTCGCGTACTTCTCGAACGTGGCGCCCTTTCTGTCTCTGTTCGCTCCCGGCGACGAAATCATCTCGTCGTTCCCCGGCGGCGGGTTCGAGTTTGCGAGTGGGACGTCGATGGCGTCTCCGCACGTGGCCGGCACGTGGGCCGTGCTCAAGCAGGCCGTGCCGGCCGCGAGCGTCGACGAGATCCTCGAGGCTCTCACAGGCACGGGGATGATGATCACGGACCTTCGGGCTGGGACGGGCGCCACCCGGCCGCGGATCCAGGTCGACCTCGCGCTGAGCGCGCTTCTCAACCCCGGGGTGCCGATCATCGCCAGCATCTCACCCGATCGAGGGATCGTGGGTACGAGCCTCACCGTGACGG
>JAHFDK010000405.1 GCA_023249095.1 Candidatus Rokuibacteriota bacterium | reverse complement strand
GGCCTTGGACTCCCAGCCCTTCGCCAGATCCGGGAGCGTGCCCGGCTTGATCGTGTAGTAGCGCAGCTCGTAGACGGGGCCCATCTTGCCCGGCTGTGGCTCGGGGATGAACGAGAACGGGTTGACGATCTCCGAGCGCATCTGGCGAATGAACTCCTGGATCTTCGGCGGCCAGTTCGCCTCTTTCGAGGACTCGCCCCGCACACGCGCGCGATCGGCCAGATCCTTGTACCCCCAGATGTGGACGATCTCGTTGAGCGGCCCGACCTCGGTGTGCAAGAAGGCCGTCAGCTCGGAGTACTTCTTGCGGTACTGGTAAGCGTCGCCGAAGCGCTTCTCGACCTCGGCCAGGCTGCCTGGAACGATCTGGTAGGTGCGGATCTCGTAAATCACGTTGGACTCCTTTCGGCGGTCAGGGTTGGCGGCCCCGCACAGCGCGGGTAGGGCTTTCATTAAGCCCGGAGCGTACGCCCCGTCAACTGCTTTCGTCGCGGGTCGCTTCCGCGGGGATCACGAGCCCTGCACGAGCGAGCCCGGGAGTGGTAGAGTCTTGGCCACGACAAAGGAGGTCGGCCATGGCGAACCCGTCAGGACTCTCGCACGTTTACGTCGGCGCGGCGGCGCGGATACCCGGATCCCTCGGGGGGATTTTCCGGCAAACCGTGGGCAGCGACCAATGGGAGCTTCTCGACAAGGGGTTGCCCGAGCGCGCGGACGTCCAGGCGATCACCATTCATCCGACCGACGCCAACGTGATCTTCGCGGGATCCCAGAACGGCCCCTATCGGAGCAGGGATGGCGGCGCGAGCTGGGAGAAGCTGAGCTTCCCGGACGAGGGGCTGGAGGTCTGGTCGATCCTCATTCATCCGCGTGATCCCCGGACCATCTACCTCGGAACCTCGCCGGTCGCGGTCTATCGGAGCGACAACGGCGGCGACAGTTGGCGCAAGCTCCCCGGCGTGAACTCGCCGGGACGGGTCAAGATGGGCTTCCCATGCCGGGTCACCCGGCTCGCGATCGACCCGACGTACCCCGACGAGATCTATGCGGGCCTCGAGGTCGACGGAGTTCTGAGGAGCCGGGATCGCGGCGAGACCTGGGAGGACGTGGGCCACGATCTCGTCAAGCTCGCCGAGCGTCCGCACCTCAAGAGCCGGATCGCCAGCGACACCGAGAACGAGGGGATGCTCGATTCACACGCGCTCACCGTGTCGAGTGCCCAGCCGGGCACGGTCTTCCTCGCCGTGCGCATGGGCCTCTTCCGCAGCGCCGACCGTGGCCAGACCTGGCAGGACATGGAGATCGGGCGCTTCTCACCGCTGACCTACGCGCGGGACGTCCAGGTCTCGCCGCACAACGCCAGAACGCTGGTGGCCGCCCTGAGCCCAGCGGCGCGCAGCAAGGACGGCTCACTCTACCGCAGCGACGATCTGGGATCGACCTGGCACCGCATCGACCACGGGGTCAAGGCCGAGAGCACGATGATGGCGGTGGCGCTGCACCCGCGGGATCCCGATCAGGTCTACAGCGTCGCGCGTCTGGGCCAGGTCTTCGGCACCCGTGACGGCGGCAAGACCTGGAAGGAGTGGCGCCTCCCGGAGAAGGTGCAGGACGTGTACGCAGTCGCCTGCGCCTGAGCCGAGATCCGACAGACTTCGCTTCGCCCACAACCAGATTGTCGGGTTACGCGTAGCCTTTGCCGACATGGCAGTCCGCGACCGGGTAAAGCAGGCCGGTGGGACGTGGAATCCCGAGCGACGGGTCTGGCAACTGCGCTACGATCCCGTGGTCGCGCTCAGCCTGCACAGCCGCATCGTCGACGAGCTCGCATCCAATAGTAGATGCCCGCGGTCGAGCGGAGAGAATCTCCATGCAGATGCCCGGGCGCCATCCAGGTAAAGATGCTCGCATCCACTGTTGGATGCCGGCATCTCGTGGCAGATGACGGCGTTGCAGTCCAATAGTAGTTAGCCGGCCAACTATTCAGCGTGAGGGTCTGCCATGGCGGACTTGTCGACAGGGATTCAAAGACACTACGGCGGCGCGGCCATCGTCCAGCGGGTCCTCGCCGCCGTCGCAGATTCTGGCCATGACGTGAGTCGGCTCACGGCGGAGATGCTGTATCCGTATGACCAGTTCCACTGGCGCAGCCTCGCGGCAACCAGGGAAAATGCCGCGAAACTTAATCTTGACGCGTCAATGCACCTGCTCGACGTGGGCTCGGGCGTCGGCGGGCCGGCGCGCTACATGGCGTGCAGTTTCGGTTGCCGTGTCACCGGGATCGATTTGACCGAGGAGTTCGTCGCCGCGGCGCAGGAGCTGACCGAGCGCTGCAGGCTCTCGGACAAGGTTGCGTTCCGCCAGGGCGATGCGCTTGCGATGCCGTTCAGCGAGGCGAGCTTCGATGCAGCCTGCTGCCTCAATGTCGCGATGAATATCAACAACAAGGCCGGGCTTGCTCGCGAGATCCGTCGCATTCTAAAGCCGCGCGGTCGGCTGGTCTGGACGGAGGCCACCCAGGGGCCAGGCGGTCCACCGCATTATCCACTTCCGTGGGCGCGCAACCCCGATATCAGCTTCTTGGTGTCGGGCAGAGAGCTGCGGAGTGCAATGGAAGGAGCGGGGCTCCGGATCGTTGAATGGATCGACGAGACCGAGGCGACGCGCGCGGCGTTCGCGCAGGCCGGGCGAAGCCCGCAGCCGAGCGCGTCCAGCATGATCAGCAACCAAGTCATCATGGGAGACGATTTCGCCGAGCGGCTCAACAATTTCGGTCGAAACGTACTGGAAGAGCGTTTCGTTCCCATCTCGGCCATCGCCGAGCGCGCGTGATGCGACGCGTGGCTGAGAACGTGTTCCTATTCTGATGGCCAGCCTCGCAGACTGCCAGGCTAACTTCAGGCTGCAGCGGCCAGCGCTGCGCGCTGCCGCTGATCCTGGGCGTTCGGCCGACTGAGGCATAGGAGAGGATGGACGCGCCAGAGGTTCACTACGCGAAGAGTGGCGAGGTCAACATCGCGTACTCGGTCGTCGGCGAGGGCCCTTTCGACCTCGTCTTCGTCGTCGGCTGGGTCCTATCGACGCTCGAATTCGCCTGGGACGGGCCGCCGGCCGACTTCTTCCGTCGGCTCTCCTCGTTCTGTCGGCTGATTCTCTTCGATAAGCGTGGCACGGGGCTCTCCGATCGTGTACAGGGAATACCTCAGGTTGAGACCCGGATGGACGACGTTCGGGCGGTGATGGACGCCGTGGGCTCGCGCCGGGCGGCGATCATGGGCGTCTCCGAGGGCGGGTTGATGACGGCGCTGTTCGCCGCGACGTATCCGGAGCGGACGGCAGCGGCGATCCTCTACGGAACCGGGGCGACGTATATCAAGGCAGACGACTACCCTTGGGGGCTGTCGCGAGAAGAGTACCTTCGCCACTACGCCGAGCGGGCCCGCATGTGGGGCTCCCAGAAATTCCTCGATGAGCGGCTCGCTTCTTCCGCGCCGAGCCTCGCCAGTGACGACAAGGTGCGACGGTGGTATGGCCGGTACGTGCGCACGAGCGCGAGCCCCGATGCCTCGACCCGCCTCGCTTTAATGAACCTCGAAATGGATGTCCGCCACGTGCTGCCGACGATCCGGGTGCCCACGCTCGTGCTCCACGCTGCCGGCGACAAGTGGTTCGACGTTGGCGGCGCCCGCTACATGGCAGGACGGATCCCAGGAGCCGAGCTGGTGATTCTGCCCAGTGAAGACCATGCGTGGTACGCGAACCCGGAACCCGCCGCCCGCGAGATCGAGCGCTTCCTCACACGCATCTGGAAGCGCGGCGAGTGGGAGGTGTACGAGTCCGAGCGCGTCCTTGCCACCGTGCTTTTCACCGATATCGTGGACTCGACCGCGAAGGCGGCCACACTCGGTGACCGCGCCTGGCGCGACCTTCTCCAGCGGCATCACGCCGTGATCCGCCGTCATCTCGCGCGTTTCCGTGGGCGCGAGCTCGACACGGCCGGCGACGGATTCTTCGCCAGCTTCGACGGTCCCGCGCGGGCGATCCACTGCGCCCGCGCGATTACCGAGACAGTGAAGGAGCTGGGGTTAGAGGTGCGCGCCGGACTCCATACGGGCGAATGTGAGGTCGTCGACGGCAAGGTGGGCGGGATCGCCGTGCACATCGGGGCCAGGGTGGCCGCGCAGGCCGAGCCCGGCGAGGTGCTCGTGTCGAGCACCGTCAAGGATCTCGTCGCTGGATCCGGCATCCAATTTCGCGAACGTGGCGTCGCCGAGCTCAAGGGTGTGCCTGGCGAGTGGCGCCTTTACGGTGTGGCGCGATGATCCGGACGGTTCCGCAACTTCACTAGCTTTCGCTGAGCGCCAGGGTAGAAAGCAGATGGCGGCCGAACCTCGCGCTGCAGCGGACCGGGTGCTCGCGTTGCTCGCACCCGGCCGCTGATCGCAACGTTCGGCAGACAACACGAGATAGCATGCCGCATGCGACGTAAGATCTGGATGCACAATCCCCATGCCGGAGGGACGGCGATCCCGAGCGGAGTGCGGCAAGAGACAGAGCGACGCATCC
>JAHFDK010000404.1 GCA_023249095.1 Candidatus Rokuibacteriota bacterium | reverse complement strand
TGAGGCGCACGCCTTGGTCTCCTTCCGAATCCAGCCTTCGAACAGCCGGAAACGTAGGGAAGACAAGGCGTGCGCACGCGGATGGCCTGCTCAGCGACCCACGGAAGCGTCAGTTGAGCCCGAAAAAGCCGACTAGCGCTTCGACAAGCTGAGCAACCGCGACGGACTCGTCGGTCCGGATCGTCGCCGTCGGAGCTATACGGCGCGCCAGAACCGCACGCCGCACCGTCGATCGGGTCGCCCGCATGAATCGATCGTCCGGCATGCCTGCCCAGGTGCGCGGGCTCGAGCGGCTGGTGCGAGGCTGTGCGCATGGAGACCACACCGAGGCTGGCGAGCCTGCTCATCCAGACCCGCGACTCCGCCGCCGCTCGCCGGTTCTACGTCGAGGGCGTCGGGCTGGAGGTCGCTTACGAAGAGGGGGACTTCGTCAAGCTCCACGCTGCCGGCGTCGACTACATGCTCCACGCCGAGGACGGATCGGGACCCGCTGTCGGCCTGCCGATTGAACTGTGGTTCTGGGTCGACAGCATCGAGAGGTCCGAGGTCCGACTGAACGCCCTCGGCTTCCAAACCTGCCTCTCACCACGCGATACACCATGGGGAATCCGCATGGCCGGGTTCATCGACCCGGACAGCCACCCGGTCTTCATCCAAGAGCGGCTGGTCACGTAGCCACAGCGAGGCCTTCCCACAGCGACGGCATGTCGCTCCGACTCGGACTTGCGGCCGCGGTGGGCCCGCCGATCTGTCGCGCCGGAGCAGTGACCACTCCCGTCGATCGGGTCGGCTATTCCGATCTCGCCGCAGGCAGCCTTCGCAGGGACTCGTAGATACGCTTGTGGTAGCGGGCGTCGATCAACGCATTGTGGACGCCATCGGGTTCCCGCAGCCGGTCGTCTCTCGTGAGTCCGAGCTCCGCCTCGAGTTGCCAGAGGTCCCAGCACGCCATCGGCCATGAGTCCGGCGTGTCCTCGAATCGCCCGAAGAGTCGCACCACCAGCGACCAGTCCGACCATGCGCACATGGTCCAGAACTCGATCTCGTCGCCGATCACGAAATCCGCCAGATCGTCGCGGATCTGCCGCCGCGACTTCCACCGCGGGTCACCGAGGGGCGGCAGCTTCGGCAGCACGTGCTCTTCAATCCAAGGCGTCACCGCGGAGGGGTCATAGCCCTCGACAGCTGCGTAGTACTCGCGGCCGTCCTCGCAGACGACCGCAATCGAGATGAGCTCGAAGCGCTCGCCGTCGTCAATGTGTTCTGTGTCAAGGAAGTAGCGCAACACGCTCCTCAACGAGGTCTAATCACGTCGTCATCTTGTCGCACGCGCGTCCACGCTCGCCGAGCTCTCCGCTGCACCGAGACGCCACGAGGATCACGAGTCGGTTGTCACCCCCGAGGTAGTTGCCTGTCGCGGAGGAGGTCCCGACGAAGGGAGGATGCGGTGGAGCGAAGCTTCGACGGAGCCGAAGATCAAGCCTGACAGCGTCACCCCAACGGGTCGCATAGCCCGGCGCCGACCAGGGTTCGATCTGTCGGGCCGGAGGACCGACCAACGCCGTCGACCTGGTCGGGCGCGAGAAGATGAGCGCGTGGCGAATCCGTACTAGCGGACAGGCGAACTGCTCAAAGCGAGAACGAGCAGGCCGGGGGTGGGGCCGTCGGCTTTCCCGAGTTCGGCAGACGCTCGCCGACGACGGTCTGCAAGCTGACTTCCTCGTGGGCGACGCCAGGGCGATTCCAGCGCGGGACGCTGCGTTCGACCTGGTGATGGCGAACCACATGCTCTACGAGTTCGCCAGCGACGGCCTGCGGGCGGTTGTCGCCGAGCTGAACCGGATCGTGGCGCGCAAGGGCAGACTGCTCGCGACGACCTACTCCGACGCCGGACGCGTGCTCTTGACCGACCTTCACAACGAGACGTTGGCCGTGCTCGGGTTCCCGCCCTCAGGGCCTCAGCCATCTTCGTTCTGCCTGGAAAACGGTGCGGACGTGTTGAGTGCCGGCTTCGCCGAGGTCGACACCCACGTGATGGAGGAGGTGGGGTCCGACACTGACGCCGACGCATTCACGGCGCTCTACGTGAAGACGGGGGGCTATCACTGGGCCGCGAGCCACGATCCGATCCCCGAAGCCGACGGCGCACGGATCCCGGAGGTCTTCCGCTCGAAGGCCGAGGAGCGAATCGACGAGCACGGCGCGATCGTGACGGTCACGAATTGGACAGCCTTCGTGGCGCGTGGCCCCCTCTGACGCCAGGTAGCGCTCTCCATGATCCTGTCGCGCTTGTCGGACCCCACCGCCAAGGTCAACATTGCGATCGGCGCCGCGCAGGCCGCGGGCCGTCCACTGGCAGGGTGCGATCGTCTCGATCGGCTGACGCCGCTCAGACCGCTCGAACTTCGGCGAGCCGCTTGACTGCGTAGTCGTCGTCCCAGCAGACGGCGGCTTCCCATGCAGCCGACGCCTGCGCGGCGATGTCGTGGGCGCCGTCATCGAGACCGGCGGCGTTGTGGGGCAGCACCAGGTCGAGGTCGGGGACGTCGACGTGCGCCTCGTCCCAGTCGATCAGCGCAACCCGATCCGAGGTCATGCGAACGTTGCCAGGGTTGCTGGGGTCTCCGTGGACGACGCAGGTCCGACGCCCTGTGAGCCGCGCCCAGGCTGCTCGGCATCGATCGACGCCCTCGGGGGGCATCGCGCCGAGGTCGATCTTCGTCCCGGTCTCGGCGTGCAGCAGGTCGGTCGACGATCGCCAGCCCGGGCGCTGTGGCCAGCCCTGCGTCAGGCGATGCAGGTGGCGGAGCGTATCGGCCACAAGACGCCAGTCGGCCTCCGTCTCGGGCGGATCGCCCTGTACGTAGGTCATCACCACCAGACTGTCGGCGAACAGCCGGCCGTCCGTGGTCGGGATCGGCAGCGGCACGGTCAGACCTGCCCGGTCGAGGTGTTGGAGGAGTTCGGTCTCCCACCGGAGATCAGCGTCGCTCCTGCTACCGAGACGACCGACCGCGAGGTCCGCGTTGACGCGCACGATCCATACGTCGTTGGCGACGCCGCCAGCGAGCGGCTCGACGCGAGCGGCCTCGTCGCCCCACTGCCCGAGTGCCTCCCATCCCACAGGCGGCATCTTCGCGGCATTTTCGGACATCGCCCGCATGCGAGGCACAATGATATTTGGCCCACCAGGATGCCCACGGTTCTCGCCGCGCTCGAACATGGCGCGGCCGAAGGCGGCGGGGTCCCTAGCGTTGGTGACCAGCGACTCCGCCAGCGGCGCTCGGAGTCCGTCGCATGCGCCGTAGCCCTGCCGCATCACTTCGACGCGCGCGACCCGGTCGGGTGGACGCGCGTAGCCGACGCGGGCGCAGGTCTCGTCACGCCGGAGCAGGGCAAGCTCTCTATGAAGAACGCCAACTCGAGGAGGCGGTCGCCCGGCCGGGCGCCGTCCCAATTCATGACCGCGAAGTCGCCCAGCGTCGTCACCACGAAGTTGTACGGCGCCAGGTCACGATGACAGATCGGTCCTCCGGGAGTGATGCCGCCCCATCCGCCGCGCCACCCAGCGTCTCGCGGCGGCCTGAACTCGTCGAGGATGTCGTGGAGGCGGCGGGCGAGCCTGGCGACGGCGTGGAGACGGTCGAGCTCTCCCCAGAACCGCCCGTGGTCATCCCAAGTAGTCTCACCCTCGATCCAGCCGAGGACCTGCCGCCCTTGCGCATCACGCCCAGCGGACGCGGCGCAGGGAATCCGTGGGCCTCGAGGTGGCGCAGGAGCATGTCGTTGGTATCAGTCCAGGTGCCGGCGGGTCGCCGCACGGTCTCGCCAATCCGCACGACACCGCTCGTGGTCCCAGCGCCCAAGGCCTCCTCACCCTCAACGCTCACCCCGTGACTGTGCCAGGACTGACGAATCGGCGGCGATCTGTTATCGAACCCGGGCGGCGTCCGCGACCGCGCGAACCGTCGTTCTGGCGCAGTCAGAGCTTCTTTCCCGACGGCCACTCGTCAGGGAGTACATCGAAAACGTCCACGTCCTTACGTTGCCCTCGCCAGACGCTGCAGCCACGGAGGGTTCCCTCGAAAGTAACCCCGCACGGCGAGCGTCAGCGACCGAAGCAGCGCGCCATGGCGGCTGATCGGGGGTCTGGCGGACATCGCCGTCGGAACCAAAAGCGCCCCTGACCAGCAATTTCGCTGCGCCCCCGGCAGGACTCGAACCTGCGACCCGCTGCTTAGAAGGCAGCCGCTCTATCCGCTGAGCTACAGGGGCGGGGAAAATGGTCTCTGACCTGCTGGTTTGTCGTTACCGGCTCCAGATTACCGCCTGCACACCGCTCGTTCAACGGATAACATTCGAGGCATGTCTGAGGTGCCCACAGCCACCACGGTAGGCGACCTCGCCAGCCTCGTCCCGTCCTGGGCCCGGTCGCTGCGGGCGACGAACCGGTCCCCGAAGACGCTCACGACCTACGTCGGGGCGGCGAACCAGCTCATCGCCTTCCTCGCCAGTCGGGGCATGCCCACGGACGCGGCCAAGGTGCGGCGCGAGCACGTCGAGGCATTCATCGA
>JAHFDK010000128.1 GCA_023249095.1 Candidatus Rokuibacteriota bacterium | reverse complement strand
GCGGCTCGAGCGCGCCATCGCGACCGACCCCTGGCTCTCTTCCGTCGTCGGCGACGGAAAGCGGATGACCGACGTGGCAACCTACGCCAACTATCAGCTCATCTCCGAGCGCGGCTATGGCCGCGGCTGGGTCATGGCGGGGGACGCCTTCGGCTTCATCGACCCCATGCTCTCACCCGGGGTCTTCCTCGCACTCCGCTCGGCCGAGCTATTGGCCGATGGCCTGGCCCCGTGGCTGAGACGGGGAGCGGCGCCGTCGCCAGCCGAGATGCATTCGGTACTGGCCTCGTACGCTGCGACCCAGAACGAGATGTTGTCCGCCTGGTTCGAGCTGGTGGCCTATCTCTACGATGGGCGGCTGGCGACGATGGTCCGGGTCGGGCGCACCTGGATGGCGGGGCCGGGGCCGGGCTTCCTCAAGAATGCGGTGGAGCAATATATCGCGCGCCACGTCGGCGTGCTGGCCAGCGGGGCTGCGACGACGTCCCGCTACAGCCGCGGCCTGCTCCGCTTTTTGAGCCGCCACACGCTGCGGGGCGTGGACCCGGCGCAGCTCGCCATCCGGTGAAGGCCGGAGGCAGGTCACGCGCGAGGTGCGCGCCGCAGGCCGTCGCGGGGCTGGGGCCCCGCCGGCCGAGGCGCGGCTATAGAATAGAGGCTTCTACCGCGGCGGCTTCGCCGCCACGTACTCGTTGATGACTCCGTAGAACACGTGCCGATCGACTGCGACGAAGCCGGTCCGCCGTAGCACTTCGAGAATCGTCTCCGGTGGCACGCACTGGTCGATCGTGTCCCAGTAGAACTTCATGAGGAGCTGGGCTGGCTCGCTCCTGGTACTGATTCGCGCCATCAGGGGCAGAATGCGCTGGAAGTGCGTCCGGACAAGCCAGCGGGAAACGGGCGAGGACGGGCGGACCACCTCGAGGAGGAGGATGCGACCGCCGGGCTTCAAGACACGCCAGTACTCCCGGAACGCCACCTCGAGGTCGGGTACATGGCGCAAGGCGAAGCCCATGCTGAGCATGTCGAAGCGGCCATTGTGGAATGGCAGCGCCTCCGCCCTGCCCTGCACGAGCGGTCCGGAGAGCGCCTTCCGCGCCTCCTGCAGCATGCCGCGGCTCGGATCGACGCCGATGACTCCGCCAGGCTTGCCGAGGATGTCCACCGCCCCGCGTGCCACCAGACCGGTGCCGACCGCGACGTCGAGAAGCCGCATCCCGGGACGCAGACCGGCGCGCCGAAGGGCGTCGCGGCGATACCACGGGCCGGAGCCAAAGTCGAGCATCTTGCCGATCCGGTTGTAGTGTCGCGCCGCGCCGTCGAACAGCGCGCCGACGAACGATTGCCGGTCATCTGCACGCGCATAGTACTGCTCGAGGACGGGATGCGGCGGTGTCGCGGCGGTCT
This sequence comes from Candidatus Rokuibacteriota bacterium, assembly GCA_023249095.1. Taxonomy (GTDB): domain Bacteria; phylum Methylomirabilota; class Methylomirabilia; order Rokubacteriales; family CSP1-6; genus AR31. The sequence continues at coordinate 14,109 of JAHFDK010000128.1, read as the reverse complement.
CATCGCGGGCCGCGTCGCCCCGACCGTGAGGATCCTCTCGCCGGCCCTCGCGCTCGATCACGTCAGGCTCGTCACGAGCCCCGTCAGAATCTCACCGGGAGCGTCTTCAATCCCCTCAGCGTGAGACTCTGGCGATACTCCGGCTCGTCCGTGACGAGCTCGAGCTTCGGGAACCGCCGCACGAGGGTGTCGATGGCAATCTGCCCTTCCACGCGCGCGAGGGGAGCGCCGAGGCAGAAGTGCATGCCCCAGCCGAAGGCGATGTGGCGGTTGTCGGCACGGGCAAGGTCGAGCCGATCTGGTTCGGGGAACTGGGCGGGATCGCGATCCGCGGCGCCGATGAAGGGCATCACCATCTCACCCTTGCCGATCGTCCGGCCGCCGATCGTGACGTCCGTGCTCGGGATGCGCGCGGTGCGCTGCACGGGACCATCGTAGCGCAGCAGCTCCTCGACGGCACTCGCGATGAGCCCGGGAGTCTCGCGGAGCCGACGGAGCTCTCCGGGATGACGCAGGAGTGCCAGGGTCCCGTTGCCGATCAGGTTGACCGTCGTCTCGTGGCCGGCGATGAGCAGGAGGATGCACGTCGCGAGCAGCTCGTCCTCGCGCAGTTTGTCGCCCGCCTCTTCGGCGGCGATGAGCGCCGACAGGAGATCGCCGCGCGGGGAGGCCCGGCGCTCCGCGACGAGTCCCCGGAAGTAGTCGGTCATGGCGTGGCGGGCGGCGCCGCTCCGCCGCGGCACCTCGGACTCCGGAGGCAGCAAGATCGAGTCGAGCCCGCGTGCGATGTCGAGGCTCCATCCCTTGAATCGTTCGTGATCTTCGACGGGAACGCCCAGCATCTCGCAGATGACGTTGACCGGGAGCGGGTAGGCGAGCTCCTCGATCAGATCCATGGAGCCGGCCGCCTCGGCGCGCGTGATGAGGCTGTCGACGATCTCCTGGATGCGCGGCCGCAGCCCCTCCACGACGCGCGGGGTGAACGCCTTGCTCACGAGGCTGCGCAGCCGCGTGTGGTCCGGCGGGTCGCGATCGAGCATCGAGACTCCGACGCCCGGCGGCACCGCCGCACCGAAGCGGGCCGCCACGAACGCCACGAGCGGCTCCTTGATGAAGCGCGGATCGCGAAGCACCGCCACCACGTCCTCGTACCGGGTGAGCACCCAGAAGTCGAGGGGGCTGTGATGGACGGGATCCTCGGTACGCAGGCGGCGGTACGTCGGATAGGGATCCGCCAGGAACTCGGGGTCCATCGGGTTGAAGCTGTTCATGTGACGGGTGAGGGCAGAAGATGGCGCTTGCCGGGGGGCAAAGTCAAGGTCGTTCAACGGACGCTTCGTGATGCCTGGCATCGGTTAGAGTAGGAACCGGAGAGGACCTACGGCATGGCCGACCGCAAATACCGCCAGCAAGGCTACCGGAGCCCGGGCACGGAGTCGGGCAGACGAGAGCCTCCGACCGCAGAAGCGCCGCGAAGCGGCGGGATGCTCGCCCGGCACACCGTCTCCCGGTGTGGGGCGTGCGGCGCGGTGCTACCGATCGCCACCGCGTCGCTCGAGCAGTGCTCGAACTGCCGGGCCGCCATTCGGGCATGCCGCCAGTGCACCCATTTCGACACGAGCCGGCGCTTCGAGTGTGCGCAGTCTATCCCCGAGCGGCTGGCGGACAAGAACGCGCGCAACGACTGCGCCTCGTTCTCGCTCCGCGTGACGGTCGAGCGCGACGCCTCGCCCGACTCGACCCGCCCCGGAGACATCCGCCGCGGGTTCGACAACCTCTTCAAGAAGTAGTCGGGCCGTGGCCGCGCTCCTCCTCGCGACGGTCCTCGTGGCGACTGCAGCGGCCGACGACCGCGCCGCGACGCCCAGCCGCCGCGCGCTCACGGGCCGCCTGCTCGTCGCGACCGACGCGCTCCGCGATCCGCGGTTCGCCCGGACGGTGATCTACCTCGTGCGGCACGACGCGGACGGGGCATTCGGGCTGGTCGTCAACTGGCCCATCGCCGAGGTTCCGTTCGAGCGGGCGCTGCAGCCGTTCGGCCTCGAGGTGCCGCCCGGCAGCGGCGACGTCCGAGTCCACTACGGCGGGCCGGTCCAGGAGCGACGCGGCTTCGTCCTGCACACGTCGGACTGGACAGGCGAGGGCACAACCGTGGTGGACGGTCGCTTCGCGGTCACCGAGGATCCAGCGGTGCTTCAGGCGATGGCCCGGGGCACCGGTCCACGACGGGCGCTGTTCTTCTTGGGCTACGCCGGATGGGGACCGGGCCAGCTCGAAGCGGAGCTGGCCACCGGCGCATGGGGCGTCGCCCCCGCCGACGAGCGGCTCGTGTTCGACGAGGACCCGCAGCAGAAATGGATCGAGGCGACGACCCGCCGGCTCCTCGATCTCTGAAAGGACGCATTCATGAAGACCATCGACATCCACGCGCATCTGGTGCCGCGGTCCCTGTGGCACGCCGCCGACGCCCACCGGGATTGGTACGGCTTCCGCCACGAGCCCGGCGACGGCATCGGCATCGTGATGGGCGGCGGCAAGCGCACGGCCTTCACCTCGCCCAAGGTGCGCTTCACTCCGGAAGAGCGGCTGAAGGACATGGACGCGCAAGGCGTGGACGTGCAGGTGGTCTCCATCCACACGCCGTTCTTCGGCTACCATCTCGACCCCGCGCAGGGGCGGGCGCTGGCGCGCGACGTCAACGACGAGATCGCCGCGATGGCTCGGCAGTGGCCCCAGAGATTCGCGGGCCTTGCCACCCTGCCCGTGCAGGACGTCAAGGCGGCGATCGATGAGCTCGAGCGCGCGGTGACCGTCCTCGGTCTGAAAGGCGCCGAGCTCGACACGGTGGTCAACGGCGAGAACTGGGACGAGCCCAGGTTCCTGCCGTTGTTCAAGGCGGCGGAGGCCATGGGGGCTGTGCTCTTCTTCCATCCGCAGCCGCAGCACAACTTCATGATGCAGCGCACGACCCGCTACGGCCTCTTCAACAGCCTCGGCGTCATCGTCGAGGACGCGATCGTCGTCGCGGTGCTGATCTTCGGCGGCGTTCTCGACGCGTGCCCCGACCTGAAGGTGTGCATCGCCCACGGTGGCGGGCCGGCCTGCTTCGCGATGGGGCGCATGGACCGGGGGTGGCAGGGCACCGCCGACGCGCTTCGCATCATCAAGCAGGCGCCGAGCACGTACCAGCGCCGTCTCTACTACGACAGCGTGGTCGGCAACGAGAAGGCGCTGCGCTTCCTGCTCGACGAAGTCGGCGCCGACCGCGTGGTGCTCGGCAGCGACTGGCCCTTCGTGCCGTGGCATCCCTCGCCCGTCGCCTGGATACAAAGTCTGAAAACTCTGACCGACGGTGAGAGGGAGAAGATCCTCTGGCGCAATCTAGAATCGCTGCTGAAGCTCTAGCGGGCTACACGGTCGGGCCTCGCCTTGACCGGCCGGCCGCGGCCCCCTACACTCCGCCCATGACGCCCGAGCGCTTCGCCAAGGGGATGACGTTCGACGACTACACGAAGTTCACCGGCTCGCCCGCGAACCTCGGCCGCGAAGGGTTCGACATCCGGCGGTTCAGCCTGGTCCGCCCGCGCGTCGACTGGAGCGGGTTCCTCCGCGAGCGTCACGCGAAGGCGCGACTGACCAACGAGCAGACGGCCGCCATCAAGTGGCTGGCCGCGCAGCCGGGCGGCCCCGCGAAAATCTTGGTCCTCTCGGAGGACTGGTCGTCCGACTGCCGGCGCGACGTGCCGTACCTGGCACGCCTCGCGGAGGCCGGCGGCCTCGAGCTCCGCATCTTCGTCCGCGACGCCGACACGATGCTCCGCAAGGGACTGCCCGATCCGGGCTCGCACGACAATGTCGATCTCGTGTTGAACTACGCGAACGAGAAGAACGGCCAGAAGTGGGCGTCGATCCCCGTCGCCGTCTTTTTCACGAAGGACTTCGTCGAGCTCTACCGTTACGTCGAGTATCCGGCCGTCTACCGCAAAGACCGCGTGATCGGTCACTTGCGCGCGCCGCGCGCGGGCGAGACGGAGGAGCAGTCGAAGGCGCGCGGCGGCCGCGACATCGCCGCGCTGCTCGACTCGCCCTTCGTGGACGTGTGGGCAGGCGCCGGAATCGCTGAGATCCTCAGTGCCCTCCACGAACGGCTGCTGACGTCTACTCGCCCTTGAGGCGGGGGTCGAGCAGGTCGCGCAGAGCGTCACCTACCAGGTTGAAGGCCAGCACCGCCACCATGATGGCGAGCCCCGAGAAGGTCGTGATCCACGGGCAGCACTTGATGTACTGGCGGCCCTCGCTCAGGATGTTTCCCCAGCTCGGCGTGGGCGGCGGGATCCCGAGCCCGAGGAACGACAGGCCCGCCTCGGTGCGGATAGCCGTGGCGATGTAAAGGGTACCAACGACCACCAGCGCGTACAGGGCATTGGGGAACACGTGGCGGGCCATCACGCGGAGCTGTCCGCTGCCAAGGGCGCGCGCGGCGAGGATGTAGTCCTGCTCCCGGATGGTCAAGGCCAGGCTCCGCGCCAGCCGCACGAAGTTCGGCGTCAGCGCAACCCCGATGGCCAGAATCTCGTTCACCAGCGAGCCGCCCAGCGCCGTCACGATGATCAGCGCCAGCAGCAGCGTTGGAAACGCCATGAGCATGTCGGCGCACCGCATGATGAGGGTCTCGACCCGGCCGCCGCGAACACCGGCAAGGATGCCCAGCGGCACGCCTAGCACGAAGCCGAAGATCACCGAGGCGAGACCGACTTCGAGCGAGACGCGAGCACCCCAGATGATGCGGCTCAGGATATCCCGCCCGAACTCGTCCGTCCCCAGGAGGTGTCGCTCGACCGCCCCCGGGCCCTTGAGCACGGAGTCGGAAAACTGCGCCGACGGGCTGAGCGGCGCGATGAGGGGAGCGGCGGCGGCGACCACGACCATGGCCGCCGCCATCAAAAGCCCGATGCCGATGGGAAGCCACCGGCGCAGGCGGGCGCGCGTCGCGCCTCGCGCCTCCTCCGCCACACCCCCGATGGGTAGATCGACTGGATCAGCCCGGCGAACAACGGCCATAGGGCTCCCCGTCCCCGTTTACCGGTAGGTGATCCGCGGGTCCACGACGGCGTAGAGCATGTCGACGACAAGGTTCACGAAAATAATGATCATGGTGAAGACGGTGATGGCCCCCTGGGCCAGCGGGTAGTCGCGGGCGCCGATGGCGTCGACCAGCATCTTGCCCAGCCCCGGCCGCGTGAAGACCGTCTCGGTGAGCACGGTGCCCGTGAGGGCGATGGCAATGAAGATCCCGATGATGGTGAGCAGTGGAACCATCATGTTGCGGAGCGCGTGCTTGTAGACCACCAGGCGCTCGCGCTGGCCCTTGGCGCGGGCGGTGCGAATGTAGTCCTGACTGATCACTTCGAGCATGGCCGAGCGCGACAGCCGGCTCACCGTGGCCGCCAGGGTGAACCCGAGCGCCAGGGCCGGGAGCGTCAGGTGGTGGAGCACGTCCCCGACCCCCGCCAGGAAGTCCCGGGGCTGCGAGAAGACTTCGCCGGAACGGATCATGGCGAGGACACCGTCCAGGTCGCCGCCGCCGATCAGCGGGAAGAGATTCAAGTGGAGCGAGAACACGATGAGCAGCAGGATCCCCAGCCAGAAGACGGGCATGGAGAGTCCCAGGAGCGCGATGATACGGAGCGGATAGTCGACCAGCGGATTGCGGCGCTTGAGCGCCGAGACGATCCCGATCGGGATACCGACCAGGGCCGCCACGACCGCGCTCGCCACGACCAGCACGAACGTGTGGGGAAACATCCGGGCGATGTACTCGCTGACCGGGTAGCCCTGACGGAAGGACTTGCCGAAGTCGAACTGCACCGAGCGCCAGAGGTAGTCCACGTATTGCACCGCCAGCGGTCGGTGCAGCCCGAGGTTCTTCGTGCAGTCGGCCAGGGCGGCGGTGGTCGCCTGGTCGCCCATCATGGCCACGCACGGGTCGCCGGGCAAAATACGCATCGCGAGAAAGACGATGCTCATGGCCCCGAGCAGCATGGGGACCGCGACGAGGAGACGGCGCAGTACGTACTGGAACATGACCCTAAGCCCGTGTGATCAGGCGCGGGCTCAGTTGAGCACCTTGAGCATCTCCGGGTAGTTGTAGCTGTAGTGCAGCGCAAACTCCCCGTACTCGGGATCGAAGGGGGTGCTCACCCGCTTGGGATTGCGCGGCCACTGGCTGGGCACGTCGCTGATGGGCAGGCACACCAGATCACGCTGCATGCGCTTCTGCGTTTCGTGGTAGATCGCGGCCCGCTTCTTCACGTCCCGCTCGACCCTCCCCGCCGTCAGGAGATCATCCATCCCCCGGTAGTGGGCGAAGTTGGTACCCTTGTTGCCGGTCGCCGGGTCAGGGATCTCTTTGGAGTCGAAGAACAGCGACAGCCAGGGGTCCGCGTCGGTGATGCGGGTGCCGCCGTAGAGCACGAAGGGGTTGAGGTTCTTCCGGATATTCTCGTGGTACGTCGCATGCTCGACAACCTGGAGCTCCACGTTGATCCCCACCTTCTTGAGCTGCTCCTGGGCCAGGGTGAGCACCTTCGGGTAGAAGAACGACTTGCTGATGAAGTAGGGCTTGATCGTGAAGCCGTTCGGATGACCCGCCTCGGCCAGGAGCTTCCTGGCCAGGTCCGGGTTGTGCTCCGGGAACTCCATCGGGATGTGACCGAAGTAGCCGGGCGGCACGCAGCTGGTCGCCAGGCGCGCGAGGCCGCCGGGGTACATGGTTTCCTTGATAGCCTTGCGGTCGATGGCGTGCATGAACGCCTTGCGGACGCGGATGTCATCGAAGGGCGACTTGGTCATGTTGATGTAGAAGCGCTCCTGCCCGCCCGGGCCCCGGCGGTCGATGACGGCGCCCATCTTCTTCACCTGGTCGGCGACGTCAGCGGTAACCGCCTCCGGGTAGAGCAGGTCGAACGTCCCCTTCTCGAGGCCGATCAGTTTGGTCGCGTCCTCGGGCACGTCGAACCAGTGCACCTCGTCGATCTGGGGGCGGCCGGCATGGTACTTGTCGAAGGCCTTGAGGACGATCTTCTCCCGCGGGGTGTGCCGCTCGAAGTAGAAGGGGCCGGTGCCGACGGGGTTCCACTTGAACTGCTCCCCGAACTTCTCGACCGCCTTCTTCGACACGATGTAGCCCTGCTGATAGCCCACCATGCGCAGGAGAAAGATCGGGTCGAAGGACTTGAGGGCGATCTGCACGGTGTGCGGGTTGACGACTTCGATGGACTTGATCACCTCGAGGTTCACGCCGAACAGCATGCCCGGCGACCGCTTGATCTGGCGCTCGAAGCTGAACTTGACGTCCTCGCCCGTCAGCTCGCCGAAGCCTTTGTGGAACTGGACGCCCTTCTTGAGCTTGAACGTCCACACCGTGCCCTCGGGCGAGAGCGTCCAGCTCTCGGCCAGGTCCGGTTCCACCTCGGCGGTGGTGACCTTGCCGTCCTTGATGGCGAAGCGCGTGAGCCCCCGGTACATGAAGCGCTTGATCGCCTGGGTCTGCCCGAGAATGCTCGTGTGTGGGTCGAGGGAATCCGGCTCCTTGGCGGCGATGTTCAGGACCTTCTTCTGCGCCTCCGCGACCGGCGTCCCAAGGAAACTGACGGCCGCGAACACCGACAGGAGCACGAGGGATACGGGAAGCCAGACGGACCGCGACATAGGCCTCTCCCCTTTCGCTGAGCGGACCACGAACATTGCCACCTTCGCTGAGTCGGATCAGGACGCGAGAATGGCCGATACCATATACGAATTGCCCCCCTGCGACAAGGGAGGTAGCGTCGCAGGGGCCGCGGGGGATCTCAGACGCGCGCCTGACGCATCAGCCCGGCGCAGCGGTCGAGCGCCGGCAACACCTCGTCGGCCTTCGCCGGCGACAGATTGAAGACAAGGCGGGCCACACCGGCGTCGCGGTAGCGCTTGACGAGGTCGCCGTCTTCCGGCACGCCGAAGATCGTGATCGGCAGCGCCGCCGGGTCGCGCCCGGCTTCGGCGACGAGCTTCCGGAAATCCGGGAGAAGACCGAGCACGTCGCCGTATTCCGGCCGGCGCGCGTGCGGCATCCAGCCGTCACCGAAGGCGATCGCCCGCCGCGCGCCGTAGGGGAACGCGCCGCCCACGATCACCGGAGGGTGCGGCTTCTGTGCCGGCTTCGGCCAGGTCATCATCGGCGGGAACTTGACGAACTCGCCGTCGTATTCCGGCTTCGACTTCGTCCAGATCGCCCTCATCGCCTCGACGCGCTCCCGCATCACCCTGAAGCGCGACTTGAAGTCCGTGCCGTGGTCGGCCATCTCCTCGGCGTTCCAGCCGGCGCCGATGCCGAAGAGGAACCGTCCGCCCGAGATCTGGTCGAGGCTCGCGACCTGCTTGGCGGTCTGGATCGGATCGCGCTGCACGACGAGGCACACGCCGGTGGCGACCTGCAGCCGGGTGGTGGCCGCGGCGGCGGCCGTGAGCGTCACGAAGGGGTCCATCACGTCGTAGTACTTCTTCGGCAGCTCACCGCCCTGTGGAAACGGCGAGCGGCGCGACAGCGGGATGTGCGAGTGCTCCGGCGCCCAGAGCGAGCCGAACCCGCGCTCCTCCAGCGACCGGCCGAGCTCGGCCGGTCCCATCGAGTAGTCCGTGAAAAAGATCGCGGCACCGAAATCCATCGCCTAGTCCCGCCCGACCGGCGGCCAGGACACGAAGCCGCACCCGGTCTGGGTGCAATGCGCCGCCACGTACTCGACCACCGTCGCCGGCCGCTTCATCGCCGCGGCCGCGCTGATCCACGCGCGCACCTCGCCCGTGCCCGAGCGCATGTTGTCCGAGTCGAAGGTGAAGAGGCGCTGCAGGGCGTCGAGGTCGTTCCGCTCGAGACGCTCGAGGATCCAGTGGTCGAGGGGCTGGTCGATCCAGCCGGCGTTGTACATGCCCGGATAATGGGAGAGGCCGCCGGACGCGTAGATCGCCACGCGCTCCGGTCGGTCGCGAAGGGTGTCCGCGATCGCCTCGCCCAGTTGGGCGCACCGCGCGGCGCTGGGTAGCGGCGGGTAATACTCGTTGAGGAACACGCAGACCAGCGGAATCTCCAGGCCGGGGTCGACCTCGGGTACGAGGTTGGAGACCATGTGCGACACCCCGCGGGCGGGATTACCCCGCGGCTCGAACCGGGCGAGGTTGGCGACGTCGAATCCCCGCTTGACCAGGCCGCGCAGGAGATGGCGGGCCAGCTCTGCGTGCTGGCGGAAGACGACCTTCGTGCGCTCCTGCGGCGCGATGCCGAAGGGATCGCGGGCGCTCCGCCCCCACAAGGGCTCGTTACCGGTGTAGACCGAAAACGTGGGATTGTTGGCCGCGTCGAACATGTCGCCCTGGTCGTCGCCGATCATGAGCAAGGCATCCGGCCGGAACGACTTCAATTGCTCGCGCAGGACGGCGAACGCGGCCTCGATCCGCTGGATGTGCCCATCGATGACGGCCGGCGTCGCGATCTCCACCCGGGCGCTGTGCGGCAGGTGCTCCCGCGCTTCCGCCGGGATCCGCTCGACCACGCGCGGCCAGTACTGCGCCTTCTGGAACATCATCGGCGCGTGTGATGACGCCATCCCCATTCCCAGCATGGTCAGCCTCCTCGCCGGTGCGCTACGCCGGCAGCTTGTCGCCGTCCGGCGGCGCCGCAACCTCGAACGCGTTGACGACACCCGCCAGGAGCGCGAAGTAGTTCGCGGCCGCCGTCAGCTCGACCAGCCATTGCTCGTTGTGTCGCTTCCTCAGCGCGTCGAAGACCGCCTGGTCGACGCGGTTCGTGCGCATGAGCTGCCGGGTGTAGGTCACGATCTCGCGCTCTTCCGCGGGCAGCTTGGCCGGGTCGCCCTTCGCACGGATGAGGTCGATGACCTCGTCGCCCACCCCGTTGCGCCGGGCCGCGGCGACCTGGGCCGACCATACGTACGCCGCCTCGCGCTCGCGCACGGCGGTCAGGATGGCGACCGAGCGGAGCTTCGCGTCGACGACGCTGTCGTCGCGGAAGAATGTGACCAGGGGGAGCACCCGTTCCGCCAGCTTCGGGCTGTGGAGCAGCACGCTGAACGGACCCCGCACGCCCCCGAAGACTTTCACCACCGCGTCGACAACGGCGTGGTGCTCGGCGGGGACGTCGGACTTACCGGAGACCGGAGTGATACGCGGCATGATGAGCTCCTTTCGAAAGAAACCGGTTCTCAGCCTTCAACATTGCTTCGGTTCGAGGCATCGGGATTCAGCCGATCTTCACGCCGTACTTCTCCAGCGTTTCGTCGCGAAGCTCGAGCCCGAGCCCCGGCGCCTCGGGCAGCGCCATGAAGCCGTCGACGATCGGCGGGCGCTCGCGAAACAGCTCGAACCACAAGGGATCACGGGTCGGGTCCGCGAAGGACTCCAGAATGAACCCGGTCGGGCTCGCCGCGACCGCATGTACGTGGATCTGCGGATCGTGGTGCGCCGCGAGCGGGATCTGATACAGCTCGGCCATCACCGCCGCCTTGCGCCAGGTCGTCAGCCCGCCGGCCCAGGTCGAGTCGATGATCAGATAGTCGACCAGCCCCTCCGCCACCATCGTGCGCAGGCCGAACGGACTGTACTCCGTCTCGCCGGCGGCGATCGGGATGTCGACCTCGGCCTTCAAGCGCTGCAGTGTGTGGCGCTCGTCGTACCAGGGCATCGGATCCTCGAGCCAGAAGATGTCGTGCGGCGCGCAGAGCTTCGCCGCGCGCACCGCGGTCGGCAGGTTCCAGCCCTGGTTCGCGTCGAGCATGAGCGCGACCTCGCTCCCCACCGCCTTCCGGATCACGCCCACCCGCTCGGCGTCCGCCTCGGGCGTCAGCCCTCCAACCTTCACCTTCAGCGTCCGATAGCCCTGCTCGACGTACATCGCCGCCTCGCGCTTGAGGTCGTCCGGCCGCTCGCCGTCCCGATAGTAGAAGCCCGTCACGTAGGCGGGCACGCGCCGGCGAAGTGCGCCGCCCAGCAGGGCGTAGACCGGTCGGCCGATCGCCTTTCCCTTGAGGTCCCAGAGGGCGATGTCGATCGCGCTGATGGCCGTCACCAGCGGGCGTTGCTGCCGGGCCAGGGCGGGAATGCCGCGCACGCTGGTGTAGGTCAACGCGAACAGCTCCTGCCAGATCCGCTCGGCGTCGAACGGATCCTGGCCGACGACGAGCGGCGTGATCGTTCTCAGAATTTCGTTCACGCTGCGCAGGCCGTCCGGGCCCTGCTGGAAGAGGAACGGGCCGTGGGCCTCGCCGATGCCCACGAGACCCGCGTCCGTCGTGAGCTTGACGATGACCTCGCTCACCCGGCTGATCGTGGTGGTCGACGTGCGGACCGGCTGGGGCAAGGGCGCGGACAGGAGGTACGTCTCGAGCGTGGTAACCTTCATCGGATCGGCATCATAGCGCATCTCGGGAGGACGACATGGACGTTCGTGACCTGTTCCTGGATCAGCACGCCGCCATGCACTCGGCGGCCGTCGGCGGCAACAAGATGTCGGCGGCGGAGCGCACCTTCACCGGCCTGACCGACGAGCAGATGCGCGTGCGCCCGCGCGAGGATCTCAACTCGCTGGCGTGGCTCCTGTGGCACATCGCCCGCGCCGAGGACATCATGGTCAACGCGATGCTGGCCGGGCGTCCTCAGGTCTTCGACGACCCGTGGAAGAAGCGGCTCGGCATCACCCGCCTCGATTTCGGTATCGGCATGACCAGCGCCGAGGTCACGCAGTTGACGGGGCAGATCGACCCCGGCGCGCTCCGCGCGTACCGCGACGCGGTCGGGCTCCGCACGCGCGAGGTGGTCGGTGGCTTCAAGCCCCAGGACTGGGAAGGCCCGGTCGCTGCCGAGGCCGTCGAACGGGCCGCCGCCGGGGGGGCCTTCGGCGCCCGGACCGAGCAGCTGGTGAAGGCGTTCCCGGGCCGGCCGCGCACGGCGGTGCTCAGCGGGATCGCCCTGTTTCATTCCGCGGGACACATGGGCGAGGCGGCGACCGTCCGCACCGCCGGCGGGTTCGGCACCGGCGTCTGATCGTCCTGAAGCCTAGGGGTGGATCACCGTTTCCGTGCGGCTGATGACGAACGCCTCGTGGCGCTCGAGGAAGTCGGCCACGACCTCGGCGAACGCCTCCGGGCGATCAGTGCTGATCCCGTGCCCGGCATCGTAGACGAACACGAGGTGGCAGCCGGGCATCAGGTCCTTGTAGACCCGTCCCATCGCCGGCGCGATCACGCTGTCCCGGGTGCCGAATAGCACCAGAGTCGGCGTAGCGAGGCTAGGGAGCCGACTCTCGAGATCAGCGTCGCGGTCGGGCCCGCGCAGTCGCTGGACCAGCGGCTGCGTCTTCGCCCGTATGGCCGGGTCGGGCGCCGGGATGGCGGCGAGCCGCTCGGGGTGAGCGTACAGGCGGCGCGCGATCTCTTCGGGGGAGCCAGAGGGAGATTCGGCGCCCTCCTGACGAATCGCGGCCGGAGCCTCGAGCACGAGGGCGAGCACACGCTCCGGCGCCTGGAGCGCCAGCCAGAGCGCCGTCTTCCCACCGAAGGACGTGCCCATGAGGTTGAAGGTGTCGAGGTCGAGGTTCTTGACCGCCTGGGCCATGGTCGATGCGAGCTCGGGCATACTCCGTGTCCGGCTGTTCTCGGGCGACTGACCGAACCCGGGCATCTCGAAAGCCACCACTCGGAAGTGGCGAGCCAGGAGGTCGTGCGCGGGCGTGAGGCGCAGCCCGCCCGCCCCGTGGAAATGCACCAGCGGGGCACCCTGCCCGGCTTCCATGTACCGGATCCGAAAGCCGTCCGCCTCGACGTAGCCTTCGCTGAACACTACTCCGGCCCCCCTCAGATGTCGCGAATACGCGGCAGCACTTTCTTCCCGAACAGCTCGAGCGCGCACATGAGTGGCTCCAGATCGCCGGACCCCGGCGGGTGCAGGGACAGGTCGAGCACGCCCGCTCCAACCACGTCGCGACAGCGCCGGACCTGCTCCACGATCGTGTCCGGGCTGCCGATGAACGTCGTCGGGAGCGCGCCGCTCACGATCGGTGCCCGCGCTTCTCCGGCGATGTTGCGGGAATCGAGCTTCATGAGGGCGGCGCTGACGCCCGGCCGCATGGAGAACGGCCGCTGGTTCGGCTGCTCACGTAGCAACGCCTGGGCTTCCTCGTCGGTCTCGGCCAGGAGCATGTTCGCCCGATAGATGATCTGCTCCGGCGCCGGCTGCCAGCCGTGGCGCGCGCACTGCTCGCGGTAGTACCGCGTGGCCTTGCCGACGGCCTCGAACGAGCCGTAGGAGACGCCGCAGCCGAGGTGGTTGCGCGCGGCGAACTCGCAGGACTCTCGACTCGTGCCGAGGGCATAGGTGGGCGGATGAGGCTGCTGCAGCGGACGCGGCCAGATGGACACGGTACGGTACTGGAAGTGGCGGCCCTGCCAGCCGAACGGCTGCGGCTCCGTCCACGCTCGGAGGATGAGCTCCATGCCCTCGTCGGTTCGCTCCCGCGCCTCCGCCGGGTTGAGGTCGTAGGTCAGGTACTCGTTCGTCGTTCCCCGCAGCAGCCCGACGACCAGGCGCCCCTGGGCCAGGGTGTCGAGCATCGCCAGCTCCTCGGCCACGCGCACCGGATTGCTCTGCGGGACGATCGGGCCGAGCAGGGCGATCTTGATCTTCTGCAGGCGCGCGGCGATGTAGGACGCCGAGACGATCGGGGCCGGGGTCAGGATCCGCGGGGAGTAGTGGTGCTCGGAAACGCTGACCCAGTCGAAGCCGAGCTCCTCGACGTACTCGAGACGCTCGATCATGCCCCGATAGGCCCGCGCGCCGGCGTCACGGTCGTACGCCCCGGACGGCACCGGCCACTCGGACGGCAGCGTCTGAGGCGCGCAGTAGCGCGCGGTTTCGAAGAACGAGACCTTCATGGCCGCAGGCGTCACTTCATCGGCGAGAAGGCCGTCGGGCGCAGGATCGTGTTGGCCACCTGCTGCACGATGGGGCCATTCTTCTCACTCTCGGCGAACACGCGGGCACGTTCGGGGTCCTTGGCGAAGG
>JAHFDK010000403.1 GCA_023249095.1 Candidatus Rokuibacteriota bacterium | reverse complement strand
CTGCGGTCGCGCCTACGCCTACGGCCTCGCCTCATCCGGCGAAGCCGGGATCGCGCGAGCCATCGAGATCTTGCGGGCCGATCTGGATCGCACGCTGCGGCTGCTCGGTTGTCCGTCCGTCGCCGCCCTGGATCGCTCCTATGTGAACGTCCCGAAGAGCTGGGAGTGAGGCAGTGGTCACCCTTCGAGCAGCGATTTGAACTCAGATCTCGCTCGACCCATTCGACGTCGCGCGCGAATGCCTCGTTCGTCATGTCGGGGGGGAGACGGAACAAGGTGAAAATCACCTCTCGCCGCCCACCTTCTTCAGCGGCCTGGCGAGCCCGGACCGCGAGCGGCCGCTTGAGTTCTTAGACAGCGAGATCGTGGAAGAGCTGATCCACCAGATGCGCCGCCGCAACGTCACGTTTCGCCTGAGGGAGACTGTTGAGTCCATCGAGATGTCCGACGGCCCTCCGCAGCGTGCGGTCATCTACCTGAGTCCGGCAAGCGCCTCGTCTCCGACGTCGTTCTCTTCTCGGCGGGGCGCATCGCAGCCACCGGCCCCCCCCTGAACGCGCTGAGTCCTCGATGACCCACGTGACGAGCTGCGGAACGAAGAGGCCGGAGGCTAGGTCGAAGTAGGGGAAGCGCCAGGTCATCGGCTTGCGGGCGACGAGCGCAGCGGTCATCATTTTCATCGCTCCAAGTCGTCAAGTTCCTGCCGAAGGTTGGCAAAAGCGGCGGCGGCCGACTGGGCCCCCAAGCTCACGACCGTTCCATGAATGAACTGGGCCCGTCCGTCGAGCTGACCGTTACGACAGCGGCTCTGGAGAACGCCATCGGGCAACTGGCGATACATTTCCCTGAGAAGTTCCACCTCGAGGCTTGGCGCGCCCTGACGGCCGAGTGCGATCGGGGCGAGGCCTGACTGCCCGCTCGGGGCGGCGTTGCTGGGAACGCCGCTGGCCACCGAGACCTCGTGATGGCGACGGTTACCCAGATCGGACCGCGGCTGGGCATCGCCCCACGTGTGCGGCCCTCGGGCTGCCGCGCGCTGAACTGGTCATCAACATGAAGACGGCCAAGGCGCTTGGCCTGACGATCCCGCCGTCGCTGCTGTTACGGGCGAATCAGGTGATCGAGTAATGGATCGGCGGAGCTTCCTAACGTGTTGCGGTGCGATCCTCGCCGCACCGCTCGCCGCCCGCCCCGCTAAACCTGCTCACGCCCCGGTGCCCTCGGCCGGGGCGTTCGTCTGTCCGTGCGTCTGGATGACTGCCGTTCGTGTCGCATAGCCACGAGTTGACCCGGCGGCGCTCGCCGGCGCAAGATTTTCCGAGAAGGGAAGGCTGGGTACGCCCCTCTGAGGCGATCCTCGCCCGCGTCTCGCCGTCGCGCTGCTCATTGTCGCAGCCTGGGTCAGCTCCCGTGCAAACCAGGCCGCGGCTTTTGACAGGATCGCACGCTCTTCGCGGAGTTGGCGGACCTCACGCCGGAGCCGGCGCAATTCGTCATGCTCTTCCGTCGTGATCCCGTCCGTGCGCTCGCCGGCGTCCAGTGCCGCCTCCCTCCCCTGCCGCCGGACCATCCGTTCAAGCTGCTCGACAACACGTTGCTGATGCCGCACGTCGGCTATGTGACCGAGGAACAGTATCGGGTTCGCTATCGCGATACCGTCGAAGACATTGCGGCCTATCTCGGGGGAGCGCCGCTCAGGGTTCTCAATCTCAAGGTGCGAGAGACCTCCCGCCCCGCCCGAAATTGCCCTTGACGGCGACCGCTTTCGGCGCGTAGGTTCTGTCCCGCCTTCTAACATCAACGGTTCGGGCCCGCGGGGTTGCGGGAGACCCCGGCTCGGGTCGGTCCCTCGGCATCAATTCTCGAAACTGCCCACTAACCACAACGTCGACGCTGACGCGTACGCGTCCATCGAGGCCGCGTGCATTCACGAGAGACGCTTATGAACCGGCTGGCCCGTCTTTCCGCCGCGAACACCACGAACCGCCCGATACTCGAGGGCGTGTCGGCAGGAGAAACCGTGTAGGGAGGGACGACCATGGTGCAGATGCGATTCGGGAAGCGCAACGTACTGGTCTGCCTGCTGCCAGTGCTCCTCCTGTTGCTGACGGGCGTGAGTGCCCAGGCCCAACCCGCTACCGGGAAGGCCAAGGTGGACCGTCTGGTGATGGGTCTCATCAACCCGTATCGGGACTACATGCGCCCCTGGATCAACGGCACCCCGGACCACAATATTCAGCACGATCCGGCGTTCGAGTGGCTGTTCGAGGTCGACGTCTCGTCAGGCGGCTACAATCCGTGGCTGGCCAAGAGCTCGGAAATGGCCAGGGACGGCCGGTCCTGGCGCATCAAGCTGCAGAAGGGCGTGCAATTCCACCACGGCTATGGCGAGTTCACTGCCAAGGACGTGGTGCACAACCACGCCCTGTGGTGCGACCCCAACTACCCGGGCCGTAAGGACCCAACGCTGGTTGGCTACAAGCAAGGCATGTGCGCCGTCCAGCGGGTGGAGGTGATCAACGACCACGAGGTCGTCATGCACTGCAAGGTCGTGTGCCTCGACTTGCAGTTCTACTACTCGAGCGCGTCGAGCTTGATCATCTTCAGCAAGGCGCAGTGGGACAAGGAAGGGGAGACGGGGTACGAGACGAGACCGGCAGGCACCGGGCCGTATGTTTTCAAGGAGCGCCAACTCGGCCGCTATGTGTTGTACGAGCGCGCCCCGACGCCGCACTGGAAGTGGGGTGTGGTGGACTGGAAAGAGATCAAGATGACCTGGAACGTCGAGGAGCCGCCGCGCTTTGCCCAACTGCTGGCCGGCGAGAGCCACCTCACTGAGATCAACAGGGATCTCACCGACGATGCGCTCGCCAAGGGGTTCAAGCTCATCCGCAGCAGGCAGGTGGCGCAACAGACCGTCATCGCTTTCGGTGGACTGTACTTTGGCACGGAGGACAAGGCCACGAAGCGCTACACCGAATACGGGGGCACCACCGGGAGACTCGACCTCAAGGTGCCGTGGACCAACAAGAAGGTGCGGCAGGCCATGAACAAGGCCATCAACCGCGAGGAACTGCTCAAGGTGCTGTACAAGGGCCGGGCGACGTACACCTATGTGGCGGGCTTTTATCCCGACCTGCCGGGCTGGGACCCCAGCTGGGAGAAGCGCTTCCCGGATATGTACGGCTACGACCCAAAGAGGGCCAGGCAACTGCTGGCCGAGGCCGGATACCCCAAGGGCTTCAAGGCGAAGGCGTGGTTGTTTCCGTTCGCCGGGGCGCCGGAGCTCGTCCAGGTGATGGAGTCCGTGGCCACCCAGTTGCGTGAGGTGGGCATCGAACTGGAGCTGGAAGAGACCGACCTGGTGGCCGTCGTCCAGCCCAAGGTGCGGGAGCGGCGAGCGAACTGGTACATCAGGGGCGGTGTCCCCTCAAAAAAGGCGGTGGAGCCGCAGATCGCCCTGTTCAACGCCGGGAAGGGCGTAGGACACTGGTTCGAGGACGATACGGTCTACAAGATGTGGGAAGACCTGCTGCAGATCTCCGATCCCAAGGCGGCGGATGCCCAACTACGCAAGATCGGCAACTACAAGTTTGAGAACTTCGAGGTTATCCCGCTCTTCGATGTGTACATCGAGGTGGTGGTGAACCCCAAGATCATCAATGACTGGCCGTTCTCCGGGTGGGACGGCGGCGATATCGGCCACACGTTTCTGATCAGTGCGTGCAAGCAGGAGAAGCCTTGTAAGTAGGAAAAGGGGAGTTCAAGTCCAGCCCCCCAAGTAGAACACCGGGCTACGGCGCGCGCCGTAGCCCGTTGGGTTTTCACCCAACGTTGTACTACCAGCGCGCTTTGGAGCATGCTACGGGCGAATCGTACCCATTTCGGCCGCGTTTTTCTCCGTGATTCGAGTCATACATCGACCCTCAGCGCTCGATGCAGAGTTGCCGCGTACATCAAGAAGATCCTCACTTGCGGTAGGTTGCCAATCCCCGTAGTGGTTGCTTCGATATATGCTCCAGACGCCGTGCGATCCGTTGTTGCTGCAGGATGCGAGGATCACTGAGGCGAAGTGGCAACGACATTTCGGGCCGCCCACCGGGAGGGGGGGCCATCGGATCGCCCACGTCTAAAAATAAGCTGGGAGCTCCTGTTAAAGGACTCGACGATCGGTGCTATGGTTCCAGCGCTCGGGAGCAGGAGGTGGCTTATGCTCACGATCGTGCTCACTGAAGCGTCGTTCCGGTGCTTGCAGGAAGGGCTCTCGCAGCAATCCCCCGCATCCAAGGCGCTGTCGAATGCCCGGCATGTCGAAGGAAGCGTTCGCAATTCGGGCACGGCCGTCGTGACGTGCGAGCTCCAGGACGCTGAGACCTTGCTTACCGTCGCCGAACGGTCGTGCCACGCGGCGATCATCGACATCAAGACCGCGATCATCCAGGAGAAGAGGAAGCCGAAGGACTAGCCCAGGGGGGTGGTGGTCGGGTAGCTCAGCCATTCGGCTTTCGCCCCCACAGATCCGAGGGAGCGGCTTTCCCGCACTCCGGAAGTTGTCAAGTCGAATGAGACAGTCGACATCGGA
>JAHFDK010000402.1 GCA_023249095.1 Candidatus Rokuibacteriota bacterium | reverse complement strand
CGCCCGACCCGGACCATCGCCGCCAGCCGCCCATCGTAGAGATAGGCCACCAGCTCGAACCATGCGGACAGCATCTCGTTCTGGGTCTCAGCGTACGAGGCCAGCACCGAATGCATCTCGGCTGGCGACGGCGCCGACCCCCGTCTCAGCCACGGGGCCAGGCCATCGGCCAGCAGCTCGGCCGAGCGGAGCGCGAGGAAGACCCCGGGTGAGAGCATGGGGTCGATGAAGCCAAAGGCGTCCCCCGCCATAACCCAGCCGCGCCCGTAACCGCGCTCGGAGATGAGCTGGTAGTTGGCGTAAGTGGCCACGTCGGTCATCCGCTTTCCGTCGCCGACGACGGAAGAGAGCCAGGGGTCGGTCGCGATGGCGCGCTCGAGCCGTTCGTCAGGCGTGCGCCCGAGGCGGGCCGCGTCATCTTGCCCCAACACGATGCCGACCGAGAGCCGCTCCTGGAGCGGGATACACCAGCTCCAGCCGCCGGCCTCACCGCGCGCGATCAGCACCTGCCCGGGCGCGTCGTCCCAGCTGAAGCCCTCGAAATGAGCGAAATGCGCCACATCCTTTCGCGGCCCCAGACGGGCCGGAATCCCCAGCACGCGGGCCGCATGGCGGGCCCGCCCTGTGGCGTCAACGATGAGGTGGGGCGGGCGGCCCTCCATCGCTGGCGCCGCGGCCAGTGTCTCGGGAGCGAGTGCCAGCTCCGCGCCCGCCCCCTGCTCGCTGGCCGGTTGTAGCCGGGCTCGGACCGGCACGTGTCGTACTCCGGCGGCGATCGCCTTGGTGAACAAGGCCTCGTCAAAGTGCGGGCGCGGGATGTTGTAGGCGTACGGGAACACGGCGGGGGTGAAGCGTTTGAACGTGACGCTGAGACGGTCGGTGGGCGACCAGATGAAAGACACGCCGGGCTTGACGCGGCTGAAGCTCGCGGTCTCCTCTTCGAGGCCGAGACGTCGCAGAATCGGGACCACGGCAGGGACGAGCGATTCCCCGACGAGCAGCTCCGGACGGCGGCCATCGTCGAAGAGCGTGACGTCGCCGCCCTGGCGGGCGAGCAGGATCGCCAGGGCGGATCCCGCGGGCCCCGCCCCGACAATTGCGACCCGCAAACGCTCTGGCTGCCCGGTGCTGGTATTCATGGTGTCCTGGTCCATCCCATTCCGTCACGAATCACCTCGATGATCCGTGCCGCCTCGGCGTCGCTCACGACGCCCTCGATCCACGATACAACGAGGTTGTTCCGACTCGCGCAGCGGTTGAAGAATACCCCGATCCCAGGCCTGGGAGGAACGACGGGGACGTGATAGGCGTTCAGGACGCGGCGCCCGAAGCATTCCTCGAGGGCCGGCGGCCAGTCCGCAAGGTCCGCGCAGTTGAAGGAGAACAGCTCGCCGCCTGCCGTCCACGGCAGCACGCGCAGCATCATCGAGAGCGGGCGGTAGTGGAGGAACTCCAGGGACACCGCGTTGGCGTCGATCTGCCCGTCGCGGACGGCATCGGCCATCTGGCGGCGCAGCGCTCGAGCCAGCGCCGGCACGTCGGCCGTGTCGGAAGGCAGGAACCGCGCGAAGTGAAATCCGAGCTGGTTCCCGAAGGTGGGTCCCAGATCCCCCTTCGGCCGCAAGTCCACCGAAATGGGAAGCAGGAAGGGGACAGCCGCGAGACCCCGCCGGTCCCACAGCTCGGCCATCGCCTTGCCGACCACGGCCAGGCGCCAGGTGATCTCCCGGGTGGCGCGCTGTCCCGCGGTGGGGCCCAACTCGACGAAGCTCTCTTGCCTGAAGCAAGTTCGCCCCTGTGGCACCAGCCCGGTCCCCGGCGAGATTGGCGGCACGGGAGCGACAGTCCGGATGTATTTCAAGCTCCCTCTGGCGATACGACTGCGCTCCCTGAGCGGCCGCGGATCGCGCTCGGGTACGAAGGCCGGAGGGGTGCCGCCCCAGGGCGCTTCGCCCGCGTGCCGGTCCAGATGGTCCAGGTGCGCCACGAGGTTCTGCCCACCTCGAGCGTCCATGAGGGGATGGAACCACGTCAGCACGAGAAAGCTCGTCCCCTCGCGGTCGCCGTCGAGGAGCAGGACACGGATCGGCGCCTCTCGTCGAGGGTCAATGCTCGCGTCGAGCTCGGTCACCAGCTCCCGCTCGAGCTGCTCCCTCGCCGCGAGCGTCACGCGCCGTACCGGCGGACGGGTCAGCGCCGCGCGGGCGCCCGCGACCCAGTGGAGCTTCCCCCATGGGAACGGCCGCCGCAGCCGCGCCGCCGGCCACGGGCACACGTCGAGGAATCGATCGAGGGCGCGGCTGATCCGCTCGGAGGCGATGGGGCCATCACACTCAACCACGAGAATGGTGTTGTGGCTCCGCCCGATGCCCTTCCAGCGTGGGTGCGGCGCCATCAGGACGAGATCGGCACCACGCAGGGGAAGTCGGCGCACACCCGGTCGCAGCACGCTCAGGGGGGACGTCATCTTCGGCACGCCATCTTCCGCCGAACACCCCTGGCCCGCAAGCTCCCCGAGCAGGCTTATGATCATCGGGTCGAAGGAGCATACCCGGGAGGAACGCGAAATGACTGCGTGTGGTGAACGTGGCATCGGCAAGCTCCGCGTGCTGATCGGCTTGCTGGTAATCGTGGCGCTGGTCGCGGCCTACTTCTGGGCCACGTTGACCTGGAGCTATGCGGTCGGCGAGCGCGCCGGATGGGTGCAGAAATTTTCCCGCAAGGGCTGGATCTGCAAGACCTGGGAAGGCGAGCTGGCGATGGTGTCGATGCCCGGCGCGGCGACCGAGAAGTTCGTCTTCACGGTGTGGGAGAACAATGTCGGGGCGCAGATCAACAAGCTGATGGGCCGGCGCGTCGCGCTGCACTACGAGCAGAAGGTCGGGCTGCCGACGAGCTGCTTCGGCGAGACCCGATATTACGTCACGAAAGTGACGCTCGTGGAGGAGATCCCGCTGGCGCCGGGCGTCGTGGTGCCGACGCCGGCACCGAGCGCTCCCGCGAAGTAGGTCGGAGCCCTTCAACCTCTACGGGTTGTCGTCGCGACCGTGACCACCGAGGCATCGTCTTGCTCCCTACACGCCCTCACGCTACAGTCGCGTGGTGAGCCGCCTCCTCGACCGGGTACGTTTGGCGATCGTCGGCTGCGGCAACATCTCTCAGCTCAACGCGCCCGGATATCTGCAGCACCCGCGGTGCGACGTGGTGGCCCTGTGCGACACCGCGCCCGAGCGGGCGAAGCGGCGGGCCCGGGAGTGGGGCATCTCGCCCCGCGTGTACTCGGACTTCGCGCAGGTGCTCAACGACGCCTCGGTCGACGCGGTGGAGCTCCTCACGCCCACCTGGCTCCACGCCGACCAGATCGTGGCGGCCCTCGAGGCGGGCAAGCACGTCTCGTGTCAGAAGCCGCTCGCGACCACCATCGCCGAAGCCGACCGCATCGCGGCCGCCGTGGCGCGGGCGCGGACGATGTTCCGCGTCACCGAGAACTTCCTCTACTACCCGCCCATCGTGAAAGCCAAGGAGCTGCTCGACGCCGGCGCCATCGGCGAGCCGTCGCTGGTGCGCATCCACACCACGCGCGCCCAGCACGTCACGGGGCAGGCGATGGAGCTCGAGCCCGACGCCATGGTGTGGCGCCGCGATCCCGGGCGGAATCCGGGCGGCCCGCTCTATGACGACGGCGTGCACAAGTACGCCACCGCCGCGTACTGGATCGGCGAGATCGGCGACGTCTCCGCCATCGTGACTCGGGGCAAGGACCTCCTCATGGAAACGCCGGCCGCGGCCATGTGGCGCTTCAAGGGCCGCGATTGCCTGGGCGTCATCGATTACACCTACGCCCCCGAGATGACCATCCGTTCCCGCTACTACCACGCGGACGAGTTCTTCGAGATCCACGGCAGCCGCGGCATCATCTGGGTGACCCGGTGCACCGGCGAGATGCTCGACCTGCCGGCCGTGGTGGTGATCCGCGGCGCGGAGACCGTCAGCTATCAGGTGCCGGCCGACTGGCGTCTCGGCTTCGATGGGGCGGCTGTGGATTTCATCGACGGCCTGCTCGCCGGGCGCCAGCCGGCGCAGGACGTCCAGGCCGCGAAGCACATCCTCCAGGTGCCGCTGGCGATCTACGAGGCCGCGCGCCTCGGACGCGCGGTGGCGCCGGAGTCGGTCAAGTAAGCCGTCCACCCGAGGAGGAGATCATGGCGACAGCACGACCCGGACCCGGAGGCCGGCCGCCCGGCTGGCAGCAGGAGCACGCGCGCCGCTACATCGAGACCGGCGGACGGGACGGACACATCTGGGAGGGCGTCACGACACTGCTCCTGACGACAACGGGCCGGCGCTCCGGCCAGTCACGCACGACGCCGCTGATCTACGGCCGAGCCGGCGACCGCTACCTCGTCGTGGCCTCGCGTGGCGGCGCGCCGACGCATCCGGGCTGGTACGAGAACCTGGTCGCGCAGCCGGTCGTGCAGGTGCAGGTCATGGCGGACCGTTTCAGCGCGCGCGCGCGCCCCGCCACCGCGGCGGAGAAGCCGGCGCTGTGGAAGACGATGACCGCGATCTGGCCGCCGTACGACG